>CAKUMQ010000040.1 GCA_934667845.1 uncultured Eubacteriales bacterium | reverse complement strand
CGGTGTTGACAAAAAACGTCTCGGCGATCCAGTGGTTCACCAGCTCCTGTACATCGACGCGCTGTGTCACATAGCGATAGTTTTCCGCCTTGGAGAGGTCGTGCGCCTGCACATACTCAAGCAGTGCGCCGTAATCGTCATAGGAGCCGGACATCACGCTGCGGTTGCCCTTGATCATGTCCACCTGATCCTCTTTGCAGCCGTAGCGGTTGGTGACATAGCTTTCGCTGATCTTTTCCCGCAGATCGTATAGTCCCCAGTACTGTCCGTTTAAATAGACCACGACCGGACGGTAGGCCATAAAGTCGAGATCCATCTGACCGGCGATCACCGACGAGCAGAAGGCATCGCGCAAATGCGCCATGTTGTAGTCCTGTCCGGATGCACGCAGAACCAATTCGGAAAAGACGTTGGTCGGACAGCTGTCCCCGAAAAACGGATAGCAGATCTCCGACACGCCGTACTTGTCCCGCATGTTGATAGAAAGGCTTTTCTGAGCGTTGGCGCGGCTGTACTGGCCGAATATTTTCACACCGGCATCAAAGGAGAGCTGTGCCTGTCCCTGCTCATCGACATAGTCCACATGCACGGGACGTTCCCAATCCTTCCAGTAGTTGGCGCCCGTGTGGGGAAAGGCTGAGGTATAGCCCGGACCGTTTGCCCAGATGCCGGTCTTTTCGTCAAAAAAGTTGTCCGGATCGGTGGAGAGGCATACGACGGGAAGCGTATGCCTGCGCCCGACAAGATAGCTTCCCGATGAGGTGTCAGAGGGCAGGCGTCCCTCCATATACGCCACTGCCCGCACGGTAACAGAGCTGTTGACCACGATCGGCTGTGTATAGCGCGCGGAGCGGTTTGTCGGCGTGCTGCCGTCGGTAGTGTAATAAACAGCGGCGCCGGGACAGGAGATCGAGACGGCGGTGCCGGCCTGCAGATACCCGCTCGGCTCGGAAAAGACCGGTGTCGGCGCGGGACCGCCCAGACCGGCGGTGGGATTTTTTGCACCGGGCGTCAGCTTGTCCAGACGGTAGATTTCGGGGTCGGTCAGGGAAACGCGACCGCAGCATGCCGAACCGCTGATCCGTCCCGTCTTGACGGAATCGAGCACGACCCCCTGCGGATCAGTCAGCGTCAGCGTTTCGCCGTAGCGGTTCAGTCCCATTTTGATATAGGTCTGTCCGCTCCTGGAGGAATATTCCTCCTCGTCTGCGCCGCACCAGATCAGATAATAGCCGTTTGCCGGCACCTCCGCATCGGGAAGGGTGGTGAATGCGCGCATGTGGTTGTGATCAGAGAGCCTGCAGCCTTTCAGGCTGACAGGCTCTTTAGTCGGGTTATACAGCTCAATGTAATCGTAATAGTCGCCGTCCGCCGCCTTGACGGCATCGGTCTGCACCGGCGCGACCTCGGAAATGACCAGCGTTTTGTTTTGCGGATAGCGCGCGCTGTCGATCGAGTCAAAGCCGGTCACGGTGTTGGATGTGCCGGGCGTGGCACGCGGGAAAAACACGCATTTGGTGCGATCCTCCTGCGGATGTCCGCAGGTGACGTTGGAGACCAGCTTTGTCACCGGTATGCTGTCGATCACCGCGCCGCTTTGCTCATACAGCGTGAGCGCCTCCTCCTTGCCGCTCAGCGAAAAGGAAGCGTGCAGCGCCCCGCCCGCTTCATAGGGCTTCTCCTTGCCGGAGAGAAACACGAGCAAAAATCCGCCCGCTTCCAGTGTCACATCCGGGAATGCCCATTTCGCGGGCTTTTTTGGGTTGTCGGAAAGCGTGAAACCGGAGAGGGAGACCGCGGACGTGCCGTAATTATACAGCTCAACCCAGCTGACAAAATCACCGTCCTCATCGGCATAGGTGACGGTGTCTGAGGTGGCGTATTCATTGAGACTGACCGTGACGGAGGAACCGGGAACGGAGGTGGGATCCTGTCCCGAGGAGGAACCGCTTTCCGCGTCGTCAGGCGTAAACGTACAGCCGGACAGCAGACTCAGCAAAAGCCCGCAGAGTGAAATAAAAGTTATGATCCGTTTCATTTCTCAGTTCCCCAATCCTGCATATGATCTCTCTTATTATCATATCAAATTTGCGGGGGAAATTCAATCCTTTTCTGCTTTCTTTTGCGCTGCAGCACCGGCAATAAGGAAGGACAGCAGCGCACTGAGGAAAAATAATGCGAAAGCAGACAGCATTCCAAGCGGAGAAGCGGGGAGCGGGGGCAGGATCAGCACGGCGGAACCGCATAAAAATCCCAATACGGCGTAGCTGATGTACCCATAGGCGTGCCGGTAGCACCAGTCGATGAACCGCGCCAGCAGCAATATGGTTAAAAAAGCACACAGAACGATCAGCCACAGTTCCTTAACCGACAGCGCCGACAGGGCGCGCAGATAAGGCGCATACAGTCCGGTGCCGATGAGCAGACAGGTCGAACTGACGCCGGGGACGATCGTACCGAATCCGAGGATGATTCCCGTTACGGCGCGGGCGACATACCCTCCGCCCTGCTCGGGCAGCGGCGGCAGGAGCGGGAACAGTGCCGTCAGGGCAATACCGCCCAGAGCGCACGGCAGATAGCGAAAACGGTATCCCTGCCGGTTTGCCGCCTGAAACAGCGTTGGGACGGTTCCGGCAATCAGCCCCGCAAAGCTCCAGTAGAGCTGATCGGCAAATAGGAGGAACAGCCGGTCGAGCGCCATGCCGCCCAGGGCGAAGCCGCCCGCAATGCCGATGCCGAGCGGGAACAAAAATGCCGTTGAGCGTTTAAAATCGGACAGCAGACCGGACAGCGCGGCAACAATAGAGGTATACACGCCGCAGAGCACCGCAATTGCCCCGCCGCTGATCCCCGGTGCGATCGCCCCGATCCCCAAAAGAAATCCCACCATTATCCGTCCCCACCAGTGTCTGCAGATCGTCATATTCCCGCCGCCCTCCGCATATTCTGCCGTCCGTTTACCCATACTGTCCGGTGAAAAGGACAGAAAGGGGGCAATATTCTTGACCATTATTGCCATCCGTACAGTGATAACCTATGTGTTTGTGATGCTGGCTATGCGTATTATGGGGAAACGGCAGCTCGGAGAATTGCAGCCGACCGAGCTGGTTGTCACGCTGCTGATGGCGGATCTGGCGGTCGTGCCGATGCAGGATAGCTCTATACCGCTCCTTGGCGGTCTGATCCCGATCCTGCTGCTTGTCGCCCTGGAGCTGATCGTGTCCGCTCTGATGATGAAGCTGCCGTTTGTGTCCCGTCTGGTCAGCGGTAATCCGATCATTTTGATCCGGGACGGCAAGCCGGACGAAAAGGCGATGGTCAAGCTGCGGCTGACGGTTGAGGACCTGATGGATTCGCTCAGAGAGCAGCAGATATTTGACATCCGACAGGTCAAGACAGCCATTGCCGAAACCAACGGCAAGATCAGCGTTACGCTGACCCATGCGAGCAGTCCCATCACCTGTGAGGATATGTCTCTCGCGGTCTCGGAGGACGATGTCATGTATCCGGTCATCCATGACGGCCGCCGCTGCCGGTGGACGTATCCGCTTATCGGCTTATCGGATGCAGACGTCGATCAGATCCTGCACAGGCGGAAGGTCGGGCAGGAGGATGTACTGCTCATGACGGTGGACAGCAAAAAAGAGGTCTACATTGTACCAAAGGAGGAGAGTCGGTGAAACGGGTTGTGATCGCACTCATATTGCTCGCCGTGATCGCCGGTGCCGGCGTCTATGCGCTCTGCCGCCTTTCCGCCGTGCGCACAGAGCTGTCGGCACAGTTGGATGAGATCGGGCAGCTGGCACAGACAGCGGGAGCGGGGCATTGCCGCGCGGCAGCGGAGAGATTTTACCGGCAGGTCAGGCAGGAAACCGGCTGGATGAGCTGGTGGTTTCATCAGAACTACCTGAATGAACTGACGCAAAGCAGCCTGCTGCTCGGCGTCTATGCCGAGCAGGATTGCCGCGAGGACTTTTTGGCACAGGTCACGCAGTGCCGGCAGGCGCTTGACCGCCTTTGGGTGGCGGAGTATCCCTCGCTGCGCTCGGTTTTTTAAATTTTCGGTTGCATATCTGTAAAAAGGGCGGTATAATAGCGGGGTAAAGGATGTGGACAGCTTTGGCGCTGCATAAAAATGACACAATTGAACTGACGATTACGGCAGCCACCTCCGAAGGGAGCGGGCTTGGCCGGTATGTCGATGCCGATTCGCCGCAGGGGTTTATTGTCTTTGTGCCATTTACGGCGCCGGGCGATACGGTACTCTGCCGTATTCTGCGGGTGGAAAAAAGCCACGCTTTCGGCAAAATCGAGCGCATTTTGATCCCGTCGCCCGACCGGATCAACGCCGGAGCGGCGCAAAAGGACTGTAAAGCCTTTGAACTTTGCGGTGGGTGCGCATGGCGGCATGTGACCTATGAGGCGGAACTGCGGTATAAACGGCAGATGGTGGCGGACGCGGTCTTGCGTATCGGCGGCTGCACGCTGACGCCGGAGCCGACCGTCCCGAGTCCGGCGGTCGACCGTTACCGGAATAAGGCGCAGTATCCCGTTGCGCCGGGCGAGCACGCGGCGCAGATCGGCTTTTATGCGCTGCGGAGTCACCGCATTATCCCGCAGCAGGATTGCCGCCTCCAGCCGGAGGAGTTTTCCGTCGCTGTCCGCGAAATCGCGCGCTGGATGAAAAAATATGCCGTACAGCCGTATGACGAGCGCGCAAAAACCGGTCTTTTGCGGCATATTTACATACGAAAAGGGGAGGAGACCGGCGAAATTCTGATCTGCCTTGTCTGTACCTCCGGAAAGCTCCCCGCGGTCGATGCGCTGACCGCACAGCTGCGCAATGCGGTTCCCGGGCTGGTCGGAATCTGCGTTAACAAAAATGCGCGCGATACCAACGTGATCCTCGGCGAGTCCACATTTGCCCTGTGGGGCAGACCGTATCTGCTTGACCGGCTGTGCGGGCTGACGTTCCGCCTGTCGCCGCACTCGTTCTATCAGGTCAACCGCCGTCAAGCGGAACAGCTTTACATGCTTGCGCAGCGCGAAGCGGGGCTGACCGGCGGCGAGACCCTGCTCGATCTCTACTGCGGAACCGGAACGATCGGGCTGACTATGGCGCACCGCGTGCGGGAGCTGATCGGTGTGGAGATCGTGCCGCAGGCGGTGGAGGATGCACGGCTCAACGCCGAGCAAAACGGTATCGAAAACGCTCGCTTTTTCTGTTCCGATGCCGCTTCCGCCGCCGAAAAGCTGCGGCAGGAGGGCATCGCACCGCAGGTGATCATTGTAGACCCACCGCGCAAGGGCTGCGGCGCCGGGCTCTGCCGCACGATCGGCGAAATGGCGCCCGACAGACTGGTATACGTCTCCTGTGACCCCGCGACGCTGGCGCGGGACATCCGTTTTCTGCGCGACGAGGGTTACGCGCCGGAGCGGATCACGCCGGTGGACATGTTCCCGCGCACGACCCATGTTGAGACGGTGGTCCTGCTTTCCAAGGGCGACATCGACTCAAAGAATTTCGGGTTGAGTTCTCATTGAAGGAATGGGGATAACACAAAAATGCATGTGCAAAGACTGGAACCGGAGAAGTATAAGGGGAAAAAGTTTTCCGTGCGGTATGAGACCAACGGCTATTATGATATCCGGCGGACGAACACGGGCTTTCAGATCTGTTATAAGCGGTTTGATGCACCCAGGCAGATGTCTTTTGACGATGATTTCCTCGGCGATTGGCTGGACGATCCCGTTGCATACGGCGCGTTTGAAAACGGACAGCTGATCGGCTATGTGGAGGGTGCGCCGGAAAAGTGGAACAACCGTTACCGGATCAGTAACATCTGTGTGTTTGACAGTGCGCGGCGGCACAGCGGCATCGGCACTGCGCTGATGGCAGCTATCCTGCAGATCGCCAAAGAAAGCGGCGCGAGAATGGCTGTGCTGGAAACCCAGACCTGCAATGAACGTGCGATTGCCTTTTATCGCAAAAACGGCTTTGACCTTATCGGTTTTGATCTGTATGCCTACACAAACGCCGATCCGGAGCGGCATGAGATCAGAATCGAAATGGGAAAGCCGCTGCAAGAAGAAAAACAAAGCCGCGCAGGGGAGCGGCTTGGGAAAAAGAGAAAGAGGGAATAAAAATGCAGCCTGAATTTTACAAGAATGAACTGGAGCAGATGCGGAAAAACTATGCCGCCGCCCCTTTACTGGACATTGATCTGCGCCGTCCCGGATGGCTGGATGCCTATGATCCGGAGATGGAGATCTATGCAAAGGCGCGGGATTTTTTGCAGCGCGGCACGATTGTTTATGCCGGTATTTTGCAGGCCAATTCGAACTTATTTCGCAAATTTCCGCCGTTTGACTACCCAGCTCAGGTCGTGTATTCGCCGAGCGCCTATATCGCAGAAAATCCCGATTGGCTCTATGATATCACGGATAAGCTGTATAGCTATAAGGACATGGACGAGGAGCAGATACCGGATGTGTGGAAGCCGGTCGTCAGTGTGATCGCCAGCGAGGTAGATCGTACAGATTTTGCGTTTACGCTGGCTTACGGCAGCTGTACGGTTGATTACCATTTGATTCCGACGATTATTTTCAGAAAGCTGCTGCCGGAGGGCAAGCTGTGCGGCAGATTCCTCCCGGTTTTTACGCTGCCGGAATGCAAACAGGTTCTGATCCTGCCGAAGCAGTATTGGACGCCGGGCTTTACCGAAGCTTGGGTGAACGGGCAGATCTGACCGGCAGACAAAAGCTGCCGGCCAGAATAGCAGCCGGGTGATGGGAATATAGTCCCATGTATTTCGTTTGCAAGTCAACTCAACAAAATAAATATTTTGTTGAGTTGAGAGGAGGGGAAACATGAAAAAAGAGCATATGGCGCAGTGCTTTCCGATTCTGCAGGACTATCTGAGGTATCTGGAGGTCATCAAAGGGCGCTCCGCTTTGACGGTTGAGGAATATTTTCTGGATCTGCGCACGTTTTTCCGTTTTATGAAGCGACAAAGGTTGCAGCTGCCGGATGATATGCCGGATGAGCAGATCTCGCTTCTGGACATTGATCTGCCGTTTTTGCGTTCCGTTACACAGATGGATATATTGCAATATATGTCCTATGCCAAAAACGACCGCGACAACAGCAACCGCACGCGCGCAAGAAAAACCACTTCCCTGCGGTCTTTTTTTCGGTATCTGACCGAATATACACACAGTCTGACACAGAATCCGGCGGCGGATCTCAGCCAGCCGAAGCTCAAAAAATCGCTCCCGCAATATTTGACGTTGGAGCAGAGTCTCGAGCTGCTGCATGTCGTGCATGGCGAATTTGCACAGCGGGATTACTGCATGTTAACATTGCTGCTCAACTGCGGACTGCGCCGTGCCGAGGTGGCTGGCTTGAATCTAACCGATATTCGCGCCGATCACACGCTGCGCGTGCTCGGCAAGGGCAACAAGGAACGCGTCTTGTACTTAAACGATGCCTGTCAGCAGGCGCTTAATGCCTATTTACCGACCAGACCGGTAGACGGCGTTCCGGCAAAGGATAAAAATGCGTTATTTTTGAGTCGGCTTAAGCAGCGGATCACGCCGCAGGGCGTATATTATGTGGTGAAAGGCTACTTAAAACAGGTGCCGGGTGCGGAAAATTATTCCACCCATAAGCTGCGCCACACCGCCGCTACGCTGATGTATCAGCAGGGTCATGTGGATATCCGCGTGCTGCAGGAGATCCTCGGCCATGAAAATCTCGGCACGACGGAAATCTACACGCATTTGTCCGGTGCGCAGCTTCAGCAGGCGGCAGACAGCAATCCGCTTGCGCATGTATCGCCGAGGATCATGAAGCAAAGCGACGAAGAAACGACAGAAGAACAGAAATAACATAAAAACCGCGGGCAGGTCACATGCGATTGTGCATGACCTGCCCGCGGTTTTTGGATGATTTATTCTTTGCAGCGGTGTACCAGACCGGTGAAAACGGGTGCCAGAAAACAGAAGCCAATGATCAGTGTATTGAGAACATATCTCGATAAAAGTGTATTGAGAACATATCTCAATGAAGCGGTAATATATTCCGTTGAAAAGGAACCGTTGGATATATTTGACCACAAAGGAATGGATATATTTGACCACAAAGGAAAAACGGCACCGGCGATCAACAGCAAAAGGGTGGCGATGAGGCCGAAGGTCGTTCCCGCTTTACGATGCTTATCCCCCAAAACACAGGAGACGGCGATCGGTATGCAAGCGGCCGTATACAAGAACGGCTCAATATTGATCACCGACGCGATACGGGTTATGTAAAGGGAAAGGTTGACACAGGCCAGAACGACATGGAGCAGAACCAATCCGGCGGCGAGATAGCGAAAAACGGCAGCCGTTTTTCGGAGCCTTTCGAAAAAGTCCGCCACAGAGGATAGGCCGACAAAAAAGCATATCATAGGAAAGGTGTCGCTATACAGCTGGATGAGGGAAAACGATCCGGCCGTATCGGAAAAGCTGATCCACGCCATCATATTTCTAATCGTAAGCACCAGAAGAAAAGCGGTCGGGAGAATCCTCAAAAAAATCAGATCACAGCAGCGCAGAGCACGCTTTTGACGGTTTCTTTCCTGCAAGTTTATCTCCTCCTCTTTGCACCGTCACCCAAACGATAAAGAAATCACTTCCCTACTGTAAGCAAGCATACCATATACTTGCCGATTTTGCAATACTTTTTTGCAAATTAGTAAGTGCTTTGACATATCGTGGTGCATTGTTGTCATCTTGGGTGCGCGAGCACCCATTCCGCGCAGCGTATACCGTCTACGGCGGCTGAGGTGATCCCTCCGGCGTATCCGGCGCCTTCACCGCACGGATATACGCCGGACAGCGACGCCTCACCGTTTTCATCCCGCAAAATACGCACGGGCGATGAACTGCGGGATTCGACACCGGTCAAGACGGCATCGTGGTCGTCAAACCGGCGGAGCCGATGACCGAACTGCGGGATCGCCTCGCGGAGCGATGCGTTCACAAACGGTGGCAAGCAATCGGTCAGATCGCACCAGGTCACGCCGGGGCGATAAGAGGGGATGACCTCCCCTGCCCCGCTGCTCGCCCGCCCGCGCAGGAAGTCGCCGACGAGCTGCACCGGTGCGCGGTATTGTCCGCCGCCCAGCGTGAATGCCGCCCGCTCCATTTGCCGCTGCAGGGTGATTCCGGACAGCGGGTGGGCGTCGGGAAAATCTGCCGGGCTGACGCCGACCAAAAGGGCACTGTTGGAATTGACGGCGTCGCGGGCAAATTCACTCATGCCGTTGACCACCAGCCCGCCCTCCTCGGATGCGGCGGCGATCACCGTGCCGCCCGGACACATGCAAAACGTGTATACACCGCGCCCGGAGGGTAAATGCGTCACCAGCTTATAGTCCGCCGCGCCGAGTGCCGGGTGACCGGCAGCGGCACCGTACTGTGCACGGTCTATCCATATGCGCGGATGCTCGATGCGCACCCCGACGGCAAATGGCTTTTGCTCCATGCGGATCCCCTGCGCATACAAGGCTGCTACGGTGTCACGGGCGCTGTGACCGATCGCCAGAATGACCTGTGAAGCGGGAATCTCCTCCTCCCCCTTCGGTCCGTCGACCAAAAGGGCAGTGAGTTGACCGTTTTGCGTCAGCAGCTGCCGGACACGGCAGCCAAAACGGATCTCGCCGCCGTCCCGCTCGATCTGCCCGCGCAATCCCTTTACGGTTTGGCGCAGGCGGTCGGTGCCGATATGTGGTTTAGCCTGCCAGAGAATTTCCTCCGGCGCGCCGCAACGCACAAACTCCTCCAGAACAAAGCGTATCCGCATATCCTTGATGCCGGTATTGAGCTTTCCGTCTGAAAATGTGCCTGCTCCGCCCTCGCCGAACTGCACATTTGAGGCGGGATCCAACCGCCCGGTTGCCAGAAAACGGGCAATATCCGCACTGCGGCTGTCCACGTCTCTCCCCCGCTCCAGCAAAAGCGGGCGCGCACCCGCCGCAGACAGAATACGGGCGGCAAACAAGCCCGCGGGACCTGCACCGACGACAACGGGACGGTGAGTAAACGGAACGCTCTGCGCGGGAGGTACATAAGAAAATTGCTTGACTGCGGCGGCCTTTTTGCAGGCGGCATGGGTCAGCACCGCCGATTCCTCCCGTGCGGTTTCCACATCGACCGTGAGGGTGAAATGCACATGGTCGCGGCGGCGGGCATCCACGGCGCGGCGAACCAATGTGACCCGGCGAATTTCCGCCGGGTTTATCCGCAGCAAGCGGGACACGGCAGCATGCAGATCATTTTCCGTGTAATCGAGCGGAAAGGACAGATCCGACAGACGTATCATATAAGCTCTCCATCCGACAGAATTTTTTCGGACGCTGCCATAGCCGATGACCACGCCCATTGCAGATTATATCCGCCGCAGTCCCCGTCTACGTCCAGCACCTCGCCGACGGCAAACAAGCCGGGATGGCGGAGATGCTCCAGCGTGTGGGGGTCAAAGGAGTCGGTGTCCGCTCCCCCGGCTGTGACCTGCGCCGCGCCGAAGCCCATTGTGCCGGTCACACCGATCTGCCATGCCTTGCACCTTGAAGCCAAAAGGGCAAGCTGGGCATTGCCGACAGAGGAAAGCGGCAGATCAAGCGGAATCTTCGCGCTGCGCAGAAGTGTCTGACCGATGCGCTTGTGGATAAATCCGGTCATCCAGTCGTCGGTTTTGCGGTCAGCCAGCGTCTGCCGCCGCCCGAGCAGGTCATGCACCTCTTTGAGAGACATAGACGGCACAAGATCAAGCCGCACCGCCATTTCTCCGTTTTTGTGCTGCTCCCATTTGCCGACGTGACGTGAGATCTGCATAACGGCGGGACCGGAAAGCCCGTAATCGGTGAACAGCAACTCGCCCCGGGCGGAGGCGAGCGCCTGACCGTTGCAGATCAGGGAAATGCCGGCATCGACACGGATGCCCTTCAGCGCCCGCACAAAGGCAGTTTCGGTACGGATCGGCACAACAGAGGGAAACGGCGGGATGATCTTGCATCCGAGAGCGCGCAAAAGCGCATAGCCGTCGATACAGCCGCCGACCAAGGGGGATGCCGCACCGCCGGCGGCGACGATCACCCGGCGTGCGGTCATGGTGCCGTCGGCGGCAGTAACGACCCATTCGCCGTTTTTCGGCGTGATCTGCGTGACCGCTGTATTGACAAGCTCTGCCGTGCCGTTTGCCGCCATTTCAAGCCGCAGGCAGTCCAAAACGGCGGACGCCTGCAGGCAGGTCGGATAGATCCGCCCGTCTGCACGGCGGCGGGTCTCGACGCCAAACTGCTGAAACATCGTCAGCGCCTTTTCGGGCGGATATGCCGCCAGAATATCGTTGACAAAGCCGCCTCTGCTCCCGTGATAGCTGCGCGGATCCGCCGGGCTATGGGAGAGATTGCAGGTCCCGTTTCCGGTCACTGCCAGCTTTTTCCCCACGCGCGGCGCCTTTTCGCACACGGCGATCTGCAGCGGCCTGTGTTTTTGCCGCGCACAATAGCCCATATAGGCGGCGGCAAACAGACCGGCCGCGCCGCCGCCGACGATCAGTACGTCATAGTGTGACTCCATCGGATCTGCTCCTTTTCGGTCGGGTATACGCGGATATTTCCCGGGGCATACTGAAAACGGGAGGTATCGCGATATGCAGGTTTTATCGATCGTTCTGGTTTCGCTTTTCTCGCTTTTGGTGCTGTTTTTGCTCACCAAGCTGATGGGCTGCAAGCAAATGTCACAGCTCAGCCTGTTTGACTATATCATCGGGATCAGCATAGGCTCCATAGCTGCCGAAATGGCGACAGATCCGAGCGCGGATTTCTGGCAGCCGCTGCTCGCCATGAGTATTTATGGCGGCATCGCCTTTTTGATCTCACTGGTCAACAACCGCTTCCGCGGCGCCAGGCGTATCATTTCCGGCGCACCGCTGGTTTTGATGGAAAAAGGCGAGATTTACCGCCGCAACATGAAAAAAGCGCGTATGGATCTGGGCGAATTCCTGACGGAATGCCGCGGACAGGGGTATTTTGACCTGTCCGCCATTGATGTCGCTGTTTTGGAGCCGAACGGGCACCTGAGCATCTGGCCGTGCAGCACCGAGCGCCCGGTGACGCCGAACGATCTGTCTCTGCCGGTCAAACGACAGCCGCCCGGTCGGATCGTGGTCATGGACGGTGAAGTGCTGACCGACAATCTGCGGGCGGCGGGATATGACGAAAAATGGCTGACGCGGCAGCTTTCCGAGCAGAATCTGCCTCCTGTCAACAAACTGTTTTTGGCTGAACTGGGCGATCAGGGAAAGCTGAACGTTTATGTACAGCACAGAGAGCCGCACGTCACCCATCAGTTTGAGTGACCGTCAGGCAATCAGAAAAAGCGCAGGGAGAAGCGCTTTTCCGTGCGTTCGCCGGGCAAAAGCTGCGCCATACCGGTCTTGTGCTCAAAGCAGTCGTCCTCGTCCTCTTTGGTTGCGCAGCCGGTCCACGGTTCAAGGCAGACAAACGGCGCATCGTTTTGCGGACTCCAGATGCCGAGGATGCCAAAGCCGGTCATATCCAACTCGACGCCGTGTCCGCTTACCGCGGAGCACAGGCGCACCCGCGAGGAACGCAGATCGTCGAAGATCAGGGCGTCTCCGCGGAAAAGCACATGGTTCAGTGAAAAGCGGTCGCTGTCGGTCAAAAACCGGTTGCGGGCGGAAAGGATCAGTCCCTGCGCGAGATCGACCTGCGGACAGTCGGCGGTCTCCTTGCAGTCAAACTGGATGAAATAATCCTCGAAATGCTCCTGCCCGCAGAGCGGAACATTAAACGCCGGATGTCCGCCGAGACAGTACGGCAGCGGCACTTTGCCGGGATTGCCGACGGTGAATATCTGATACAGTGCGGTTCCCTCGAGCGTATAGGTCAGGGACAGCGAAAATGCATACGGATACTGCGCCCGCGTCTCCTCGCTGTCATGCAGCGTAAAGGTAACGGCGGTGTCATTTTTATCGGTCAGTGTCCACTCCATATGCCGGGCAAAGCCGTGACCGCCGCCGACTACGGGACCGCACGCTGATTCGGCGCGTCCGCCGCGAAGCCGCCCGACATAGGGGAACAGGATCGGCGCACGGCCGCTCCAGTGGGCAGGATCCCCCTGCCACAGGTACTCGATGCCGTCCGCACTGCGCACGGAGGCAAGCTCTGCACCTAAGGATTGGATATCGACCGTCAGCTTGTCGTTGCGAATGGTAACCTTCATTTGCCGTCAGCTCTCCTTCTTATTTTCTTCTGCCGGTTCTTCGCGCCGGACACGGACCTCGTCCACGCGCCGTTCATCGGATGCCGTAACGGTAAAGCGCCAGCCGTCTTTGGTGAAGGCGTCGCCGGGCCGCGGAATATTGCCAAGCTGCTCCGTCACCCAGCCGCCGACCGTCACGGTATCGGTCTCATCCTTTATGTTCAGCCGTTCGAGAAATTCCTCGCAGTCTGCGTCGCCCGACGCGATGAGCACCCCGTCCTGTTCGGTGCGCACAGGCTCTTCGACGGCATCGTGCTCGTCCCAGATCTCACCGACCAGCTCCTCCACGATGTCTTCGGTGGTCAGCATGCCGTATGTACCGCCGAATTCGTCGATCACGATCGCCACATGACTTTTTTCCTTCTGCATTTGCCGCAGCAGTGCGGAGATTTTAATGCCGGGCGGTACATACAGCACCTGCTTGATCAGCTGCGTCCAGTCCCCGTCGGCGTCCAGATGAAAGAGATCCTTGCCGAGCACCACGCCGATGATCGTATCGACCGAGCCGCGGTAGACCGGCAGTCTGGAGAACCCGCTTTCTTCAAACGTTTTTCTGACTTCCTCCGTCGTGTCTGTCTCGGACACGACCTCCATGCGGATACGCGGCGTGAGAATCTCGACCGCCTCCACGTCGTTAAATTCAATAGCAGCCCGGATCAGATCCCCCTCCTGCTCGTCAATGGCGCCGTCGCTCTGCACCTCGTCAACAAGGGTGATCAGTTCCTCGTCGGTGTAGCGCTGTTCGTCATGGGAGCGGAAAATGCGGTCGAGCAGTTTTTTCCACTGACTAAACAGAAAATTCAGCGGCCAGAACAGAATGATCAGCAGGCGAAGCGCCGGCGTCACGGCGACGGCGATCTCCTCGGCGTGCTGCTTGGCCATGGTCTTCGGTGAGATCTCACCGAAGATCAGCACGATCACCGTCATCAGCACGGTGGACAGCGTCGCGCCGATATCGCCCCAGAATCGGACACAGAGCACGGTGGCGATGGAAGCGGCGGCAATATTGACGATATTGTTGCCGATCAGAATAGTGGACAGCAGCGCGTCATAGCGATCCGCCAGTTCCAATGTGCGGGCGGCTTTCGGATGACCGTTGTTGGCTTTGTTTTTGAGCCGGATGCGGTTTAAGGACGAAAACGCCGTTTCGCTGGCGGAAAAGAAGGCGGACAGCGCCACCAAAAGCACCATTGCAGCAAGCTGCATAACCGTATTTTGATCCAAAGTGTGTTACCCTCTCTTTTTTAAGATATGACCTTAGACAGTGCCACGATCAGCGGCATAGTCAGAATAGACAGCAAAGTGGACAGCGAGACCAAATTGACCGAAAGCGAGGTGTCCGCCCCATATTTGGTGGCAAACATCGTGGTCGCCGCGGCGACGGGTGCACTGACCGCGATAACAAAGGCGACGAGCATCGTCCCGCGGATGCCGCACAGCCATAAAAGCCCCAGCATGACGAGCGGAACGGCGACAAGGCGGATAAATACGGCGAAAAGCGCGCGGTGATCGCGCAGAACCGTCTTTACGGAGGTGTGCGAGAGATGGAAGCCGATGATCAGCATCGGCAGCGGCGTGTTGAGGTTTGCCAGATGGCCGACCGGGGCGGCAATGATTTCCGGCAGGGTGATACGGGATAAAAACAGGATAAAGCCTACGACAAGACCGATCACGCCGGGGTTGAATACCAGCTTTTTCACAGAAAGCGTGCGGAGGCTGCCGCTCACTTCAATCAAACCCCAGCTCCAGATCACCAGGTTAAATACCGCAACATAGGCGGCGCCGTAGAACACGCCGTCTGCGCCGAGTACCGCTTGCTGGAGCGGCAGCGCCATGAATCCCGCATTGGAAAATACGGCGGCAAAGCGCAGCACCTTTCGGCGGGCTTCGTCGCGGTCGCGGAACAACAGAAGGGCGGCGATGATGGAGAATACATGGATCCCGAGCGATGCCGCCAACGAGACCAGAAGACGGGTCAGCAGCTCGGGATGGTATTCCCGCTGAAACGACTGGATGATCACACACGGCGTGGCAAAATACAGAACGATATCCGCCATGACCTTGGCGGCATCCTCACGGATGATTTGAAGTTTTCCGCAGATATATCCGACGGAGATCAAAATAAACAACACGGCGACCTGTTCGGCTACCGTCCAAAAATCCTGCATGGATGAAGCTCCCTAAAAAATGTAATCAAGCTTTTGCTCAGTGTTTTTCTCCGTCACGGATCGCGCGCCAATAGGCGGCATACGCCTGCTCGTTTTTATTGTCCCCGGGAACATAATAAACGGCATCCCTCAGGGCGTCCGGCAAATACTGCTGCCTGACCCAGCGGTGCGGATAGTCGTGCGGATAAAGATAAAACTGTCCCTTCTGCGCGGCGTCGGCGCCGTCAAAGTGCTTGTTTTGCAGCGCCCGCGGGATCGGACCACCCTTCCCCGCCTGAACGTCTGCCCGCGCCGCCAGAATGGCATTGTGACCGGTGTTGGATTTGGGCGACTGCGCCACCAAAATCACGGCGTCGGCAAGCGGAAGCTGCGCTTCCGGCAAGCCGACCTGCAGGGCAATATCCACTGCGGCTTTCACAATGGGCAGGATGGAGGGGTTGGCAAGCCCGACGTCCTCGCTCGCGCAGACAAGCAGTCTCCGGCAGGCGGAGGGCAGATCCCCCGCCTCCAGCAGACGGGCGAGGTAATGGAGCGCGGCGTCGGGGTCGGAGCCGCGCATGGATTTCTGATAGGCGGAGATGATATCATAATGCTCGTCGCCGCTGCGGTCAAAGCGCAGCACGCTGTGCTGCGTCAGCTGGCGGGCGGTCTCCTCGGTAACGTAAAGCGAACCGTCCGCCGCCGGAGAAGCCGCCATGGTGCACAGCTCCACGGCATTGATTGCCTTGCGCACGTCGCCGCACGCCGCCGAGGCGATATACGCAGGCACCGTGTCCTCAAAGGAAACGGATACCCCCTGCTCCTTTTCCAAAAAGGCGAATGCTCGCCGCACGGCTTTTTCGGTCTCGACGGGCGATACCGGCTTGAATTCAAACACAGTGGAGCGGCTGAGCAGCGCGCCGTAGACATAGAAATAGGGATTTTCCGTCGTGGAGGCGATCAGGGTGATCTTGCCGTTTTCGAGATATTCAAGCAGTGTCTGCTGCTGCTTTTTGTTGAAATACTGGATCTCGTCCAGATAGAGCAGAATGCCGCCGACACCCGCCAGCGTTTCCGTTTCCTCCGCCACGGCGCGGATATCCGCCGTGGATGCCGAGGTGCCGTTGAGCTTGTGCAGGCGCATGTCCGTCCGGTTGGCGATCAGGCGCGCCAGCGTCGTTTTGCCGATGCCGGGACTGCCGTAGAAGATCAGGTTGGGAATACGTCCGGAGTCCACGATATTGCGCAGCGCACGCCCCGGGGCAAGCAGATGCTCCTGCCCCACCATGTCATCCAGCGTTTCCGGCCGCATCCGGTCGGCCAAGGGAGTTGTCACAGGCGGTTTTCCCCTCTCCGATAGTTTACCGCTATTATACCATGTTACCGGGCGCAGAACAAGCCTTTTTCTTGCTTTGGCGGAAAAAGACGGCGGGGCTGTTTTGAAATATCCGAAAAGCCCGCCCGGCTGAAATGCCGAACGGGCTTTCAATGCCGTCCCGACAGATCCGACCGTTTCATATCAAGCGTAAACGATCGGATGTGGGACGATATATGTTCGCTCTTTACCGTTATTCTGCGGCAGACGAACTCTTTCGTCGTTTCCGATCTACCTGTTTTGCGGTCGCCTTTGTCGTCGGCAAAGCTAGTATATGCAGGGTGCGGACAAATACCCTGCCAAATTTCTCCGCTTTTGCTGTCACCGTGCGGCGGCTTCGTCATACGCTGATAGTGTGGCGGTGGATACCGCACGATCATCATAAGGAGGCAAAGCTTTATGCCGGATAACAACAAGTACATCAGCGAACACAAGTGCAAAGAGGCCGTCTGTATTGATGCCGGCCGGGTCTATGACAGCTGCAGCGATAAAGACTGTCTGGAGGATATGCGCGTCTACTTTACGGAGCGGGATCAGATGGTCATTGATCACGCCGTCAGCGTGCGCGCGAAAAAGGTCAGCGTGATCACAACGTACATCGACGTGGAAGCGCTTCCCTTCAACCGCGGGTATTACTCCTGCGACCTGACTTTCTTCTTCTGCGTGCAGCTGGAGGTCTTTTCCGGGCACGGCATCCCCTGCTCGACTGTTGAGGGCGTCGGCATGTTTGACAAGAAGGTTATCCTCTACGGCAGCGAGGGCAGTGTCAAGGTGTTCAGCAGCGAGTTCCGCGCCGAGCAGCACGACCGTCAGGAGATGCCGACCCGCAATATGCCGCGCTGCTGCGTGCAGGTTGCCGAGCCGATCGTCTTAAACTGCCGTCTGGCGGAAAAATGCGAGGATACCTGCTGCTGTTGCTGCTGCGGGAGTATTCCCGAGCAGATCTGCGGGATGTTCGGCGGCCGCTTCACGGAAAAGAGCGAGCGTGTCGTCTATGTCACGGTCGGTATCTTTACCATCGTGCAGCTGGTGCGCAATGTGCAGATGCTGATTCCCGTATACGACTATTGCCTGCCGAGCAAGGAATGCTGCCCGACGACGGATAACCCCTGCGAGTTGTTCCGCAAGATGTGCTTCCCCGTTGACGAGTTCTTCCCGCCGCGGGATGAGGGACACGAGTGCGGCTGCCGGAAGTAAGCCTTACCCGACATACAGGCAAAAAGATCCCCGACCGCACGGCCGGGGATCTTTTTTTGGCTAAGCCGGCAAATTACAGCTCGGCAAAGTATTTGATGGTGCGGACCATCTGGCTGGTGTAGGAGTTCTCGTTGTCGTACCAGGACACGACCTGCACCTGATAGGTGTCCTCGTCGATCTTCGCGACCATGGTCTGCGTAGCATCGAACAGGGAGCCGTAGCGCATACCGATGACATCGGAGGAAACGATGGGATCCTCGTTGTAGCCGAAGGAAGCGGAAGCCGCCGCCTTCATCGCCGCATTGATGCCCTCTTTGGTGACATCCTTGCCCTTCACGACCGCGGTGAGGATCGTGGTGGAACCGGTCGGAACCGGCACACGCTGGGCAGAGCCGATCAGTTTGCCGTTCAGCTCGGGAATGACCAGACCGATGGCCTTGGCAGCGCCGGTGGAGTTCGGCACAATGTTGGCAGCGCCGGCACGGGCACGGCGCAGATCGCCCTTGCGGTGCGGGCCGTCCAGGATCATCTGATCGCCGGTGTAGGCATGGATGGTGCTCATGATACCGCTCTGGATCGGGGCGTACTTGTTCAGAGTATCCGCCATCGGAGCCAGGCAGTTGGTGGTGCAGGACGCAGCAGAGATGATCTGATCGTCCGCCGTCAGGGTGTTCTCGTTAACGCTGAACACGATGGTCTTCAGATCGTTGCCCGCGGGAGCGGAGATAACGACTTTCTTAGCGCCGGCATTGATGTGCGCCATGCTCTTCTCCTTGGAGCAGTAGAAGCCGGTGCACTCCAGAACGACATCGACACCGATCTCGCCCCAGGGCAGGTCAGCAGCGTTCTTCTCGCTGTAGATGGTGATCTTTTTGCCGTCAACGACGATATAGTTCTCGCCCGCCTCGACAGTGTGGGTGTTCTCACCGATCTTGCCGCAGTAGCCGCCCTGAGCGGTGTCATACTTCAGCAGATGAGCGAGCATTTTGGGATCGGTCAGATCGTTGATCGCCACGATCTCATAGCCCTCAGCACCAAACATCTGACGGAAAGCCAGACGGCCGATGCGGCCAAATCCATTGATAGCCACTTTAACAGACATACCAGTTACCTCCATACATATCGGTTTTTACTTGCCTATACGGTATTTTATCCCTTTTCGGCGGATTTTGCAAGGCGTGTGACAGAAAATTAACGAGATATTCAAACTTTTGTCGTATTGCTTAAATTTTTACAGATCCGAATGAAAAGATGAACTATTTTCCCGAGCGTTTTCCCCGATGAGTCAGCTGTCAGATATTTTTCGCGGAATACAAAAATATTTTTCGTCTTGTCCACAAAAACGACACATTTTTCAGTCATAATATAGGTAAAGATTCTGCGGTGAAAAGAGGGAAACACAGATGGATGGCATTAAGGTGCTGATCGTAGACGATGAGGAACGTATGACCCGCGTTATTGCCGATTATCTGAAAATCAAGGGCTATGACACGGCGGAGGCTGGCGACGGCGAAGAAGCGCTCGCACAGTTTGCCGCATTTAAGCCGGATCTGGTGCTTTTGGACGTGATGATGCCGAAAATGGACGGCTGGGAGGTCTGCTCCCGTATCCGGCAGCGATCCTCCGTGCCGATCATTATGCTGACGGCGCGCGGTGAAGAAGAGGACGAGCTAAAGGGGTTTTCTCTCGGTGTGGACGAATATATTGCCAAGCCGTTCAGCCTGAAAATTTTGCTTGCCCGCATTGAGGCGGTGCTGCGCCGCGGCGGCAAGGAAGAAGAAAAGACCGCGCAGACCGGGCTGACGATCGACCCGGTCGGTCGTGTCGTGCGGGTCGACGGGGTGCCGGTCGATCTGACCTACACCGAATTTGAGCTTTTGTCCTATTTGGCGAACAATGCCGGTATCGCGCTTTCACGCGACAGAATCCTTGACAGCGTGTGGCGCTACGATTACTACGGCGATGCCCGCACGATCGACACCCATATCAAAAAGCTGCGCAGCAAGCTCGGACGTGCCGGGGACTGCATCCGCACCATCCGCGGCGTCGGCTATAAATTCGAGGTGAAGCCGTGAGCCGCCGGTCGCACTCGCTGGTATGGAAGCTGTTTGCCGGCGTCTGGATGTGCATTATCCTGCTGATTGCATGTGTGTGGCTGCTCAACAGCTTCGCCCTCCCCTCGTATTACCGGCACACCAAGCAGCAATCACTTTACCATGCATTTACGGAAATTGACGGGCTGTATGCGGAAAATACGGAATCGGCAGTTGAGGAGAAACTGCAGCGTCTGCGCAATAACGAAAATATCGGCACATTGATCTGGGACGGAAACTGGGCGGTGATGGACTACCGCGCCAACGGCGAACGTCCGATCGAGCCGGTGCCGCGGCTCGACGCGCTGTCAGGCGGGCAATACTATGTGCAGACCGACGATGATGAGCGCCTGCACACCGAGCTTCTGACGCTTTACGGCGTACTGCACAACGGCTATTGCATCCAGATCCGTATCTCCCTTTCGGCAATCGAGGAAAGCGTCAATATCACCAACCGCTTTTTGCTCGTGTCCGGTCTTGTCGCCGTTTTATGCAGCATTATACCGGTTTTGGCGGTCGCGCGCAGCTTTACCGTGCCGATCCGTGCGCTCTCGCGGGTGGCGGACAGTGTGGCGCATCTGGATTTCAGCCACGCGTATGACGGCTCCGGCAGCGGCGAGATCGATGATCTCGGCAACAGTATCAACACCATGTCGGCGGCGCTCTCCGAGACGATCGGACATTTGCAGGAGGCGAACCGGCGGCTTGAGGCCGATTATGCCGTGATCACCAAGCAAAACGAGGCGCGAAAGACGTTTATCGCCAATGTTTCCCACGAGCTGAAAACGCCGATCGCGCTGATGCAGACCTATGCGGAGATCCTGCAGGAAAATGAGGGAGCGGATGCCGATACCCGCCGCTATTACTGCGGGGTCATCGAGGATGAAGCGGGCAGGATGTCGGAAATGATCCGGCGCATGACCATGCTGATGCAGATCGAGAGCGGCTCTGAGCAGCTGGAATCCGAACGGTTTGACATTGCCGGTCTGACGGTGCGGCTGATGGAAAAGGAACGACCGTACTGCGCCGGTCGGCATATCACGCTTGCACCGCCGGATCCCGCGCCTGTGTGGGTGTACGGCGACCGCTTCCTGATCGAAAACGTGCTGACGAATTATCTGACGAATGCGCTCCATCATGTGAGTGAAAACGGCACGGTAAGTGCTTCGATCCTGCCGACCGGACACGGCACGGTGCGGATAGCGGTCGATAACACCGGCAGTCCGATCCCGCCCGCCGAGCTGCCGAAGATCTGGGAGAGCTTTTACAAGGTGGATAAAGCCCGCACCCGCGCCTACGGCGGTGCCGGGATCGGCCTGTCTGTTGTGGCTGCCGTTATGCGGGCGCATAAAATGCCCTACGGCGTGGAGAATACGGCTGACGGCGTATCGTTTTTCTTTGAGCTGCCGACAACGGCAAAAACCGAAGACTGACCGGCTCTACTCGCTGCGCAGCGCTGCAACGGGGGGCATTCTGGCGGCGCGCAGCGCCGGAGCAAGCCCGCTCAGTCCCCCTACGGCGGCGGTGCAGAGGAAGATCCGCAAAAATGCGCCGAGCGGCATGCCGAAATATCCGGTGACAAGGTAACTGCCTATACAGGCAAAGCCGCCGCCGAACAGCAGTCCGATCATGCCGCCCAGGCAGGCAAGCAGCGCTGATTCACCCAGAAATTCACACAAAATGCGGCCGTTTGATGCGCCGACTGCCTTTTTTATACCGATCTCGCGTGTGCGCTCACGCACTGCGTTGAGCATCACGGTGGAGATACCGATGCCGGAGACCAGAAGCGAGATGCCGCTGATAAAGGTCAGTATCCCGAGGATGATCCGCAAAAGAAGCTCCAGCCGCTCCTTTTGCGCCGCCAGATTTTCCACCTGCGGCTCCAGACCGACGTTTAACCGCCGGACGACGCGGGACAGCGCCGCCGCCAGCGACCCGTCGTCCGTGCCGTCCTCTGTGCGCACGGCGATCTGATTGATCTGCTGCGACCCGCAGCTTTCCTGAAAGGTCGTATAGGGAACAAAAACCATTGTCGGCATATAGGCGGTGATGTTTTTCAGCAGGGCGCTGCCCGCTGTCGCCACGCCGACGACCGTGTAGCTTTCCTCTCCCCCTCCGGTGATCAGCCGGATCTGCTTGCCGATGGGATTCTTCCCGCCGAAACGGGCGGCGGCGAAATTTTCCTCGATCAGGCAAACCCGCGCATATCCGCGCACCTCTCCGGCGCTGATCAACCGCCCGCGGCACGGTTCAAGTGAGATCACCTGATCGGCACCGGCGTCGATACCGCACAGCATGGTATCCTCTGTCGTATCTCCGCAGCGGATGACGGCGGAACCGACCGTCAGCGGCATAGCGCTTTTTACGCCGGACAGGCATCGCACCGCCGGAAGCGTTTCTGGTGTAAGGGCACCATCCTTTACAGTTATGGATAAGCCGTCTACGCCCATCCGGGACAGCTCACGGTAAACCAGATGCTCACCTGTGCGGCCGATCACGCTGACGATCGCACAAAGCATAACGCCGATAGCAATGGATAGCACTGTCAGCACCGTGCGTCCCTTGCAGCGCCGCAGATCGGACAGCGGCATAAACGTGCACCTGATCATTTGACCGTCACCGCCTGTCCCGCCGTGTACCGGACGGCGTCGCGCAGCAGTGTGTCGCCCGCTGCCAGCCCGTCGCCGATCACGGCGCCGTCGTTTAACTCGGCGGCGACCGTAACGGCTCTGCGCACGGCGATCCCGTTTTCCGCTGTCAGAACAAAGTCGCCGCTATCGTCGTTTTGCAGGCAGTCATAGGGAATCAGCAGGCAGCGGGAAAACACCTCGGCGGGCAGATCGACATCGGCTGTCAGTCCCAAGCGGAGCGAGTCGTCCGCTTCGCCGTCAGACAGGGTAACGGTGGCGTCGATCATCGTCCCCTTGCCCAACACTGTTGCGGCGGCGGACGACAGAAAGGTTACGGTTCCGGTATAGCTCTCCTTGCGGAAGCATTCGCCGCATACGGCGGCGGTCTGACCGATATACACATCCTTAAGCCGCATTTCCGGCACCTTGACTGCGATCTGCAAGGTCGATGTGTCGGCGAGCAGTACACCGCTGCGGGACGGCTCTGCCGCTTCGCCCTCGCTTACGCTCAATTTCAGTACGATCCCGTCAAACGGTGCGCAGACCGTAGGCTCTGCCGCCATAGCGGCATAGTCCTTTTCGGTCAGCTTTCCTGTAGAGAGCCACTGCTCCCGCGTGCGCTGGACATCTACGCGGAAAAGGCGGTCTCCTTTTTTTACGGTCGCACCGGTCTGCACATACACGTCCTTGATCACACAGACGGACGGAACGGCAACGGTCTTTTGCTCGCCGGCTTCCACGATTCCGCTGCACCGGACGGTGCGGACGGCATCCTGTTCAGCTACGGTGTAGCCCTGTGCCGCTGCGGCGGCACTTTTCCGGCTGAATCCCCACAGCGCGCCCGCAAGGGCTATGGCAAATATAAGCATGATGATCCCGAATTTTTTCACGGCTTCTCTCCCCCTTTGTCCGAAATAGTGTTTGACAAAGCGGAGAAAATATAGCCGCCGATCGGATGGAAATACCTGTTATGTCGATCTTATAAAAAACGGACGGACGCCGTCAGCGTCCGTCCGCAGTGTTAACCGCTTTGCGCCTTCCGGGAGTAAATTCGCTCAGAAGGCGTATTTTTTTATCGGCGATATTTTGCTGATACATCACGTCGATCAGCGCCAGCGCGATCAGAACGCCGCTGACCAGCTTCGGCGTCAGAAACGGGTAATCGGTCAGTCCGACGACACAGACACCGCAGATAAACGACACCGCCGCCATGCCGCTCTGGTTATCCGTTGAGCGCACAAGCAGCCGATAACCCTTGCGCAATACGGAAAACGCCATGGAAAACCAGATTCCCAGGCTGATGATGCCGCCCTCAAGCAGCAGCTGCAGCGCCAGATTATGGGCGTGCGGCGGAGCCACCTTATAGGATTTCAGCAGCCTGCGGATCGTCATTTCTCCGGCGCCGTAACCAAACAGCGGGCGTTTGAGGATCGCATCCAGCGAGGCACTCCATACCTGCACACGCTCAGAA
>CAKUMQ010000039.1 GCA_934667845.1 uncultured Eubacteriales bacterium | reverse complement strand
GATGTCGTCGCGGATCCACTTGAGCACCAGCCCGGCGATGTAGATGCAGTAGCAGGGCGGGGTGTTGAACATGGAGTCGTTGTCGGCGTGGGTCTGGTAGTTGAGCATGGTCGGGCAGATGTCGCGCGCGTGACCGATGAGGTCGCGGCGGATGATGGCGACTGTCAGACCGGCGGGCGCCATATTCTTCTGCGCACCGGCATACAGCATACCGAACTTTGTAACGTCGATCGGCTCGGACAGGATGCAGGAGGAAATGTCCGCGATCAGCGGTACATTGCCGGTCTCGGGCAGCGTGTGGTATTTCGTACCGTAGATCGTGTTGTTCATGCAGATGTGGAAATAGTCCGCATCCTTGGTGAACGCGGCGGGATCCAGCTTCGGGATGTAGGAAAACGTCTTATCCTTGGAGCTGGCGACGATATGCGCGTCGCCGTAGCGGGCGGCCTCCTGATACGCCTTGTTTGCCCACTGACCGGTGATGACGAAATCCGCCTTGCCGGAGCCGTTCATGAGGTTGAGCGGCATCATGGCGAACTGTGTGGACGCGCCGCCCTGCAAAAACAGCACCGCGTAGTCGTCGGGGATACCCATGACCTCGCGCAGCAGTGCCTCGGTCTCTTTGATGATCGCGTCATACTCCTTGGAGCGGTGGGACATCTCCATGACCGACTGGCCGGACGTGCCGTATTCCAGCATCTCGGCGGCGGCGGTTTTCAGCACCTTTTCGGGGAGCATGGACGGACCGGCGGAAAAATTATAGACTCTTGCCATAGTAATGACCTCCTAATTCAGACAGCGGCAGCGCTGCGGTTCAACGGGTTTTCTGCGCCACTTCCAGCAGCGCCTTGGCGAGGAAGGCGTCGACGGACATGGTGCCGAGATCGCCGTCCTTGCGGGAACGGACGGAAACCAGACCCTCGCCGGCTTCCTTGTCGCCTATAACCAGCATATACGGGATCTTTTCCATCTGTGCCTCGCGGATCTTATAGCCGATCTTTTCATTGCGCAGATCCGATTCGGCGCGCAGTCCGGCAGCCTTGAGCTGCTCGGTGACGGCGCTGACCGCCTCGTTCTGGCGCTCGGAAATGGGCATCACGCGCACCTGCTCGGGCGACAGCCAGAGCGGGAACGCCCCGGCGTATTTCTCGATCAGATAGGCGAGCGTGCGCTCGTAGCAGCCGAGCGAGGTGCGGTGGATGATGTACGGACGCTTTTTCTGTCCGTCCGCATCGGTGTATTCCATATCAAACTGCTCGGCGAGCAGCTGGTCGATCTGGATGGTTACGATGGTGTCCTCTTTGCCGAACACGTTGCGGTACTGGATGTCGAGCTTCGGACCGTAGAACGCCGCCTCGTCAATGCCGATGGTGTAGTTGACGCCGAGATCGTCGAGGATTTTGCCCATGATGCCCTGCGCCTCGTCCCACTGCTCCGGCGTGCCGATATATTTCTGCGTGTTGTGCGGATCCCACTGGGAGAAACGGAACGTGCAGTCCTCGAGCATGCCGACAGTGTCGAGCAGATATTTGGCGAGCTCCAGACAGCCGCGGAACTCATCCTCGAGCTGCTCGGGGCGGAGGATCAGGTGTCCCTCCGAGATGGTGAACTGTCGCACGCGGATGAGTCCGTGCATCTCGCCGGAATCCTCGTTGCGGAACAGCGTCGAGGTCTCGCCGAGACGCATCGGCAGATCGCGGTAGGAGCGGGCGCGGTTTAAAAACACCTGATACTGGAACGGGCAGGTCATCGGGCGGAGCGCGAAGCACTCCTTGGTTTCATCCTGCGGATCGCCGAGGACAAACATGCCGTCCAGATAGTGATCCCAGTGACCGGAGATCTTATACAGCTCGCGCTTGGCCATATACGGCGTTTTCGTGAGCAGATAGCCGCGCTTTTGCTCCTCATCCTCGACCCAGCGCTGCAGAAGCTGCACAACGCGCGCGCCCTTCGGCAGCAGGATGGGCAGACCCTGACCGATCACGTCCACCGTGGTGAAGTATTCCAGCTCGCGGCCGAGCTTGTTGTGGTCGCGGCGCTTGGCTTCTTCGAGACGGTTTAGGTGCTCCTCCAGCTCGGATGCCTTCGGGAACGCGATGCCGTAGATGCGCTTGAGCATCTTGTTTTTCGCGTCGCCGCGCCAATAGGCGCCGGTGGAGGACAGCAGCTTGACCGCCTTGATGCGGCCGGTGGAGGGCAGGTGCGGACCGGCGCAGAGGTCGGTAAACTCGCCCTGGCGGTAGAACGAGATCTCCTCGTTTTCAGGCAGGTCGCGGATCAGCTCCTGCTTATACGGCTCCGCCGCCATGAGCGCGAGCGCCTCGTCACGGGGCAGCGTGAACCGCTCGATCGGCAGATCCTCCTTGATGATCTTTTTCATCTCCGCCTCGATCGCGGTCAGCACGTCGGCGGTGAACGCCATATCGGTATCGAAATCGTAGTAGAAGCCGCTGTCGATAGACGGACCGATGGTCAGATGCACGTCGGGATACAGGCGCTTGATCGCCTGCGCCATAATGTGCGAAGCGGTGTGCCAGTAGACTTTTTTGCCGTCCGGATCCTCAAAGGTGAGGAATTCTACCGCCGCGTCGGCTGTCAGCGGCATCCGCAGATCGGTCACGGTGCCGTTAACCCGCGCGGCGCAGGTAGATCGGTAGAGACCCATGGAGATCTCCCGGCAAAGGGCGTCGAGCGTAGTGCCTTCGGTCACCTCCCGGACAGTTCCGCGCAGATCAATGTGCAGCATCTTCATCACTCCTTCTGAAAATTACATATAAAAAACGCTCCGTCCCCTTACAAGGGACGAAGCGTTTAAAGCCACGTGGTGCCACCCTCATTCAGCAGACCACAGGTCTGCCCTCGAGAGGCGGATAACGGTGCCGGCCGTTGCGGATTACCCCGGTCGCCCGGCTCGCCCGCACACTCAGGGGTGGTGGTCATTCGGCTTTTCCTGCACGGTTCCCAGCAATGCCGCGCTCTCTGAACAAGGATCAAGGCCGCTCCGTCCCCATCGACGTTTATGCGAGTCATTGTAAACCCTTTTCTGCAAAAAGTCAACCCCCGCGGCGCGTTTTTTTCAAAAAAACCGTCCGGAGGGGAGTTTCTCCTCCGGACGGGTGCGCAGACGGCGCTTATTCGGTCAGGTCACGGGTGTCGATAATGGCGCTGCCGCCGGTGGCGGTGGGGAGCTTGCCGTCCCACTTCTGCACCTTCTGGTATTCGACCAGCGTGGCATTGAGCGAGGCGCTCAGCTGCCGGTTGGCTTCCGCCTGTGCCTGCGCCTTCACCTTGATGGCGTCGGCTTCCGCCTGCGCGGTCAGCACTTTTTTCTCCGCCTCGGTCTTGGCGATCACCAGCGCCTGCTCCTGCTCGGTCTTGGTCTTGAGCAGGTTCTGCTCGGCGACCTGCTTGGCTTCGATGGCGGCGTTGAATTCATCGGTGAAGTCAAAGTTGACGATGTTGAACTTCTCGATGATGATGCCGTATTCCTGCACCTTGCTCTCGAGCGTGTCCTTTGTCTCCTCGCTGACGGCTTCGCGCTTGGTGATCAGCTCCTCCGCCGTATATTTCGCACTGACGGATTTCATGCTCTCCTGCACGGCGGGCAGCAGCACGACGTCCTCATAGCCGCGGCCGATGTTCTGGAACACGCTCGCACTGGAGGCGTTGCTGACGCGGAAGTTGACGGCGACGTTGCTGTTGACCGTCTGAAGATCCTTGGATACCGCATTGGCGGCGACCTCTTTTTTCTGGATCTTGTTCGAGATCATCTCCACCTGCTGCACAAAGGGCGCCTTGAAGTGGAAGCCCTCGGCGAGCACCTGATCCGACACCTTGCCGAGCGTCATCACGACGCCGGAGTGACCGGCGGGGACGACCACGCAGCAGGAGGAGACCAGGACGATCGCGGCGACAGCCAGAACGGCAATGCCTGCGATAAGGCGGATCCGCCGGGCGGCGGAGGGGTCTTTGACTTTATTGTTGATCATGGCTTTCTCTCCTTTATGTTGATGAACACAGTATATCACAAGTTCATGTGAACGTCAATAACGGTCTTGCGAACTTTTAGAAGAAAAAGGAAACGGGAGAGAAACAAACGCGCAATAGCTCATAAAATCGCCGGATATCTCGCAAATTCGCGGTTTTTCTCGCATTTTTGTTCCGCGTATGATTCAAAGGGCGGCGGGAATACTGCGAAGGAAGGAGGTGAGCGTCATGCGCTATGTCTGCGAGATTTGCGGCTATGAGACAGAAGAGGACGAGGAGTTGCCGGACGAGCAGGGCAAAGACGGGTTCTTCTGTCCGGTCTGCGGAAGCGACCGGGAGCTGTTCTATCCCGAGCCGACGGAATATTCTCTGCCGCGGTGAATAACAAAGCGGGTGTCCGGGGGCTGCGGACGCCCGCTTTTTGGCGTTTTTTGCGCAAAGCGGGCGCTGACGGCTTGACAAAGCGGAATATTAAGGTATAATAGTAGGCAGAACACAAAGTTAACGGTGTTAACTTCCAAAAAGGGGAGATCCGATGAGTGCGCAGAGAATGCAGGCGTTGGGAGAAAAGCGGTCGGTCATCCGCGAAATATTTGAATACGGCAACCGCCGCCGGGCGGAGATCGGCGCGGAACGGGTGCTGGATTTCAGCCTCGGCAACCCGAGCGTGCCGCCGCCCGACGCGGTGCAGAAGGAGCTTTTGCGCCTGCTGACGGAGGAGGATCCGCTGTCGCTGCACGGCTACACCTCTGCGCCCGGCGATCCCGCGGTGCGCGCCGCCGTGGCAGAAAATCTGAACGCGCGCTACGGTACGGCGTTTTCGGCGGGGGATCTCGTGCTGACCGCGGGCGCCGCCGCCTCATTGACCGTCAGCCTATCGGCGCTGCTGGAGGCGGGGGACGAGGTCATTCTGTTTGCCCCTTATTTTCCGGAGTACACGGTGTTTGTCGAGACGGCGGGCGGCGTGCCGGTGACGGTGCCCTGCCCCGCGCCGGAATTTCAGATCGATTTTGACCGCCTGGCGGCGGCGATCACGCCGCGCACGCGGGCGGTGATCCTCAATTCGCCGAACAACCCGTCCGGCGCGGTGGTGCCGGAGGCGGTGCTCGAAACGCTTTCGTCCGTGCTGACCGCGGCGGGGGAGCGCTATGGGCATACGATCTGGCTCATCTCGGACGAGCCGTACCGCGAGCTGACCTATGACGGCATCGAGACGCCGTTTGTCACGCCGTATTATCCCGCGACGATCGTCTGCTATTCCTTCAGCAAGTCGCTTTCGCTGCCGGGCGAGCGGATCGGGTATATTCTGGTCCCGCCCGCCGTGCCGCAGCAGACAGACGTGCTTCATGCCGTCTACGGCGCGGCGCGGGCGCTCGGCTACGTCTGTGCGCCGGCGCTGTTTCAGAAGCTGCTGCCCGCCTGCCTGGGGCAGACGGCGGATCGCGCGGTCTATGCCCGCAACCGGCAGCTGCTCTGCGATGCCCTGCGGGAAAACGGCTATATGTTCACCCGCCCCGACGGCGCGTTTTATCTGTTTGTGCGGGCGCTCGAGCCGGACGCGGCGGCGTTTTGCGAGCGGGCGAAAAAATATGAGCTGCTGCTCGTGCCGAGCGACGATTTCGGCGTGCCGGGCTATGTCCGCATCGCCTATTGTGTCTCGACCGCGCAGATCGAGCGGGCGATCCCCGCTTTTGCACAGCTGGCAAAGGAGTATCGGCATGGATGAGCTGGAGCGGGCGCGCAAACGCATCAATGAGATCGACAGGGAGATGGCGGCGCTGTTTGTGCAGCGGATGGAGGCGTCCGAGGCGGTCGCCGCCTATAAACGGGAGCACGGGCTGCCGGTGCGCGACAGCGCGCGGGAGGCGGAGGTCGTGCGCCGCAACGCCGTTTTGGTGGAAAACGAGACGCTGCGTGCCTATTACGTCAACTTTCTGCAAAACAATATGGCGCTCTCCCGCAAATATCAGCAGCGGATCCAGGAGGGGCAGACCGTCGCCTACAGCGGCGTCGAGGGGGCGTTTGCGTTTATCGCCGCCCGCCGCATCTTCCCTGACGCCATCCACCGCGCCTACGGCGATTTCCGCGCGGCATATGAGGCGGTCGTCAGCGGCGAATGCGACTGCGCCGTGCTGCCGATCGAAAACAGCTATGCCGGTGAGGTGTCGCAGGTGATCGACCTGCTGTTTCAGGGGACGCTGTATATCAACGGCGTATACGATCTGGAGATCACGCAGAACCTGCTCGGACTGCCCGACGCGGCGATCGCGGACATCACGACGGTGGTCAGCCATCCGCAGGCGCTGTCCCAGTGCGCGGAATACATACGCGCGCGCGGCTTTAAAGAGGTGCGCGCCGCCAATACGGCGCTCGCTGCCTGTCAGGTGGCGGAGGGAGGAGATCCCCATATTGCGGCGATCGCGAGCGAGGACACCGCCGTGCTGTACGGGCTGACGCTGCTCGAAAAAAACATCAACGAGAGCAGCACGAACACGACCCGCTTTGCCGTGCTGTCCCGCGTCGAGGACCGCGCGGAGCTGACGGAAAACGGGCGGCAGTCCGTTCTGGTCTTTACCGTGAAAAACGAGGCGGGCGCGCTGGCGCGTGCCATCAACATCATCGGCGGTCACGGGTTTAATATGCGCACCCTGCGCAGCCGCCCGATGAAAGAGCTGATGTGGCAGTATTATTTTTATGTGGAGACGGACGGCAATGTTCACTCGCCGAACGGACAGCAGATGCTGAAGGAGCTGTCCGGCTGCTGCGACCGGCTGCGGGTGGTCGGCACATTTGCCCATGAGACGACGCTGAAATAAGGAGGAGACCGCCATGACGATTCCGATGACGCTTCCGGGCGGACAGTATACGATCACGGTGGAGCGCGGCGCACTGGCGCAGGCGCACACGCTGTGCCGCCTTGACCGGCGGGTGCTGATCGTGACCGACACCGGCGTGCCGGAGGCATACGCCGAAAAGCTGGCGGCGCAGTGCGCCCGCCCGACGGTCGTGCGCATTCCGCAGGGGGAGGAGAGCAAGTCCTTGGCGCAGTTTGAGGCGCTGTGCCGCGTGATGCTGCGGGAGGGCTTCACCCGCGCCGACTGCGTCGCGGCGGTCGGCGGCGGCGTGGTGGGCGATCTCGCGGGCTTTGTCGCCGCCTCCTATATGCGCGGCGTGGATTTTTACAACCTGCCGACCACGCTGCTGTCGCAGGTGGATTCCTCCATCGGCGGCAAGGTGGCGGTGGATCTCGACGGGATCAAGAATATTCTCGGCGCGTTTTATCAGCCGAAGGCGGTCGTGATCGACCCCGACACGCTGTCTACATTGCCGCCCCGCCAGATCGCCAACGGCATGGCGGAGGCGGTCAAGATGGCGCTGACGCTGGACGGGGAACTTTTCACGATGTTTGAGGCGGGAGATGTGCCGGTCGAAACGGTCATCACCCGTTCGCTGCTCTGCAAAAAGCGGGTCGTCGAGCAGGACGAGCGCGAAGCGGGGCTGCGGCGCGTGCTCAATTTCGGCCACACGATCGGTCATGCAATCGAAACGGTGGAGGGGCTGTCGGGGTTGTACCACGGCGAGTGCGTGGCGCTCGGCATGCTGCCGATGTGCAGCGATGCGGTGCGCGCCCGCCTGCTGCCGGTGCTTGCAGGGCTCGGTCTGCCAACGACGTGGTCGGGCGACGCGGCACAGCTGTCTGCGGCGGCGGCGCACGACAAAAAATTCTCCGGCGACAGCGTGACGGTGGTCACGGCGCCGGAGGTGGGAACGTTTGCGCTGGAAAAATGGACGCCCGCACAGCTTACCGGGCGGATGGAGGCGTATTTTGCATGAAAAGCACCTTCGGACAGAGCATCACGCTCACGATCGCCGGGGAGAGCCACGGTGCGGCGCTGACGGCGATCGTGGCGGGACTTGCACCGGGACTTCTGGTGGATGAGGCGTATATCGCGGCGCAGATGGAGCGCCGCCGGGCGATCGGCGACATTTCCACCGCCCGCCATGAGCCGGACGAGGTCGAGATCTTAAGCGGCGTTTTCCGCGGGCGCACGACCGGCACGCCGGTGACGCTGCTCATCCGCAACCGCGACACGCACAGCGCGGACTATGCGCCGCTCGCCGCGGTGCCGCGTCCGGGCCATGCCGACTACACGGCGCAGTGCAAGTACCACGGCTTTCAGGATTACCGCGGCGGCGGCCACTTCAGCGGACGGATCACGGCAGCGGTCGTGGCGGCGGGGGCGCTTGTGCTGCCCGCGCTGCGGGACAGGGGCATTGCGATCGCGACGCATATCGCCCGCTGTGCCGGGATCGACGACCGCCCGTTTTCGGCTGATCCCGCCGCCGATATGGCGGCGCTTGCCGCCCGCCCGTTTGCCGTGCTGGATGAGGCGGCGGGTGAGCGGATGCAGGCGGCGATACGCGACGCCAAGGCGTCCGGCGACAGCGTGGGCGGTATACTGGAAACGCTGGTGACGGGCATGCCCGCCGGTGTGGGCGAGCCGTGGTTCGACAGCGTGGAGAGTGTGCTGTCGCACCTGCTGTTTTCCGTGCCCGCAGTCAAGGGCGTGTCATTCGGCGACGGCTTTGCGCTTGCCGACCGGCGCGGGAGCGAGGCAAACGATCCGTTTGGGATAGTCGGCGGCGAGGTGCGCCCGCTGTCTGACCATAACGGCGGCATCAACGGCGGGATCACGAACGGCGGCGCGCTGCGCTTTTGCTGTGCGGTCAAGCCGACGCCGTCCGTCGCGCGGGAGCAGCAGACGGTGGATCTTGAGACCCGCACCCCGCAGACGCTGACCGTTAAGGGGCGGCACGATCCCGCGATCGTCCACCGCGCACGCGTCGTGGTCGACAGCGTGACGGCGCTGGGGCTGGCGGATCTGCTCGCTTGGCGGTTTGGCACCGACTGGCTGGCGGAAAAGGCGTAAAAGGAGTTTTGACTATGGAATTCGGCGTGATCGGGGAGCATCTGCCCCACACGTTTTCTCCGGAGATCCACCGGCTCATCGGCGACTATGCCTACACCGTGCGGGAGATGCCGCCCGAGGCGGTGCCCGCCTTCCTGAAGGAGCGGGCGTTTCGGGGCATTAACGTCACGATCCCGTATAAAGAGCTGGTGATGCCGTATCTGGATGAGATCGACGACGCGGCGCGGGCGGTCGGCTCGGTCAATACGGTGGTCAACCGCGGCGGGCGGCTGATCGGCTACAATACCGATGTGGACGGCCTGACCGCGCTGATCCGCCGCGTCGGTGCAGATCCGGCAGGCAAGCCCGCGCTGATCTTCGGCAGCGGCGGCACGGCGCACACCGCGCGCGCGGTGCTCAAAGCCCTCGGCGTGTCGGAGATCACGACGGTCAGCCGCCATCCGCAGGACGGGGCGATTTCCTATGCCGAGGCGCGCACCCGCCGCGCGGCGCTGCTCGTGAATACGACGCCCTGCGGCATGTTCCCGCATTTGGATACCGCCGCGTTTGATCCGGCGGAATACCCGGATGCCGAGGCGGTGGTGGACGTGGTGTATAATCCGCTGCGCACCAAGGTGGTGCAGCAGGCGCAGGCGCGCGGCATTCCCGCGGACACGGGGCTGTATATGCTGGTGGTGCAGGCGATCGCGGCGGCGGAGCATTTTTTGCGGGAGCCGGTGCCGCCTGCGCGCGCCGAGGCGATATTCCGCCGCGTGCGGCAGAGCAAGGAAAATATCGTGCTGACCGGTATGCCCTCCTGCGGCAAATCGACGGTCGGCAGAGCGCTGGCGGATGCCCTGTCCCGCCCGTTTTTTGACGCGGACGAGGAGATCGTCCGCGAGGCGGGAGAGCCGATCTCCGCGCTGTTTGCCAAGGAGGGCGAGGCGGCGTTCCGCGAGCGGGAGACGGCGGTCATTTCCCACTGCCTGGCGGGAAAGACCGGCTGTGTAATTGCGACGGGCGGCGGCGCCGTGCTGCGCGAGGAGAATATCCGGCTGCTGCGGCAAAACGGGCGTATCTTCTTCCTCGACCGCCCGCTTGACCGGCTCACGCCGACCGGCGACCGCCCGACGGCCTCTTCCGCCGAGGCGCTGCGCCGCCGGTTTGAGGAGCGCTATCCGCTCTACTGCGCGCGCTGTGACCGGCGGATCCCCGCGGGCGGCTCGGTCGAAGAAGTCGTCAAAGCCGTAAAGGAGGCGTTTGAAGCATGAAAATACGGGTGATCAACGGCCCGAATCTGAATATGCTCGGCATCCGCGAGCCGGATATCTACGGCCGCGAGACCTATGCCGATCTGGTGGACAAGCTGCGGCGATACGCCGACCGGTGCGGCGTGGAGCTTGAGGTGATGCAGTCCAATGCCGAGGGCGGGCTTGTGGATGCGATCCAGGGCGCCTACGGCAGCTGTGACGGAATCGTTATCAATCCCGCCGCCTATACGCATACGAGCATTGCGATCTTAGACGCTGTGAAGGCGGTGGGGCTGCCGACGGTGGAGGTACATATCTCCGACGTGTCCAGGCGGGAGCCGTTTCGCGCCGTCAGCTATATCCGCGCCGCCTGTATCGCCACGATCGCGGGACACGGGACGGACGGCTATCTGGAGGCGATCGACCTGCTGCGGGAAAGGACGGGAACGGCATGACGGTCACGATCCGTCCCGGCACGGTGCGGGGACAAATTACGGCGCCGCCCTCAAAGAGCATGGCGCACCGGATGCTGATCGGCGCGGGACTGGCGCAGGGCGTCAGCGTGATCCGCGGCATCAGCCGTTCGGAGGATATGGGTGCGACGCTTGATTGCCTTGCGGCGGCGGGCGCGCGCTGCCGCCGTGACGGCGACACGGTCACGGTGACGGGCGCGGACTGGACGCGCATCCCAAAAGGGACCGTGCTGCCCTGCCGCGAGAGCGGCAGCACGCTGCGGTTCTTGATCCCGCTCTGCCTGCTCGGCGGCGGTGAGGTGACGTTCACGGGCAGCGAAACGCTGATGTCCCGCCCGCTGAGCGTGTATGAGGAGATCTGCCGCCGGCAGGGGCTGCACTTTGCCCCGTCCGGGCGGGAGCTGACGGTCGGCGGCACGCTGGCGGCAGGGGAATACCGCATACGCGGCAATATCAGCAGCCAGTTTGTGACGGGGCTGCTGTATGCGCTACCGCTGCTGCCGCAGGAGAGCCGCATCGTGCTCCGCCCGCCGGTGGAGAGCCGCTCCTATATCGGGCTGACGCTGCGGGCGCTGTCGGCGTTCGGCGTGACGGCGCAGTGGGAGGACGAGCGGACGCTGACTGTTCCGGGCGGACAGCGGTATACGCCGGTGGAGACCGCTGTGGAGGGCGATTACTCCAATGCGGCGTTTTTCGCGGCGCTCAACGTCCTCGGCTCCGAGGTGACGATTTTGGGGCTTGACCCCGACAGCCTGCAGGGCGACCGGGTGTACACCCACTTTTTCGACCAGCTGCAAAAGGGCACGCCGACGATCCATATCGCCGACTGCCCGGATCTCGGTCCGGTGCTGTTTGCCGTGGCGGCGGCGTGCAGCGGCGGCGTGTTCACCGGTACACGGCGGCTGCGGCTCAAGGAGAGCGACCGCGCCGCCGCCATGGCGGAGGAGCTGGCAAAATGCGGCGTGGCGGTGACGGTGCATGAGGATAGCGTGGTCGTCTACCCGCATGATCTGCACCCGCCGAAAACGCCGCTTTGCGGGCATAACGATCACCGCATCGTGATGGCGCTTTCTGTGCTGCTGACCCGTCTGGGCGGGCAGATCGAGGGGGCGGAGGCTGTGGCAAAAAGCATGCCCGATTTTTTTGACGTATGGGAATCTCTCGGATTTGAGGTGGAACGGATATGATGTTGGATACCGGAAAGCGGATACTGATCGTCGGTCTCGGATTGATGGGCGGCAGCTATGCGCGCGGATTTAAAAAGCTCGGGTTTACGGTGACGGCGATCACCCGCAGCCAGTCCTCGATCGACTATGCGCTGGAAAACGGCATTATCGACCGCGGCAGCTGCACGCCTGACCCCGCGCTGATCGGCGAGGCGGATCTCATTGTATTTGCGCTGTATCCTCATGTGTTTATCGACTGGATCGCGGAAAATCAGACGGCGATGAAGCCGGGCGTGCTGCTGACCGACGTCACCGGCGTCAAGGGCAGCGTGGTGGAGCGGGTGCAGGAGCTGCTCCGTCCCGATGTGGAGTTTATCGCCGCCCACCCGATGGCGGGGCGCGAGGTCTACGGCGTGGAGAACAGTGACGACGCCATTTTCCGCGGGGCGAACTACATCGTGACCCCGACGGCGAAAAATACGCAGGCGGCGATCGAGGACTGCCTCGAGATCGGGCGGCTTCTGGGCTTTGCCCATGTGTCGGTGCTGTCGCCCGAAAAGCACGACGAGATGATCGGCTTTGTCTCCCAGCTCACCCACTGCATCGCCGTGACGCTGATGGACTGCTGCGACGATGAAAAGCTGCGGGATTATACGGGCGATTCCTTCCGGGATCTGACCCGCATCGCCCGCATCAACGATGAGATGTGGAGCGAGCTGTTTCTGATGAACAGGACGGCGCTTCTGCGGCAGATGGATCGCTTCTCCGAGGCGTTTTCCCGCCTGCGGCAGGCGCTTTCGGATGAGGACCGCGAGACCATGCGCGAGATGATGCGCGTTTCGACGCAGCGGCGCGCGCTGTTTGACAAGAAGTGAGGAGCTGACCGATATGAATATGGAATTTATCCGCAAGCTGCCGATCCCGAAGGAGGTCAAGGAGCGGTTCCCGCTCTCTCCCGGGCTGGCGGCGGTCAAGGCGGCGCGCGACGAGGCGATCGGCGCGGTATTTGACGGGCGGTCGGACCGCTTTTTGCTGATCATCGGCCCCTGCTCGGCGGACAGCGAGGAACCGGTGATCGAGTATATCACCCGTCTGCGCGAGGTGCAGGAGAAGGTCAGGGACAAAATTCTGATCATTCCCCGCATCTACACCGGCAAGCCCCGCACGACGGGGGACGGCTACAAGGGCTTTCTCCATCAGCCCGATCCGACCGGCAAGCCGGATCTCTACAAGGGCATCGTGGCAATACGCGGGCTGCACATGCGGGCGCTGCAGGAGACAGGCTTCTCCTGCGCGGACGAGATGCTCTATCCCGAAAATCACCGCTATCTGTCGGATCTGCTCGCCTATGTGGCGGTCGGTGCGCGCTCGGTCGAGGATCAGCAGCACCGGCTGACGGCGAGCGGGCTTAACGTGCCGGTGGGGATGAAAAATCCGACCGGCGGCGACCTGACCGTGATGATGAACTCCATCACTGCCGCCCAGCACGGGCATACGTTCATCTACCGCGGCTGGGAGGTGCAGAGCAGCGGCAATCCGCATGCCCACGCGATCCTGCGCGGCTACATGAACAAGCACGGGCAGTGTCTGCCGAACTACCATTACGAGGATCTAAACCATGTGGCGGAGCTGTATGCCGCCCACGGGCTGAAAAATCCTGCCGTGATCGTGGACACCAACCACGCCAACTCGGGCAAGCAGTATTTGGAGCAGATCCGCATTGCCAAAGAGGTGCTCTACAGCTACCGGCACAGCGAAGCCATTCACAAAATGGTCAAGGGGCTGATGATCGAGAGCTATCTGGTCGACGGCGCACAGAAGGCGGGCAGCCAGGCATACGGACAGTCCATCACCGATCCCTGCCTCGGCTGGGAAAAGACCGAGCGGCTGATCTACGACATCGCCGATGTACTGTAACAGAAAAAACAAACCGCGCGGCGTACCGCCCCTTTTGGGGAAACGGTACGCCGCGCGGGCGTATTATGCGGGGAAAACCTCAGCGATTCAGCTCTTTCATCACACGCGCCACCAGCTCCGCCACCGGATCAGCGGCGGCAGGGGCAGCGACAGGGGCGGCACAGCCGCTGCAGGTGTGGCAGCCGACCTCGCCCGCCAGCTCCCGCACGCAGAGGTGCGCGGGATGCTTTTCCGCGTGCTTGGCGGCGCGGCGCGCCATGTAATCGTCCACCTGTCCGGGGGTGAACTGTCCGCCGTTGACCGACTGCATGGTCAGCGTCATCTGCGCGTACATTTCCACCGCCTCCATGCGGTTGCAGGCGGTGAAGGGGTCTTTAGCGTAGGTCATGGCGGATATGTTGCTGAACAAAACGGCGTCAAAGTGGGCAAACCACTCGCACAGCGCCGCTTCCGCTTCGGGCGTTTTGGGCAGCCCGTCCGGCAGGCAGGGAACGCAGCCGAGGGCGTTGAGCGCCTCGAGCGGCGCGGGCATGGTCAGCGACCGTCCCGCCATGGCATAGGTCACGGCGGTGCGCGGATAGGCGTGGATCACGCAGCGGACATCCGGCCGCGTCTTGTAGATCAGCAGATGGGTCTTGACCGCCGCGGTGGGCTTGTAGCCCGCGGCGGCGCGCAGCAGCTGACCGTTTTGGTCGATCAGGCAGAGGGATTCCTCCGTCATCAGCCCCTTGCAGGTGCCGGAAGCCGTGCACAGCACCGTGCCGTCGTCGAGCTTGACCGACATGCTGCCATCGGTCGAGGTGGCGAGATCCTTGGCATAGAGCCGTCTGCCCGCGGCAAGCAGCTCCTCTGCCCATTCATGCTCCGTTTTCATGAAAAATGCCTCCTATTCGCCGTCAGACGGCGAGCGTTTCGATATGTACGGTGTGTCCCGTGGCGGGGTCAAGCGTCAGGACGACGGCGTTCATCACGCAGGGACCGTCCGCCGTGGCAAAGCGCACGGGCAGCTTGCCCTTCATGCGGGCAATGGACAGCTCCGGGCGGACGCCGAGCACGGACTGCACGGGACCGGTCATGCCGACATCCGTCAGAAAGCCGGTGCCGGACGGCAAGATCTGCGCGTCGGCGGTCTGCACATGCGTGTGGGTGCCGCAGAGCGCGGAAATGCGGCCGTCGGCGTAATAGGCGAGCGCCTTTTTCTCCGCCGTGGCTTCGGCGTGAAAGTCCACCAGGCAGAAACGCGGGTGTCCCGCCTCATCGAGCAGCCGGTCGAGCGTCTCAAACGGACAGGCGAGCGGCTCTAAGTACACGGTACCGAGCAGGTTGATGACGGTGAGCGAAAAGCGCCCCTTGTCCACGACGCCGACGCCGCTGCCGGGCGTTCCGGCGGGGTAGTTGGCGGGGCGGAGGAGTAAGGGGCAGCGCTCCAGCTCGTCATACAGCTCATGGCGGCGGAAGGTGTGGTTGCCGCCGGTGATCAGGTCGGCGCCGCTGTCAAAAATGTGGAGGGCGGCGGCGGGGGTCAGCCCGTTGCCGTCGGCGGCGTTTTCGCCGTTGACCACACAGATATCAATGCTGTGCTGCTTTTTTATGCCGGGCAGCACCCGGCGCAGGTGGTCGCAGCCGACACTGCCGACCACGTCCCCGACCATGAGAACCTTCATATGACCTCCGAAGCGGCGGTGCCGCTCTATTTTTTGCGGGTGAGCCGCGCGCGCTTTCCGCGCCGCTGCCGCCGTTGTGCCGTCGGCGGCAGGCGGCGAAAGCCCTGACCGTAGACCCAGTCGGTCGGCAGGATAATGACGAATGCATCGGGATCGAGCGAGGCGACGAGCTGCGTCAGCGGGTAAAATTCGGTGCGCCGGACGGCGCAGAGCAGCATCGGCCGCTCCTGCCCGCTGTAGCCGCCGTAGGCGGTAAGCCGCGTGACCCCGCGATCAATGCGGGAGAGGATCTCCGCTGTAAGCTCCTCGGGATGCCCGGTGGAGATCAGCAGCATCTTACCGGCGTCCATACCGGCGAGCACGCGGTCGATCAGCGTTGAGGTCACGGCGACGAGAATGGCGGCATACATCACCGCGTCCACATCGCGGTATACGGCGGCGCCGAAGGCGATAACGGCGGCATCCACGATGAGCAGCAGCCGTCCGATGGGAATATGGGGGAAGCGGCATTCCAGCAGCCGGGCGACGATCTCGGTGCCGCCGGTCGTGCCGCCGCGCAGATAGATCAGCCCGAGCCCCGCGCCGGTGCACAGACCGCCGAACAGGGCGGCAAGCAGCCGGTCGTTTTGGTAAACGGGCAGAAACGATACCGACAGGTCGATAAAGACCGAGGTCAGTACCGTATTGATAAGCGTGCGCACGGTAAATTCCCGCCCGAGCACCCGCCATGCCGCCAGAAACAGCGGCAGGTTGATACAAAGGATAACGGCGCCGACCGGCAGATCGAACAGCCGGTCTAAGACCAGCGCGATACCGGTGACACCGCCGGGGACGAGGTCGTTCGGGCTGACAAAGACGTTGACACCGGCAGCATACAGCGCCGAGCCGACGAGATAGAGCAGCGCATCCTCAAAAAATGTGCGCAGCTTGCCGCCTTTTTTCACGGGCAGTCTCTCCTTTCTCACGTCACAGGGAAGCCAAAAGGGGAAACGGGGTCGCAAAAACAGAGGACAGCGCCGAAATTACTGTGCTTTCCGCAGAATGCCGTCCGGCGTGTGGAGACAGCGGATGTCGGCGCCGAGACCGCGCAGCTTTTCCACGATATTTTCATAGCCGCGCTCGATGTGGCGGATGTCCTCGATCTCGGTATAGCCGTGGGCGGCAAGGGCGGCGATCACCATGGCGGCGCCTGCCCGCAGATCGACCGCCTTGACCGGCGCACCGGTCAGCGCCGGAACGCCCTGGAAAACGGCAACCTTGCCGTCCACCTGCACCTGTGCGCCCATACGGCGCAGCTCATCCACATAGCGGAAGCGGTTGTCCCACACGCCCTCGGTCAGGATGCTGGTGCCGTTGGCCATGGCGAGCAGCACCGCCGCCTGTGGCTGCATATCGGTGGGAAAGCCGGGGTGGGGCATGGTCTTGATGTTGCAGTGATTGAACGGACCGGGGCAGGAGATGCGCACCGCCTCGTCGTATTCCTCCACGACGGCGCCGATCTCCTCGAGCTTGCTCGTGATGGATTCCAGATGCTTCGGGATCACGTTTTTGACGAGCACATCGCCGTGGGTCGCCACGGCAGCTGCCATATAGGTGCCGGCTTCGATCTGATCCGGAATGATGGAATAGGTCGTGCCGGACAGATGCTCGACGCCGTGGATCTTCACGACATCGGTACCCGCGCCGCGGATATCCGCGCCCATGGAGTTGAGACAGTTGGCGAGGTCGACGATGTGCGGTTCTTTGGCGGCGTTTTCAATAATGGTGATGCCGCGCGCCCGCACGGCGGCGAGCATAATATTGACCGTTGCGCCGACCGAAACGGTATCAAGGTAGATGGAGTTGCCGACCAGCCGGTTGGCCTCCACGCTGATCATGGCGTTTTCCAGCGGGGAATTGTGCGCGCCGAGCGCCGTAAAGCCTTTTAAGTGCAGGTCGATCGGGCGCACGCCGAAATCGCAGCCGCCCGGCATCGGCACCCGCGCCTTGCCGAAGCGGCCGAGCAGCGCGCCGAGAAAATAATAGGAGGCGCGCATATGCCGCGCGAGGTCGTGGGGCACAACGTGGGTATAAATGGTGGTGGGGTCAATGTCCACGACATTGCGGTTGACGCGGCGGATCGTCGCGCCGAGCGCCGACAAAATGTCCAGCACGGTCGTGACATCGGCAATGTTGGGAATGTTTTCGATGCGGCACTTGCCCTCAGACAAAACGACAGCCGGCAAAATGGCGACCGCGGCATTTTTGGCGCCGCTGATCGAGACAGCGCCCTTCAGCGGGATCCCTCCGTTGATACCGTATTTATCCACAGCTGTTTCTCCTTTTACAGTCAATTAGCGGATGGAAGTCGGCGAAGCTGCCCGCCGATCGGGTGCCGAAAGCGGTCCGCCGTCCCGTTTCGGGCAGACAGATGCTGTCGGAAAAAGCGCCCGCGCCGATGAAAAACGGGCGCAGACAAAAACCGCGGCTGCCGGAAAAACAAAAAGCAAGAAAGGCGTGCCGCGGGAAAAACCGCTTATACATCAACTAGTATACCACAGGAAAAGCAAAAAACCAATAGGTTTGACAGGAAAAAATAAATTTTCCTTATTTAATACAAATAAAGAAGAACCGTGGCCCGGGGCTTGCAGCCGGGCAAGTGTGCAATACACAAGCCGCACAAGCCGAAATGCGTTTTGCAGACAGATCAGCCCTTACTTTTTCACGGGGATATCGTGGGCGCCGAGCAGCTCGGTCAGCGGGCGCGCATAGGTTTCCGTGTCGCCGTATTCATACAGGTCGATCTCCGTTTTGTCCCGGAATACCAGCACATAGGAGGGGGCGTCAAGGGTCTCGCCGAAGTCGTTTTCGCGGGTCGGGCGATACACGACAGCCTCCAGCTCGTCATAGCTGTGATAGGTGCCTTTCAGCGAGAAAAAGTTGGTGTTGTCGATAAAGCCGCCGGGCAGAAAATTGACGTTCCATCTGACCAAAAACAGCAAAACGGCAAGGCAGAGGGTGATCAGCACACCGGCGAAGCCCCGCATAAAGCCGTCCGATCTGTCGCCCTCGGCAAAGGAGCTGACCTCGCAGTAGTGCGCGTGATTCCTGCGAAACAGCAGTCTGTAAAAGAAAAACCGCGTGAAGTAGCTCAGCGCGATGCCGGTGAGAAACGCCGCCATAAAACAGTAGGGGAGGTTGGTCATCCCGCCGACCAGACAGACGGAGTGCCGCCCCTCGAACCACACTGCCAGGGAAAACAGCCCGACATACACCGGCGAAGCGGCGAGCGACAGGACAAGCCACGAGAAAAAGAGCGCAAAAAATTCTTTAAGATCTGTTTTCGGCATGCCGCGATCGTTATAGGCGCTCAGACAGCGGGTGAGCGCCGGGCAGTCGGCGTCGGGAACGGTTTTCTCAGTCTCCAGCCGTGCCAGCAGCCGCTTTTCACAGGAAAGCAGCGTCTTTTCCTTGTGACAGCGCGTGATGAGCGCTTCCCCTTTCCCTTTCAGAAGAAGAAAAGAGGCGGTGGCAAAGCGGCTGATCAGATAATTTTCCGAAAAGCTCTGCATATCCGTTACCGCTTTTTCCGGCGTAAGCCCGCCCCAGCCGTCGCTGCCGTCGATCCCGAGCAGCGCGGCAAGCTCGTCGCGGTAACGGCACAGCAGGCGCTCCGTTTTTTCGCCGTCGGCGGCGATGACTGCCATTTCCGGCAGCACGGGGCGCAAAACACCGGCAATACAGGCAAAGGCCTCCGCCATGGCGTCCGCATTGGTGATAAACGGGATGCACAGCGGGGCGGCGGAATCGACGGCGCAGTAGTCCGCCGCGACCGGCAGCGGGATCGCGGGCGCCTCCTCCGATTTGCCGGGATACAGCACACAGGAAAGCACACTGTAGACGGTGTTCAGCGGCAGACGGGCGCTGTAGCGCAGCTCTGCCGCAAAAGAGGAATACATGATGCGGACACGGCAGACCCGCAGATGCCGCAGCGCAGGCGCGCCCTTATATTCATAGGAAATATCGCAGGCGAGACCGTTTGTCTCCCGGCAGAAGGCATCGGCGCACTGCGCCAGCTGATCTAAAACAGCGCGCAGATATTGTTCACGCGGCATAGCGAGTCCTCCTTTGTGCGTTTTTTCGGTTCAGGCGTGCACCGCAAACAGCATGGCGGTGCCGTCGTATTTGTCGGGCTTTGTACGGCTTTCCGACGGACGGTATGCCCGTGTATGACCGCCTGCCGGGACATTCGGGTAAAAATAAAACTCCCCCGCGATTGCAGGGGAGCTCTGGCGTGCCTGGAGGGATTCGAACCCCCGACCTTTTGGTTCGTAGCCAAACACTCTATCCGGCTGAGCTACAAGCACACATCACTGATCAAATCAGCGAAATTTATTATACCACGATTTTGCGGTTTGTCAACCGTTTTTTCAAAACTTTTTTCACCTTTCCCCTGCGCGGTGTCAAAAGCGGGTCACAGCGCATCATAAGCCTCGCGGATATTGCGCACGCCGATGACCGTGACGCCGTCACGCTTCGTGACGGAGGCGAGGTTGGCATACGGCAGCAGCACGCGGGTGAACCCGAGGCGGGCGGCCTCGCTGACGCGTGCATCCGCGTTGGCGACCGAGCGCAGCTCGCCCGCCAGTCCCAGCTCGCCGAATGCGGCGACATCCTCGGCGATCGGGACGTCCTTTAAGCTGGAGATCAGCGCAAGCGCGACCGGCAGATCGGCGGCAGGCTCGTCCAGCCGCAGACCGCCGACAATATTGACATAGGTATCGAGATTGGAGAAGAAATACCCGGCGCGCTTTTCCAGCACAGCCAGCAGCAGCGACAGGCGGTTATAGTCAAAGCCGGTGGACATCCGCCGCGGGTTGCCGAAGCCGGTCGGCGTCACAAGCGCCTGCACCTCCGCCAGCAGCGAACGCGTGCCCTCCACCGTGCAGGCGACACAGGTACCGCTGACCTGCGTCGGACGGCCGGACAGCAGCATCTGCGAGGGGTTTTCCACCTCGCACAGCCCGCGGTCGCGCATTTCGAATACGCCTACCTCGTTTGTGGAGCCGTAGCGGTTTTTCACGCACCGCAGCAGGCGGTAGCTGGTGTTGCGGTCGCCCTCAAAATACAGCACGCAGTCCACCATGTGCTCGAGCACCTTCGGACCGGCAATCGCGCCGTCCTTGTTGACGTGGCCGACGATAAACACCGGGATATCCGCGCTTTTGGCGGCGCGCATGATGGCGGCGGTGCATTCCTTCACCTGCGTAATGCTGCCCGCCGAGGAGGCGACGGTCGGCAGCGTCATGGTCTGGATCGAGTCCACGATCACGATATCGGGCTTTTCGGTCAGCATGGTATCCACAACAAGCGCGGCATCGTTTTCACAGAGGATAAACAGCTCGCCGTCGGCGACGCCGAGCCGGTTGGCGCGCAGCTTGATCTGCCGCTGCGATTCCTCGCCGGACACATACAGTACGCGCAGCGTCTGCCCGAGAAAATGGCAGATCTGCAGCAGCAGCGTGGATTTGCCGATGCCGGGGTCGCCGCCGATGAGCATGAGCGCGCCGCGCACGATGCCGCCGCCGAGCACGCGGTCTAACTCGCGCATGCCGGTCGCATACCGTGCTTCGCCCGCGGGATCCACCTCGGACAGGCGCTGCATGGCGGTCGTCCGCCGCGCAACGGCGGCGCTGCCGCCGGCAGAGCGGGGGAGCGGCGTGCGCGTGACCTCCTCCATGGTGTTCCACGCCCCGCAGGAGGGGCATTTGCCGCACCAGCGCAGCGCCTCGGCGCCGCATTCGCTGCAGATAAATACGGTTTTTTCTTTTCCTGCCATAAAAACTCCTTCTTTTTGCGCGGTCAGGCGCCGAAATACAGCGCGCCCGCCCCGATGGCGATCGCCATCTCCTGCCGGTAGAGCGGGTCCTCAAGCCGGGTCCGCTCGGTGGCGTTGGATAAAAAGCCGCACTCCACCAAAACGGCGGGAACCGTGGTCTTGTGCAGCAGATAAATGGACTTATCACCCTTTTTCAGCTCCCGCCGGTTGTCCGGCTGGAGTGTGGTGAGCACGCTCTCCCGTATCGCCGCGGCAAGCGGCTGGGACGCGGCGGCGTTGGGCGAATAAAACACCTGCGTGCCGTGATACTGCGTGCCGGAAAAATGGTTTTCGTGGATGGAGATCACGACCTGCGCCTGTTCGTACAGCACGAGCCGCTGCCGGATGTCGCTGACCTTCTTCTCCCGCACGGTTTTGGCGCTTGCATCGCCGATGGAGATGTCGCGGTCGCGGGTCATGGTGACGTCAAAGCCGCACAGCCGCATGAAATCGGCGAGCGTCAGCGCGATCGACAGGTTGATATCCTTTTCCAGTGTGCCGTTTTCCGCCATGGTGCCGCCGTCCTCGCCGCCGTGTCCCGGATCGACCAGCAGGCGGGTGCGCGCCCGCAGCGGGGCGGCGTCTGCCGGGAGCGACCGGCTCAGCGCATATATGCCGCCGCCGAGCGTCAGAGCTGCCGCCGCCAGCAGGGCGGCGGTCGTGAAAATTGTCCTGCGGTGCCGCATGAGGCTTCCCTCCCTTACGCCCCATCTATATGCGGCGGGGAAAACGGGTATGAACGGCAGCCCAACAGAAATAGTATACCACAGATCTTTCCAAAACGCCAGTAGAAAAAACTGGCGAATGTTTGTACATTTTGCGTATTTACAAACTGATTTTTTGGATGTATAATACAGGTGCAATCGAAAGTAACCGGATCAAAGGAGGCGGAGCCGATGACCACTCCGGATACGCCGCCCGACAGCGCGGCGAACTGATGAAGAAAGGACTGAGTCCCATGTACTGAGCAGCTTGACCGGCAAACTGAATAAAGGAGATAGTCCGATGCGGTAGTCAGTCTGACCGGCGAACAGCCGATGGAACACACCGGATCCCCGGGGTATCCGTTTACGGGGAGACACTGTACACATTAAGGTTATATATCTTAAGGTTGACATCGTTTATTTTCCTTTTCTTTATCTGTCTTGATCCATCTATCCATAACATCTTGAATTTCCAAGTCTTACATAGCGCAAAGGGACGCAGCTGACATGGTGCTGCGTCCCTTTGCCGTTTTACCTGCGTCTTTTCCGCCGCGCGGGGGGCTTTATCCGTCGATCACCGTGACCGGCAGCCCCGCCTGTTCGGCATAGCGCAGTGTCTGCGCCGTGCCGCCCGCCTGTCCGCTGTATACCGCGATGACCGCCGACGCGTGATCCACCATCCAGCGGTTGCGGGCGGAAAAGCAGCCGGTGTGGTAAACGGGGCTGAGCACCCGCACGCCGTCTGCCGCCGCCAGCACCGCGCGGCTCTGCCGCTGCCAGCCGCTGCCGAAATACGCGTCGAACCCGGCATAGGGGCAGGCGCACAGCAGCCTGACCGGCTCGCCCTCCGCCCGCAGGGCCAGCACCGTCTGTGCCGCCCAGATGTCCGTGCCGCGCGCCATGCCCGTGATAAATACCGTCTTGCCCTGTGCCGCCGCCTGACGGATGCAGCGGTCAAGCTCCTGCCGGATCTCCGCCTCGCTGCGGGTCAGCTTTTCCGGGCGGTGCCCGGTGAAGCAGACCCGCCTTTGCCGTTTTTCCTGTTCAGTCATACATACTCCTCCTTCTGCAATACATAATAACACATACCTATTTTATATTCAACTAAAAAGTATTTTCTGACTCAACTTAGACGTAAAATAGGTATGTGAAAGGTGGTGTCGCTATGGACACGCACGAAAGATTGCAGCAATTACTGCAGGATCGCGGATGGACGGAGTACAGGCTGTCAAAAGAATGTGGGCTTGCCCAAGCGACAATTGGTAACATCTTCCGCCGCAATACCGTTCCCTCGATCGCCACGCTGGAGGCGATCTGCGCGGGCTTCGGCATCACGATGTCGCAGTTTTTCGCCGAGGGCGAGATGGTGGAGCTGACGCCGCCGCTCAAGGCGCTGTTTGATAGCTGGGTCAGCCTCACGCCCGAGCAGAAAGACGCGGTCCTGCAGCTGCTCCGCGCCATGAACCACCCCGCGCCCTGACGTCGATGTGGGATAGTTCCACAAAAAAGTTTTTTGAAGATGTGCCAGATTGCACCAAATTAGACCTTGAAATTTTCGGGGCAGGGTTATATAATATCCTTTGCAAAAACGGTGGAGCGGAAACGGCAACGTCGCCGCACACCAGACCGCGAATATGGCGCAGCGCTTCGCGGAGAAACCCCATGGGGTTTCTCTTTTTCACCCGTGAAAAAGAATGTGATGTTCGGCAAAGCGGGCGCGGTTCGCAAAATAATCGGGAAGAAGGAGTTTGCACAATGAAAAAGATCTTGTCTATGCTGATGGCACTGGTCATGATTTTCTCCTTAACCACTGTGGCTATGGCAGACGGCGTCGATGTGACGCTGGGCACGACCAGCAGAAACGGCGTTACGCTTCAATGGGGTACGGCAACGTCTTATCTGAACGGTCTTGTCCCCAGCTGGGATGACGCCACCAAGGCTGTCGGAGAGACCGGGTTCTTCCAGCGTCTGCCTATCGCGGGAACCGGTAATGCGATCATGAACCCCAGGCTCTATGCAGTGCCCAAAACGGGGAGCGTTACGCTGTCCAAAGAGGGCGTTATCGGAGATCTTTCCTTTAGCCTGAACGCCTGGAAAGGCAGCAGCTATAACGGCGCAACCTGCCTGCAGTTTAACTATACGGCTCTGGCAGAGGGCTCTGTCAATGTGACGGTGACCTATTATTACAACTTCAACCGGAGCGGTGTGGTTAACGGTACGGCGTGGTACAAGGAAAGCGCTACCTTTACCGTCACGGTTGGGAATGGCGAGGTCGATCCCGCCAATAAGCCCGGCAAGCCCACGGTGGCAGATATCGGGCGTTTCCGCAACCGTGTGAATTCTACCAGCTCCTCTAAGGGTGCTGTGTATATGTGGTGCGACGACTATGACCATCAGGCGTGGTTTGACTATATCACCGATGTAGAGGATGCCTACACGCTGGGCGAGGTGGTCGCTAACGACGGCTCCGTGCTGAGCAAGAGCACCTATCCCTGGATCTGCGTGATGACGCTGGATGCCAACAA
>CAKUMQ010000038.1 GCA_934667845.1 uncultured Eubacteriales bacterium | reverse complement strand
GATGAGGAGACCGGCCAGACCATCATCGCCGGTATGGGTGAGCTGCATCTGGAGATCATCGTCGACCGTCTGCTCCGTGAGTTTAAGGTCGAAGCCAATGTCGGCGCGCCGCAGGTTGCCTATAAGGAGACCATCCGCCGTCCCGCCGATGTCGACTGCAAGTACGCGCGTCAGTCCGGCGGTAAAGGCCAGTACGGTCACGTCAAGATCAAGCTGGAGCCGAACGAGCCGGGCAAGGGCTACGAGTTCATCAACGCCGTTGTCGGCGGCGCGGTGCCGAAGGAGTATATCCCGGCTGTCGATGCCGGTATCCGCGGCGCCATGCAGTCCGGTGTGCTTGCAGGCTACCCCGTCGTGGACTGCAAGGTTACGCTGTACGACGGCTCCTATCACGAGGTCGACTCCTCCGAAATGGCGTTTAAGATCGCCGGTTCTATGGCGTTCAAGGAGGCCATGCGCAAGGCTGACCCCGTGCTGACCGAGCCGATCATGAAGGTCAACGTGACGGTGCCCGACGAGTATATGGGCTTCGTCATCGGCGACATCTCTTCCCGCCGCGGTCAGATGGAAGGCTCCGAGAACATCAACGGCGCCGTCCAGATCCGTGCGAACGTGCCTCTGTCCGAGATGTTCGGCTATGCGACCGATCTGCGTTCCGGAACGCAGGGCCGCGGCCAGTACGTCATGGAGCCGAGCCACTACGCCGAGATCCCGAAGAGCGTGGCAGAGACCATCATTGCCAGCCGCACGAAGAAGGATTGACCTTTTTCGCCATAAACGGCGGGCAGCATTCCCCCAAAAGACCGGCAGACGGCAATTGCAGGCGATTTTTTCCGAAAACCTCTTGCAATTCCGCCGTCGGCTTGGTACAATAGAATCCCGTAAACCAAAAACCGCAACCGGTTTATAAAAAGGAGGATATTCCAAATGGCAAAGGCAAAATTCGAAAGAAGCAAGCCCCATGTGAACATTGGTACCATCGGCCACGTCGATCACGGCAAGACCACCCTGACCGCGGCTATCACCAAGGTGCTGGCTCTCAAGGGCGATGCCGAGTTCACGGATTATGCGAACATCGATAAGGCTCCCGAGGAGCGCGCACGTGGTATCACGATCAACACCGCTCACGTTGAGTATGAGACGGACAACCGTCACTATGCCCACGTGGACTGCCCGGGCCACGCCGACTACGTTAAGAACATGATCACCGGTGCTGCGCAGATGGACGGCGCTATTCTCGTCGTGTCCGCTGCCGACGGCCCGATGCCCCAGACCCGTGAGCACATCCTGCTCTCCCGTCAGGTGGGTGTTCCCTATATCGTCGTGTTCATGAACAAGGTCGATCAGGTCGACGACGAAGAGCTGCTGGAGCTGGTCGAGATGGAGATCCGTGAGCTGCTGAACGAGTACGACTTCCCGGGCGACGACACCCCGATCATCCGCGGCTCCGCGCTGAAGGCTCTGGAGAGCACCTCCACCGACATCAACGCTCCCGAGTACGCCTGCATCCTCGAGCTCATGAAAGCGGTCGACGAGTATATCCCGTCTCCGGAGCGCGACGATCAGAAGCCCTTCCTGATGCCCGTCGAGGACGTCTTCACCATCTCCGGCCGCGGCACCGTGGCTACCGGTCGTGTGGAGCGTGGCCGTCTGAACATGTCCGAGGAAGTGGAGATCATCGGTCTGACCGAGGAGCGCCGCAAGACGGTCGTTACCGGTATCGAGATGTTCCGCAAGCTGCTCGACTACGCGGAGGCCGGTGATAACATCGGCGCCCTGCTGCGCGGTATCAACCGTACCGACATCGAGCGCGGCCAGGTTCTCTGCAAACCCGGCTCCATCAACCCGCACACCAAGTTCCATGGCCAGGTCTATGTCCTGTCCAAGGACGAGGGCGGCCGTCATACCCCGTTCTTCAACAACTATCGTCCGCAGTTCTATTTCCGTACCACCGACGTGACCGGCGTTGTCCATCTGCCGGAGGGTGTGGAGATGTGCATGCCCGGCGATAACGTGGAGATGGATGTTGAGCTGATCACCCCGATCGCTATCGAAGAGGGTCTGCGCTTCGCTATCCGCGAGGGCGGCCGTACTGTCGGTTCGGGCGTTGTGACCAAGATCAACGGCTGATCTGTGCTGATTACCGCTTGAACAAAAGTCCCCGCAGCCGTTCCCGGTTGCGGGGACTTTTTCTCGCCCTCTGCCGCGCGGCAAACGGCGCTTTTCCGCCGCGGCGCAGCGGCCGGACGGCGCGTTTTCGCCGCCCGGCGGCAAGGCCGCAGTCGTGCGCGCTTCCCGCACGCCGCCGCGTGGCGGGATACGGCAGCTGTGCACCCCCCGCACGCCGCTGCCGTTTCGGACGCGGTCACAGCGCCAGATACAGCAGAGCGCAGAGCAGCTCCGGGCGCGCGCCGCTCTGGTGCAGCAGCACGCAGAGCAGCAGCAAAAGCCAGCGGTCGCTGTCCTCCTCCGCCCCGTGCCCGCCCTGCGTGCAGCGGGCGCAGTCCGTCTGCGTATCCGGCGCGGGTGCGGGCGGCTCCTCTACATAGCGGCGCGCCTGCTCCCGCATCTGCCGCACGCGCTGCTCCGCCTGCTGCTGCATGTATAGTACCGAATGGTTCATGTGCCCTCCTTTCCGCCGAGCATCTGCAAAAGCGGCGCCATCTGCAGAAGCCGGATCGCCTCGTCGAGCCGCTTTTCGCGCTCCCCGTGCAGATAGGGGCGCAGCGCCCGCAGCAGCCGCGTGTCCTGATTGTCCTTGTCGACGCCGTTCAGCAGCGGAGCGAGCTTGGTCAGCAGGGAGGTGTCCAGTCCGGAGGGAAGTGCCGGAGCGGCGGGCGGCGGTTCCGGTCCGGGCGGTTTGCCGCCGGCATCGCCGGACGGCTCAGGCAGCGAAAACGACAGATCCCCCATCCCGAGCGAGCCGGCAAGCGCCTGGATCTTCGCCATGCTGTCCGGCGATGACAGCACCGAGCGCAGCTTTTCGGTCAGGGCGTCATTTTCCGTCCCGCTCATGACGGCTCACCGCCCGACAGCCGCCGTAGCAGCTCCTGTACCTGCGCCGAGCGCAGCAGCTCCTCTGCCTCCGCCTTATCCGGCAGCGTTTTCGGCAGCTTTTCCGCCTCCTGCGGCGTCAATTTGCCCGAAAGTCCCGCAAGCCCCTGCGTGCGGACGGTGTCGGACAGCTCCTGCGGCGACATATGCAGCCGCCGCGCGGCATATTGGACAAGTGCCTCCAGCTGCTCCGGCGTGATGCTGTTTCCCATGGGGATCCCCTCCTGTCACAAGTTCAGATGCGTGCGGCGCACCGCACGGTAAATGCTATGCGAAATCTATCGAAGATATGCGAGGAATGACTATGCGGATTGTGGTAATGTCCGACAGCCACGGGCGACTTGCGCGCCTGCGCCGGGTGTTTGCCGACCAGCCGGAGGCAGAGGCGTATCTGTTTTTGGGCGACGGGCTGAAGGACTGGGCGCAGATGCAGGAAAGCTATCCCGATCGGCGGCTGATCGCTGTCTGCGGCAACTGCGACGGCGGCACCGCCGTCCCCACCGTGCGCACCGAGACGTTCGGCGGCGTGACCGTGATGATGACCCACGGGCATCTCTATAAGGTAAAATATGACCTGACCGCCCTTGCGCTGGCGGCGCGGGAGCGCTCGGCTGCCGTAGTGCTGTTCGGGCACACGCACCAGGCGTGTGAGATCAGCGACCGCGGGCTGCAGCTTGTCAACCCCGGCAGCGTCGGCGCGGACGGTGCCTATGCCGTGCTGGACATCGGGCGGCACGGTGTATTGACATCGCTGTGCCATGTGACAGATTGAACAAAAGAAAAGAAAAATATTCCGTAAAGTTCTACGCACAAAGCGCCGGAAAATTGAAAGAAAATACTTGCAAAAACCCGGAATACACCGTATAATAGGCAAGTACGGCTGAATCCGGCTGTACACGACTGCACGATATGCGATGACGCGGGAGGTTGCGGCTGGCAAACGGCCGGTTTTTCCGCTGAGTATGTCCGATTTCAAACCGGGCGACAAGGAGTATCGTGGGGGCAATGTCGGCGACCGTCCCGTTTTCGGGGCTTGCACGGTCGGAGCAAACCGGCGCTGCCGCTGCGGTAGGACGCTGTTCCGTAATCCCGGATGCTTGCACCAGACAAGTCTCCGGTTTTTTCATGGCCGGGCACGAAACACCCGGCGGTGTGTAAACGGTCAAGCGTCGCCCGCCAACTAAAATTCAAGGAGGCGTTTTTCAGTGGCAGTCAAAGAAAAAATCCGTATCCGCATCAAGGGCTATGATCACCAGCTGGTCGATCAGGCCGCAGAGAAGATCGTCGAGACCGCTCGCCGTACCGGCGCCCGTGTGTCCGGCCCGATCCCTCTGCCCACCGAGAAGGAGGTCGTCACGATCCTGCGCGCGGTGCACAAGTACAAGGATTCCCGCGAGCAGTTCGAGACCCGGACGCACAAGCGTCTGATCGACATCCTTCGTCCGTCCAACAAGACCGTTGAGGCTCTTATGGGCCTTGAGCTCCCCGCCGGTGTGGAAATTGAGATCAAGCTGTAAACAAACGGCCTGACATCCGCAGCGCGAGGTCATGTTGGCGGGAGACGCCGCCGCTCCGCAGCGAGAACTTCGGCTTGCCGAAAAGCATCGGTGCGCGGGAAGCGGTGTCCGACGTCAACCAATAACCAAGGAGGTAGGAAAACATGCAAAAAGGCATCATCGGCAAGAAAATGGGCATGACCCAGATCTTCGATGAAAAGGGCAACGTCGTCCCGGTCACGGTCATTGAGGCCGGTCCCTGCGTCGTTACCCAGAAGAAGACGGTGGAGAACGACGGCTATGCCGCGCTCCAGCTCGGCTTCGGCGACGTGTCGGCCAAGCACGTCAACAAACCCATGAAAGGCCACTTTGACAAATCGGACGTTGCGCCGAAGAAAACGCTCCGCGAGTTCCGCCTGGCGGACTGCGACGCGTTCAACGTGGGCGACGTGCTCAAGGCTGACGTCTTTGCCGCCGGCGACCGCGTGGACGTGGTCGGCACCAGCAAGGGCAAGGGCTACGCCGGTGCGATCAAGCGCTGGAACTTCCAGCGTCTGAAGGAAACGCACGGCACCGGTCCTGTGGCGCGTCACGCCGGCTCCCTCGGAGCCTGCTCCTCGCCTTCCCGCGTGTTCAAGGGCATGAAGGGCGCCGGCCATCTCGGCTGCGAGCGCGTCACCGTGCAGAATCTGGACGTCGTGAAGGTGGACGCTGAAAACAACCTGATCGCTGTGCGCGGCGCCGTTCCCGGTCCCCGCGGCGGCATCGTGCTGCTTTCGGACAGCGTCAAGAAGGCGTAAGGGAAGGAGGATAACGAACTATGTCTACCGTTTCTGTTTTTGATATGACCGGTAAAGAGACCGGTACGATGGAGCTGGCCGACAGCGTGTTCGGCATCGAGCCGAACGCCGTCGTGATGCACGCGGCTGTCGTCAACCACCTCGCCAATCAGCGGCAGGGCACCCAGTCGACCCTCACCCGCGCTGAGGTGCGCGGCGGCGGCAAAAAGCCGTGGCGCCAGAAGGGCACCGGCCATGCGCGCCAGGGTTCGACCCGTGCGCCGCAGTGGACCCACGGCGGTATCGCCCTCGGCCCGAAGCCCCGTGACTACAGCTACGCCCTGCCGAAGAAGGTGCGCCGTCTGGCGCTGAAATCCGCCTTCTCCGCCAAGGTCGCCGCCGGCGATATGCTGGTGCTCGAGTCCCTCTCTCTGGAGACCTACCGCACCAAGGCGATCGCGGAGATGCTCCGCGCGCTGGGCGCCGAAAAGAAAGTGCTCCTGGTGCTGCCGGAGAACGATCAGGTGCTGGTCCGCTCCGCCCGCAACATCCCCGGCGTCAAGACCGCACAGGTCAGCACGCTCAACACCTACGACGTCATCAACGCCGATAAATTCATCGTCGTGAAGGATGCCGTCGCTCGGATCGAGGAGGTATACGCCTAATGAACGCCCGTGATATCATCATCGCTCCGGTCATCACCGAAAAGGCGGTTGCCGCCCTGCCGGAGAAAAAGTATACGTTCCGCGTGGCTAAGGGTGCCAACAAGATCGAGATCGCCAAGGCGATCGAGACCATCTTCGAGGGCACCAAGGTCGCGAAGGTCAACACCATCAGCATGAAGGGGCGCAAGCGCCGCATGGGTCGCAGCGAGGGCTACACCTCCGACTGGAAGAAAGCCGTCGTGACCCTCTCGGCCGACTCCAAGACCATCGAATTCTTCGACGGCCTGTTCTGATAGACACAGACCGCGGGGAATCGTCCCCGGCAACGTATGGGCGCGCCGCCTGAGCGCGCCCGCAAAGCCAAGGAAAAGGAGAGACAATCGGAATGCCTATCAAAGTATACAAACCGACTACTCCCGGACGGCGCAACATGACCACCATGGATTACAGCGCCCTGTCCAAGGTAGCTCCGGAGAAGAGCCTGCTGGCTCCGAACAAAAAGCATGCCGGCCGCAACAGCTACGGCCGCATCACCGTCCGTCACCGCGGCGGCGGCAACCGTCAGAAGTACCGTATCATCGACTTCAAGCGCAACAAGCTCGACATGGCGGCGACGGTGCTGACGCTCGAGTATGACCCCAACCGCAGCGCCCACATCGCGCTGGTGCAGTATGAGGACGGCGAGAAGCGCTACATCGTGGCGCCCTACGGCCTGAAGGTCGGCGACAAGGTGTACGCCGGCGCTGCTGCCGATATCAAGGTCGGCAACGCGCTGCCCCTGTCCGCTATCCCGGTCGGTACGTTCATCCACAACATCGAGCTGTACCCCGGCAAGGGCGCTCAGCTTGCCCGCTCCGCTGGTACGATGGCGCAGCTCATGGGTAAAGAGGGCGCGCTCGCGATGGTGCGTCTGCCCTCCGGCGAGATGCGCTATGTGCCCCAGAACTGCATGGCGACCATCGGTCAGGTCGGCAACCTCGAGCATGAGAACGTCAAGCTCGGCAAGGCCGGCCGCAAGCGCCACATGGGCTGGCGTCCCGAGGTTCGCGGTTCCGTCATGAACCCGAACGACCACCCGCACGGCGGCGGCGAAGGCAAATCCCCGATCGGCCGTCCCGGTCCTGTGACCCCGTGGGGCAAGCCCGCCCTCGGATATAAGACCCGCAAGACGCATAATCGTTCGGATAAGTTCATTGTGAAACGCCGCAACGGTAAGTGATCGAAAGGAGATTCAGATTTATGGGTAGAAGCGTAAAGAAGGGTCCTTTCGTACAGCCCGTGCTGCTGAAAAGGATTCAGGAAATGAACAAGGCCGGCGAGAAGCGGATCCTGAAAACGTGGAGCCGCAGCTCCACGATCTTCCCGGATTTTGTCGGTCACACCATCGCCGTCCACGACGGCCGCAAGCATGTGCCGGTGTATGTCACCGAGGACATGGTCGGCCACAAGCTCGGCGAATTTGCCCCGACTCGTACCTTCAAGGGCCATGCCGGCTCCAAGACTACGAAGTGATCGGATGAAAGGAGAGAAACGTCATGGAAGCAACGGCTAAGGCGACTTACGTCCGTATTTCCCCCCGCAAAGTGAAAATCGTTCTCGATCTCATCCGCAACAAGCCGGTTGACGTCGCAATGGCGATCGTGCAGAACACGCCCAAGGCTGCCTGCGAGCCGCTCGAGAAGCTGCTCAAATCGGCTGTCGCCAACGCGGAGAACAATTTCAACATGGATAAAAACGCGCTGTATGTTGCGGAGTGCTTCGCGTGCCCCGGTCCCATTCTCAAGCGTGTGCGCCCGAGAGCGCAGGGTCGTGCGTTCCGCATCGAAAAGCGGACTTCGCACATCACTGTGGTGCTCCGGGAAGCGGAATAAGCGAGGAGGAGGTCAATTATGGGACAGAAAGTCAATCCCCACGGTCTGCGCGTCGGTGTGATCAAAAACTGGGATTCCCGCTGGTTCGTCAAGGACAGCGAGTTCGGCGATACGCTGGTCGCGGATTACAAACTGCGTAAATTTCTGAAAAACAAGCTGTACGCCGCCGGCGTGCCGAAGATCGAGATTGAGCGTGACGCCTCCCGCGTCCGCATCCACATCCACTGCGCGAAGCCCGGCATCGTCATCGGCAAGGGCGGCGCGGAGATCGAGAAGCTGCGCGCGACCTGCGAGAAGATGCTCGGCAAGCCGACGCTCATCAACATCGTTGAGGTGAAGAACCCCGATCTGGATGCGCAGCTCGTCGCCGAGAGCATCGCTCAGCAGCTCGAGAAGCGCGTGTCCTTCCGCCGCGCCATGAAGATGGCGATCGGCCGCTCCATGAAGCTCGGCGCCAAGGGTATCAAGATCCAGGTGTCCGGCCGTCTGGGCGGCGCCGAGATCGCCCGCCGCGAGCAGTATCACGAGGGAACCATTCCCCTGCAGACGCTGCGCGCCGATATTGATTACGGCTTCGCCGAAGCCAACACCACCTACGGCCGGATCGGCGTGAAAACGTGGATCTACCGCGGTGAAGTGCTGGCGGGCGCCGCCAAACCCCGTCGGGAAGGAGGCCGCAAGTAATGCTGTTGCCTAAGAGAGTAAAATATCGCCGCGTCCACCGCGGCCGCCTCACCGGTAAATCCCTGCGAGGCAACACCGTGACCTACGGTGATTTCGGCCTGCAGGCGCTCGAGCCGGCGTGGATCACCTCCCGCCAGATCGAAGCCGCCCGTATCGCCATGACCCGCTACATCAAGCGTGGCGGTCAGGTCTGGATCAAGATCTTCCCCGACAAGCCCATCACCCAGAAGCCCGCTGAGACCCGAATGGGCTCCGGTAAAGGCTCGCCCGAATACTGGGTGGCTGTGGTCAAGCCCGGCCGCGTGATGTTCGAGATCGCCGGCGTGTCCGAGGAAGTGGCGCAGGAGGCCCTGCGTCTTGCCGCGAACAAGCTGCCCATCAAGTGCAAATTTGTTCGCAAGGAAGAAACGGATGGTGAGCAGTGATGAAAAAGACGGAGAGACAGAAGATCCGCGACATGAGCGTAGAGGAGCAGGAGACGCGTATCGCCGAGCTTAAGAAAGAGCTGTTCAATCTGCGGTTCCAGAGCGCCATCAACCAGCTCGATAATCCGATGCGTCTGAAAGCCGTCAAGAAGGAAATCGCTGTGATCAAGACGGTCATGAGCGAGAACAAGACCGAAAACGGCGCCGAAGCGTAACGGAAGGAGGAAAAAGCTGTGAGCGATCGTAATCTGAGAAAAACCCGCACCGGCGTGGTGGTCAGCGACAAGATGGACAAGACCGTTGTCGTCGCGATCCAGGACAACGTCCGGCATCCGCTGTATAAGAAGATCGTAAAGCGTACCGTGAAGCTGAAGGCCCACGATGAGAATAACGAGTGCCGCGTGGGCGACCGCGTGGCCGTTATGGAGACCCGCCACCTGTCCAAGGACAAGTGCTGGCGCGTGATCAACATCGTGGAAAAAGCGAAATAAGTCGGTCGATCTGAAAGGAGGAACAACCTGTGGTACAACAGCAGACCTACCTCAAGGTGGCTGACAACACCGGCGCGAAGGAGCTTATGTGCATCCGCGTGCTGGGCGGTTCCGGCCGCCGGTATGCCAATATCGGCGATGTCGTTGTGGCGTCCGTGAAAAAAGCGGCGCCGGGCGGCGTTGTGAAGAAGGGCGATGTCGTCAAGGCTGTGGTCGTCCGTTCCGTGCGCGGCGTGCGCCGCGACGACGGCACCTATATCCGCTTTGACGAGAACGCTGCCGTCATCATCCGCGATGACAAAAACCCGCGTGGTACCCGTATTTTCGGGCCGGTCGCGAGAGAGCTCCGTGAAAAGGATTATCTGAAGATCCTGAGCCTCGCGCCCGAAGTTCTGTGATGGAGGTGTCGAAATTGAGTAACAAGCTTCATGTGAAAAAGGACGATACCGTCCTGATCCTCAGCGGCAACAGCCGCGGCAACAAGGGCAAGGTGCTCGAGGTCAGCCCCAAGGAGGGCAAGGTCATCGTCGAGCGGCAGAACATGGTCAAAAAGCATGTGAAGCCGCGCAAGGCCGGTGACGTCGGCGGCATCGTCGAGGCCGAGGGCGCCATGTATGCCTGCAAGGTGCAGGTCATCTGCCCCAGCTGCAAAAAGCCTACCCGCATCGCGATCAAGAAGGTCGCCGATGACAACGGTAAGTTCCGCTCCGTCCGCGTTTGCAAAAAATGCGGCGAGACACTGTAAGGGAGGGAGATCGCATTATGGCAAGACTGAAAGAACGCTACAACAGCGAAGTCGCTCCCGCTCTGATGAAGAAGTTCAATTATAAGAGCGTGATGCAGATCCCGAAGCTCGACAAGATCGTTGTGAACGTGAGCTGCGGCGAGGCGCGCGACAACTCCAAGATCATGGACGCGATCATCAACGACCTGTCCGCGATCACCGGTCAGCGCCCCGTCATCTGCAAGGCGCGCAAATCCGTCGCGAACTTCAAGCTGCGTGAGGGCATGCCCATCGGCGCGAAGGTGACGCTGCGCTCCGAGCGCATGTACGAGTTCCTCGACCGCCTGTTCAACGTGGCTCTGCCCCGTGTCCGTGACTTCCGCGGCATCAACCCCAACGGCTTCGACGGCCGCGGCAACTACAACATGGGCGTCAAGGAGCAGTTGATCTTCCCGGAGATCGAGTACGATAAGATCGACAAGGTGCGCGGCATGGACATCTGCTTCGTCACGACCGCCAAGACCGACGAAGAAGCGCGCGAGCTGCTCACGCTGATGGGCGCTCCGTTCGAGAGATAAGGAGGGGACGACAAGTGGCAAAGACTTCTATGAAAATCAAGCAGCAGCGCGAGCCGAAGTTCTCGACCCGTGCGTACAACCGCTGCAAGATCTGCGGCCGCCCCCATGCGTATCTGCGTCGGTACGGCGTCTGCCGTATCTGCTTCAGGGAGCTGGCTCACAAGGGCGAGATCCCCGGCGTCAAAAAGGCAAGTTGGTAATAGCTAAAAGGAGGTTGACGGAATGCAAATCACCGATACGATCGCCGATATGCTGACGAGAATTCGTAACGCGAATTCGGCTAAGCATGACTCGGTGGATATCCCCGCTTCCAACATGAAGAAGGCTATTGCCCAGATTCTTGTGGACGAGGGATATGTCAAAGGTTATCAGATCATTGATGACGGAAAACAGGGCGTGATCCGCATGACCCTGAAGTACCAGGGCGCTTCCAAGAGCCCGGTGCTGATGGGACTGCGCCGCGTGTCCAAGCCCGGCCTACGCATCTACTCCAGCAGCGAGGATATGCCGAAGGTCATGAAGGGCATCGGCACCGCCATCGTTTCCACTTCCAAGGGCGTCATGACCGACAAGCAGGCCCGTAAAGAGCATGTGGGCGGCGAAGTCCTGGCATTCATTTGGTAAGGGGGCGAAAGAAAATGTCGAGAATCGGACGGAAACCCATCGCGATCCCCGCCGGCGTCGAGCTGGCTGTGGAGGATCATGTTGTGACCGTTAAGGGCCCGAAGGGCACCCTGACGCAGAAGATCCACCCCCGTATGACCGTGAACGTCGAGGCCGGCGTGGTCCATGTGACCCGCCCCGACGACGAGAAGGAGAGCCGCTCTCTGCACGGCCTGACCCGCACGCTCATCGCCAACATGGTCGAGGGCGTGACCAAGGGCTTCACCAAGGAGCTGGACGTCAACGGCGTCGGCTACCGTGTGGCTAAGCAGGGCTCCGATCTGGTCATGAACCTGGGCTACAGCCATCAGGTCATCATGCACGAGATCCCCGGCATCTCCATCGAGGTGCCCAACCCCAACAAGATCATCATCCACGGCGCGGATAAGCAGCTGGTCGGCCAGTATGCCTCCGAGGTCCGCGAGAAGCGCCCGCCTGAGCCGTATAAGGGCAAGGGCATCAAGTATACCACCGAGACCATCCGTCGTAAGGAAGGTAAGACCGGCGGTAAAGGCAAGAAGTGATAAAGGAGTGAAACTGCTATGGTGAGCAAAAAAGACAGCAACCAGTCCCGTCTGCGCCGTCACACCCGTGTGCGCGGCAAGATCTCCGGTACTGCGGAGCGTCCCCGCCTCAACGTGTATCGCTCCCTGAACCATATCTATGCCCAGGTGATCGATGATGTGAACGGCGTCACGCTGGTCTCCGCGAGCAGCACCGAAAAAGATTTCGGTATGGCAGGCGGAAACCGCGAGGCGGCAAAGAAGGTTGGCGAGACCATCGCTAAGCGTGCCGTCGAAAAAGGCATCTCCGAGGTCGTTTTTGACCGCGGCGGCTATGTGTATCACGGCCGCGTGCAGGAGCTGGCTGAAGGCGCCCGCGAGGGCGGCCTCAAGTTCTAAGGAGAGGGAGGAACGACTTTGGACAGAAGAGACGCAAACACGCGCGATAAGAGAAACGCAGTGGACAGCGAATACAAGGAAACTGTCGTTGCCATCAACCGTGTCAGCAAGACCGTCAAGGGCGGTCGCATCTATAAGTTCGCCGCGCTGGTCGTGGTGGGCGACGGAAAAGGCACCGTGGGCTTCGGCCTCGGCAAAGCCGGCGAGGTGCCGGATGCCATCCGCAAGGGCATCGAGGATGCCAAGAAAAACCTCGTGAAGATCTCCGTCAAGGGCACGACGATCCCCCATGAGGTCATCGGCAAGTTCGGCGCCGGCGAAGTGCTCATGAAGCCCGCCGCCCCCGGTACCGGCATCATCGCCGGCGGCGCTGTGCGTGCCGTCGCGGAAGCAGCCGGCATCAAGGACATCCGCGCCAAGTCCCTGCGCTCCAACAATCCCTACAACGTGGTGAACGCGGCTATGTGCGGCCTGCGCTCCCTGCGCACGGCGGATCAGGCGGCAGCGACCCGCGGCCGTACCGCCGCGGAAGTCTTAGGTTAAGGGGAGGGCAACAGTCATGGCTAAAAAAGCAAGCTCCCTGCAGATCAAACTGGTCAAGAGCCTGATCGGGGTCAAAAAGGATCAGATCGCGACGGCGAATTCCCTCGGCCTGCGCAAGATCGGCGACACGACGTGCCAGCCGGACAACGCCGCTACGAAGGGCAAGATCGCCAAGATCGTCCACCTCATCGAGGTCGTCAACGCGTAACCCAAATTGAGCAAGGAGGTGCGAATTTATGAAATTGCATGAGCTTTCTCCTGCGCCCGGCTCCGTTCGGGACGTGAAGAGAATCGGCCGCGGACACGGTTCCGGCCAGGGCAAAACGGCGGGCAAGGGCCACAAGGGCCAGAAGGCCCGTGCCGGACACGGCTTCCGTCCGGGCTTTGAAGGCGGTCAGATGCCTCTGCAGAGACGGATCCCGAAGCGCGGCTTCAACAATGTGTTTGCCACGCGCTACGCGATCGTCAATGTGGCGGCGCTCAACGCCTTTGAGAACGGCGCCGTTGTGGATACCGACGCGCTGAAAGAGGCGGGTATCGTGAAAAAATGCTACGACGGGGTCAAGGTGCTGGGCAACGGCACCGTAGAGAAGAGCCTGACCGTGAAGGTGGCGGCCTACTCCGAGTCTGCGAAGGCGAAGATCGAGGCGGCCGGCGGAAAGGCCGAGGTGATCTGACATGTTCCAGACGTTGCGAAATGCTTGGAAAATCGTTGATCTCCGCAAAAAGATCCTCTATACCCTGTTTATCATCCTGATCTTCCGTATCGGCTCCGCTATCACTGTCCCGTTCGTGGACGGCAGCGTGTTGACCGGCAGTACGACAAACGAGTTTATGCAGCTGCTTACGCTGATGTCCGGCGGCGGCTTCTCCGACGCCAGCATCTTCGCGCTGTCCATCACCCCGTATATCAACGCCAGCATCATTATCCAGCTGCTGACCGTCGCCATCCCCGCGCTGGAGCGTCTGGCGCAGGACGGCGAGAGCGGCCGCAAAAAGCTGGGACAGATCACCCGTTACACCACGGTGGGCCTCGGTCTGATGCTCGGTGTCGCGTACTATTTCATGGTGCGCAATCAGGGCGCGCTCGTCAGTGAGGCGAAAAGCGGCGCCGCCGGCTGGTTTGCCGGTGCGGTGATCGTGCTGTGCTTCACCGCCGGCTCCGCCATGATGATGTGGCTCGGTGAGCAGATCAATGCCAAGGGTATCGGCAACGGTATCTCCATTCTGCTGTTTGCCGGCATCCTGTCCCGCCTCCCGACCGGTCTGGTCTACCTGTGGAACATGTTCACCCAGGGCATCCAGAATGTCGACGCGGGCGGCATCAAGTTTATCATCATGGTTCCGCTGGTCCTGATCCTGTTCCTCGTGATCATCGCGTTCATCGTGTTTATGACCGATGCCGAGCGCCGGATCCCCGTCCAGTACGCCAAGCGCGTCGTCGGACGGAAAATGTACGGCGGACAGAGCACCTACATTCCGATCAAAGTCAATATGTCCGGCGTTATGCCGATCATTCTGGCTCAGTCGATCGTGTCTCTGCCCTCCATCATCGCCTCGTTCATCTGGGGCACGAACGGTACGCCGAAGAGCAAGTTCTGGCAGGCGTTCTTCAACGTCTTCCGCTCCTCTAACCCGGTGTATCTGTTCCTTCTGTTTGTTCTGATCATCGGCTTCGCCTTCTTCTATGTGACCATCCAGTATAATCCCACGGAGATTGCCAATAATCTCCGTAAGAACAGCGGCGCTGTCCCGGGCTACCGCCCCGGCAAGCCGACTGCGGATTACATCAAACGGGTGCTGTCGAAGGTAACGCTGATGGGCGCCCTGTTCTGCGGCGTCATCGCCGTATTCCCCGGAATCTTCGGCATGGCGACTCAGATCTACGGCCTGTCGCTGGGCGGCACCTCCATCATGATCGTGGTGGGCGTTGCGCTTGAGACGGTGCAGCAGATCGAGAGCCAGATGATGATGCGCCACTACAAGGGCTTCCTTGAGTAAGCTCTGAACGGACAGCGGCGGGATCCCCCGCGGTTCCCGCCGCCCTTTGAAGGAGGAACCGGTTTGAACCTCATCTTTTTAGGCGCCCCCGGCGCCGGCAAGGGCACGCAGGCGGAATTCGTCAGCGAGCACCTGCATATCCCCACTATCTCCACGGGTAACATTATCCGTGAAGCGCTGAAAAGCGGCACGGAGATGGGCAAGAAAGCCCAGTCGTTCATCGAAGCGGGTCAGCTTGTGCCCGATGACGTCGTCATCGGCATTATCAAAGCGCGCCTTGCCGAGGAGGACTGCAAGGACGGATTTATTCTGGACGGCTTTCCCCGCACCATCCCCCAGGCCGAGGCGCTTGACCGCATGGGCGTGACGATCGATCGGGTCATCGACATCGAGGTTCCCGACGAGACCATTGCCCGGCGTGTATCGGGCCGCCGTGTCTGCCTCAAATGCGGCGCCACCTTCCACATCGACTACAAGCAGCCGAAGGTGGAGGGCGTGTGCGACAAATGCGGAGACGCCCTTGTTCAGCGCAAGGATGATCAGCCGGAAACGGTGATCGAACGGCTGCGCGTATATCATGAGTCCACCGAACCGCTGGTCGCGTACTATCGCGCCGCGGGCAAGCTGTGTGTGGTGGAAGGCCAGGAAAAGGTGGAGGATACCACCGCCCTGGTGTTCCGTGCGCTCGGGGTGTAAAGCATGATATCCGTGAAAAACAGTCGGGAGCTGACCGCGATGCGGGAGGCGTGCCGCATCTCCGCCCGCGCGCTGGCGCTGGGCGGAAGCCTGGTGCGCCCCGGCATCACCACGGGCGAGATCGACCGTGAGATCCGCCGCTATATCGAGAGCGAGGGCGCTACGCCGTCGTTCCTCAACTACGGCGGTTTCCCGGCCAGCGCCTGCATCTCCGTCAATCAGACGGTCATCCACGGCATACCGGGCCATACGGTGATCCGCGAGGGCGATATCGTCAGCGTGGATGTGGGAGCCTGCATCAACGGATTCCACGGCGATAACGCCGCGACGTTTGCTGCGGGAAAAGTATCACCGGAGGCACAAGCCCTGATGGACGCCACCCGCGAGAGCCTGTACGAGGGCATCAAAGCCGCCGTCGCAGGCAACCGCATCGGCGACATCGGCGCGGCAGTCCAACGGTATGTCGAGGTGCGTGGTTACTCGGTGGTACGGCAGTTCGTCGGCCACGGAGTAGGCACGAACCTGCACGAAGACCCCAGTGTACCGAATTTCGGAACCCCCGGAAGAGGTCCGCGCCTTGTTCCGGGCATGACCTTGGCCATTGAACCGATGATCAACGCCGGCACCGCCGAGGTAGAGATCCTCAAGGACGGCTGGACAACGGTTACCAAGGACGGCAAGCTCTCCGCTCATTTCGAGCATACCATCGCCATCACACCTGATGGACCGGTCATCATGACCCTGCCCTGACGGGAGGCGCTATGCCGGAATACGGAGAGGTCGTGCGCGCCGCGGCAGGACGGGATAAACCGGGTCTGTTCGCGGTCGTTGGCACCGACGGGAACCGGGTGTGGATCGCCGACGGCAGGCGCCGTCCGCTCTCCCGCCCCAAGGCAAAAAATCCCCGCCATCTGCGGACAACGGGGCAGATACTCGCCCCTGCGGAAATGGCGACCAACCGTGAATTACGTCGTGCCCTGCGAAAACGGCAGGACACCATCACCTGAGGGAGGTTAGGCAAATGTCCAAGGAGAATGTCATCGAATTGGAAGGCACTGTGGTAGAAGCTCTGCCCAACGCGACGTTTCAGGTGGAGCTGGCAAACGGGCATTGCATCCTGGCGCACATCTCCGGAAAGCTGCGGATGAACTTTATCCGCATTCTGCCCGGCGATAAGGTCACGGTGGAAATGTCTCCCTATGATCTGACCAAGGGCCGGATCACATGGCGTACAAAATAACCATTCTGTTTGCGCAAAGCGCAGGGAGGTATAACGTATGAAAGTCAGACCTTCTGTCAAAAAAATCTGCGAGAAGTGCAAGGTCATCAAACGCAAGGGCCGCGTGATGGTCATCTGCGAGAACCCGAAGCACAAGCAGCGTCAGGGCTGATCCTCTCAGTCCCATCAACCGAAAGGAAGGAAACGAACTATGGCTCGTATAGCTGGTGTTGATTTACCCAGAGACAAGCGGGTGGAGATCGGCCTGACCTATATCTTTGGTCTCGGCCGCAAATCCGCGTCGGATATTCTCGCCGCCACGGGGATTAACCCCGATACCCGCGTCCGCGATCTGACGGAGGATGAGGTCTCGAAGCTGCGTGAATACATTGATCACAACTACGTCGTGGAAGGCGATCTTCGCCGCGATGTCGCGTTTGACATCAAGCGCCTCATCGAGATTGGCAGCTACCGCGGCCTGCGGCATCGCAAGGGTCTGCCGGTGCGCGGCCAGCGCTCCAAGACCAACGCCCGTACGCGCAAGGGTCCGAAGAAGACCATTGCCAACAAGAAGAAGTAAGCAGGAGGGATAAGAATGGCTGCTGCAAAGAAAGGCACGACGACCCGCCGCCGCAAGGAACGCAAAAACATCGAGCGCGGCGCCGCGCATATCCAGTCCACGTTTAACAACACGATCGTCACCATCACCGACACGCAGGGCGGCGCGCTGTCCTGGGCGAGCGCCGGTGAGCTCGGCTTCCGCGGCTCGCGGAAATCCACTCCCTATGCCGCGCAGACGGCTGCGGAGACCGCTGCCAAGGCGGCGATGGAGCACGGCTTGAAAACGGTCGAAGTGTTTGTGAAGGGCCCCGGCGCCGGCCGCGAAGCCGCGATCCGCGCTCTTCAGGCCGCCGGACTCGAGGTCACGATGATCAAAGACGTGACTCCGGTTCCCCACAACGGATGCCGTCCTCCGAAAAGAAGACGCGTCTGACCGATTACAGGAGGTGTAACCAACTATGGCAAGATATACCGGTGCGGTTTGCAGAATGTGCCGCCGCGAAGGTCAGAAACTGTTCCTCAAGGGCGAGCGCTGCTATACCGGCAAGTGCGCGCTGACCCGCCGCTCTTATGCCCCCGGCCAGCACGGTCAGGGCCGCAAAAAGGTGTCGGAGTACGGCCGCCAGCTGCGTACCAAGCAGTTCGTCCGCCGCTACTACGGCGTGCTGGAGAGCCAGTTCCGTCTGTATTTTGAAAAGGCCGAGAAAATGGCCGGCGCGACCGGTGAAAACCTGCTCCGCCTGCTCGAATCCCGCTTGGATAATGTGGTCTATCGCCTGGGCTATGCCAGCTCCCGCGCCGAAGCGCGTCAGCTCGTGTCCCATGCGCACTTCACCGTGAACGGCCGCAAGGTCAATATCCCGTCCTATCTCGTAAAGCCGGGTCAGGTTATCGCGATCAAGGAGAGCAGCCGCTCCCTCGATAAGATCAAGGCGATCCTGGAGGCCAATTCGGCACGTCCCGTGCCGGCTTGGCTGGATGTCAACCGGGATACGACCGAAGCTAAGGTTGTGGCGCTCCCGAACCGCGAAGATATCGATCTGCCGGTCGAGGAGACCCTCATCGTCGAGTTGTACTCCAAGTAAGCCGGGGCCAGACGCCACGGCGTCACGCAGATCCCCAATACCCCGTGTGCGTGCGGCCGGCATTTGCCGGCGCCGCACCCATCATTACAAGGAGGCTTTTGCATGATCGAGATTGAGAAGCCCAGAATCGAAGCGATGGATCTGACCCCGAACGGCACTTACGGCAAATTTGTGATCGAGCCTCTGGAGCGCGGTTACGGCACGACGGTCGGCAACAGTCTGCGCCGCGTGCTGCTGTCCTCTCTTCCCGGTGTGGCGGTGACGTCGATCAAGATCGACGGCGTGCTGCATGAGTTCTCCACGATCCCGGGCGTCAAAGAGGACGTGACCGAGATCGTGCTGAACATCAAGAACCTGATCCTGAAGATCAACGGCGACGGCCCGAAGGTCGTCTACATTGAGGCGGAGGGACCGTGTGAGGTGACAGCCGGCTCCATTAAATGTGACAGCGAGGTGGAGATCCTCCGCCCCGACATCCACATCGCCACCTTGGGCGAGGGTGCCAAGCTGAACATGGAGATCACGCTGGACAAAGGGCGCGGCTATGTGCCTGCCGAACGGAATAAACAGCTGATGAATCCGGTGATCGGTGTGATCCCCGTGGATTCCATCTATACACCGGTGATGAAGGTCAACTACACGGTGGAAAACACCCGTGTCGGACAGATCACCGACTACGACAAGCTGACGCTTGAGGTGTGGACCAACGGCACGATCTCCGCGCAGGAGGCTGTGGCGCTGGGTGCCAAGGTGCTGATCGAGCACCTGAACCTGTTTGCGGAGCTGTCCGGCGAGTCCTTCTCCGACGGCCCCATTCTGAAGCCGCCGGATGTCAAGGGTGACAAGAAGGTGCTCGAGATGACCATCGAGGAGCTGGATCTGTCCGTGCGTTCCTTCAACTGCCTGAAGCGGGCCGGCATCAACACGGTCGAGGACCTCATCAACAAGACCGAGGACGACATGATGAAAGTGCGTAACCTCGGCCGTAAGTCCTTAGATGAGGTCATCAGCAAGCTGGCGTCTCTCGGCTATACCCTGAGCGCCGGAGATGATTGAGTCCCCGCATCGCTGAAAACTGTATTCAAACCGACAAAAAGGAGTGACTTCCATGCCCGGAACCAGAAAGCTCGGCCGCCCGACGGCGTCCCGTATGGCGATGCTCAGAGCTATGGTGACGTTCCTGCTGCAGAAAGGCCGGATCGAAACCACGGTTACCCGCGCCAAAGAGGTGCGGTCCATGACGGAGAAAATGATCACCATCGCGAAGAACCCGACTCTCGCCAACAAGCGCCTTGTCTATGCGTTTGTGACGGATGAGACGGTCGCGAAGAAGCTGTTTGACGAGATCGCGCCGGCGTATGCCGATGTGAACGGCGGCTATACCCGCATCGTCAAGACCGGTGCCCGCCGCGGTGACGCTGCGGAGATGGCGATCATTGAGCTGATCAAGAAATAAGTTAAGTTTTGTTTGACGCTTCCCGGCTGCAAGGGCGGGCTAACCGTTGAACCGAAAAGCCGACCGAGGGGATCGCCCCCGGTCGGCTTTTTTGTCTGTCCGCATTTTCTGCCGCCCCCTCTGCCGCAAAGGGCGCGGCTGCCCTGCCGCGCAGTGCAAAAAGGCTTGCGGCAGGGGGGAAAACGTGATATAATCATGGCAACGGGACATACTGGAAAAAGGACAGCCGTTAGACAAAAAGCGGCTGTATCATGCCGCCGATGTACGGGAAAACCGTTAAAAACGGCGGCGGAAATGAGGAATAACGGATGAGAGACGGATGGATTCGGGTCGCGGCGGGCAGCATCGGCGTGACCGTGGCTGACCCCGACCAAAATGCGGCGCTGATCCGCGAACGGATCGACGAAGCGGACGCGGCGGGCGTCAATCTGCTCGTGCTGCCGGAGCTGTGCCTGAGTGCCTACAGCTGCGGCGACCTGTTTTATGCCGATCAACTGCTTGAGGGCTGTCAAAGGCAGCTGACGGCGCTTGCCGCCTACACCGCAGGGAAATACCCGATCTGCGTGCTCGGCCTGCCGCTGTCCTACGGCGGCAAGCTGTACAACTGCGCCGCCGTGATCGGGGGCGGACATGTGCTCGGGCTGGTGCCGAAGCTGTATCTGCCCGGCTACGGTGAATTCTACGAAAAGCGGCAGTTCACCTCCGGCGCGAGACTGCCGGAGGGGGCGTTGTGCCGCCTGCCGAACGGCGATGAGGTGCCGTTCGGACTGGGGCTGCGCTTTGCCCATGCCGAGCGCGCAGACTTCGTATTTGCCGTCGAGATCTGCGAGGATCTGTGGGCGCCCTGCCCGCCGAGCACGGATCTCTGCCGCCAGGGCGCGGTCGTGATCGCGAACCTCTCCGCCTCGGATGAGCTGATCGGCAAAGCCGATTACCGCCGCCAGCTGGTGAGCGGCACGTCCGGCCGGCTGCTCTGCGGCTATGTCTACGCCGGGGCTGGCCCTGAGGAATCCACACAGGACATGGTCTGCGGACGGCATCATATCATTGCTGAAAACGGCGTGATCCTTGCGGAAAATCCGCCGTTTGGCGATGCGTCGCTGACCTATACCGAGCTTGACCTGCCGCGCCTCTGTGAGGAGCGCCGCCGCAATACGAGCTTTCTGCCGCTGTCGGGTGGACGGGTCGTCGAATTTTCACAGGACATGCGGCAAACGCCGCTGTCGCGGGCGATTCCGCCCCATCCGTTTGTGCCGTCGGCGGAATCCGATCTGAAAAACCGCGCTGAGACGATATTGACCATCCAATCCTACGGACTGAAAAAGCGCCTTGCGCACACCCATGCGGCGACCGCGGTCATCGGCGTCTCCGGCGGACTGGACAGCACACTGGCGCTGCTCGTGGCGGCGCGCGCGATGGATCTGCTCGGCCGCCCGCGCAGGGATATTCTCGCGGTGACGATGCCCTGCTTCGGCACGACCTCGCGCACGCGGCACAATGCGGAGCTGCTCTGCGCGGAGCTGGGCGCGACGCTGCGCACCGTGGACATTACGGCGGCGGTCAGGCAGCATTTTGCCGACATCGGGCAGGACCCGACCGTGTATGACGTCACGTTTGAAAATTCGCAGGCGCGCGAGCGCACCCAGGTGCTGATGGATCTCGCGAATCAGTCGGGCGGACTGGTGATCGGCACCGGCGACCTGTCCGAGCTGGCACTCGGCTGGGCGACCTATAACGGCGACCACATGTCCATGTACGCCGTCAACGCCTCCGTGCCGAAAACGCTCGTGCGCTATCTCGTGGCGCACGAGGCGAAAAAAGCGGGCGGCACGCTGCAAACAGTGCTCGAGGACGTGCTTGACACCCCGGTATCGCCCGAGCTGCTGCCGGTGGATGCCGCGGGCGATATGACGCAGAAGACCGAGGAGCTGGTCGGTCCCTATGAGCTGCACGACTTCTTCCTTTATTATATGCTCCGCATCGGCACCCCGCCTCGCAAGATCGAGCGGATGGCGTGCCGCGCCTTTGCCGGACGGTATACGCCGGAGCAGATCCGGTTCTGGCTTCGCACCTTTATCCGCCGCTTCTTCTCGCAGCAGTTCAAGCGCTCCTGCCTGCCCGACGGTCCCAAGGTCGGCTCGGTCACGCTGTCGCCCCGCAGCGACTGGCGTATGCCCTCCGATGCCGCGGCGCGGCTCTGGCTCTCCGAACTGGAGGAATAATCGGCATCCGGCGAATACGGTTAGCAATAATCAACTCTGTATAATACCGCTCGTATAAAAGCGGAGCGCGAAAGCGCGGCCAAAAGGGGAGGACGACGCGATGGAGTATAAAATTACGCATGATTCCATGGGCGAGGTGCGGGTGCCTGCGGACAAATACTGGGGGGCGCAGACCGAGCGCAGCCGCTGTAATTTTGCCATCGGGACGGAGAAAATGCCCTTCCCCGTCGTAAAGGCATTCGGCATTTTAAAGCTGGCAACCGCACGGGCCAACCGTGCGCTCTGCCCTGAGCGCATGACCGAAGAAAAGCTGGCGGCGATCACCGCTGCGGCAGAGGAGGTCATCGACGGGCGGCTGAATGACCATTTTCCCCTGTCGGTGTGGCAGACCGGCAGCGGCACGCACAGCAACATGAACGCGAACGAGGTCATTGCCGCGCGGGGCAACGAGCTTATGGGTGAGCCGCTTTTGCATCCCAACGACGATGTCAACATGTCGCAGTCGTCCAACGACACGTTCCCGACGGCGATGCATATTGCCGCCGTGTGCGAAACAGAGCAGACGCTTCTGCCGGCGCTGGAGGCGCTGATCGCGGCACTGCGGCAGCTGGAGGAGGAAAACGGGGACGTGATCAAAAGCGGGCGGACGCATCTTGAGGACGCGACGCCGCTCACGTTCGGGCAGGAGATCAGCGGCTGGCGCGCGTCTTTGGAGCTTGACCGCGACAGGCTGACCGACGCGCTCGAGCCGCTGCGCCGTCTTGCGATCGGCGCAACGGCAGTGGGCACGGGGCTGAACGCGCCCGCGCGTTTTGACGCCGAGGTGATCTGGGAGATCGGGCACATGACCGGCACGCCGTTTTATGCGGCGGAGAACAAATTCCACGCGCTGACCTCGAAAAGCGAGCTGGTGGCTGCCCACGGCGTGCTCAAAGCGCTGGCGGCAGACCTGATGAAGATCGCGAACGATATTCGCTGGCTGGCGAGCGGTCCGCGCTGCGGGCTGAACGAGATCTTTATACCGGAAAATGAGCCCGGCTCGTCGATCATGCCCGGAAAGGTCAACCCCACCCAGTGCGAAGCCGTGACCATGGTCGCCGTGCAGGTGATGGGCAACGATACCGCCGTCGGCATAGCAGCATCGCAGGGCAATTTTGAGCTGAACGTGTTTATGCCGGTGTGCATCTATAATTTCCTGCAGTCGGTGCGGCTTTTGGCGGACGTTATGGTTTCCTTCCGCCAAAACTGCGTGACGGGCATCCGGCCGAACCGGGAGCAGATGGCGCAGAATGTCGCGCGCTCGCTGATGCTGGTCACGGCGCTTAACCCCTATATCGGCTATGAAAACGCCGCCAGAGCAGCGAAGCGCGCCGCCGCGGCGGGCGAGACGCTGCGCGAGGCCTGTGTAGCGCTCGGATTGCTGAGCGGCGAGGACTTTGACCGGATCGTGCAGCCGGAAAGGATGGTATGACCCATGACGATTCAAGAGGAATCCCTGAAAAAGCACTATGAATGGGGCGGCAAAATTGAGGTTGTCTCGAGGGTGACGGTCGCTGACCGCCATGACCTCTCGCTTGCCTATACGCCGGGCGTGGCGGAGCCGTGTCTGGCGATCCGCCGCGACCCCGATGCGGTGTGGGATCTGACGCGGCGCAAAAACCTCGTGGCGGTCGTCACCGACGGCTCGGCGGTGCTCGGTCTCGGCGACATCGGACCGGAGGCGGGCATGCCGGTCATGGAGGGAAAATGCGTCCTGTTCAAAGAGTTTGCGGGCATCGACGCGATCCCGATCTGCATCAGGAGCAAGGACGTGGACGAGATCGTTCGCACGGTCTATCTGATCTCCTCATCCTTCGGCGGGATCAATCTGGAGGATATCGCGGCGCCCCGCTGCTTCGAGGTGGAAAAGCGGCTGAAGGCGCTTTGCGACATCCCCGTGTTCCATGACGACCAGCACGGCACCGCGATCGTGGTCGCCGCCGCGCTGATCAACGCCCTGAAGGTGGTCGGCAAGCGCATCGCCGATGTGAAGGTCGTTATCAACGGCGCCGGTTCTGCCGGTATCGCGATCGGCAAGCATCTGCTGAATCTGGGCGTGCGGCACCTGATCATGGTCGACCGGTTCGGTATCCTCTGCCGCGGTGACGCGGGGCTGAATGACGCCCACCGGGAAATGGCAGAGCTGACCAATGAAAACGGTATGCACGGCACGCTGGCGGACGCCATGCAGGGCGCGGACGTGTTCATCGGCGTCAGCGCACCGGGTGTGGTGACCGAGGATATGGTACGTTCGATGAACGCCGGGGCAATTGTGTTCCCGATGGCAAATCCCACGCCCGAGATCATGCCCGAGGCCGCCAAGGCCGCCGGGGCGGCAGTCGTGGGCACCGGGCGTTCCGACTACCCGAACCAGATCAACAACGTGCTGGCGTTCCCGGGCATATTCAAAGGCGCGCTCGCCTGCCGCGCGCGGGAGATCAACAAGGAAATGAAGGTCGCGACCTCGCTTGCGCTTGCCGCGCTGATACGCGAGGAGGAGCTGTCGCCGGAGAATATCATCGTGTCGGCGCTCGATAAGCGCGTGGCGGATGTGGTGGCGGACGCCGTGATCCGGGCGGCGCGCGAAACCGGCGCAGCGCGCCGATAAGCCCGCATACCGACTTATACGGCAACATAAACAAGCACCCGGGAGCGTCATTTTGGGATGACGCTCCCGGGTGCTTTGCTTGTATTGGCGATCGGGCAGGGCTTTTGCCGTGGAAGATACGGCTAAAGAGAAATGCGCTTCCTTGAGCAAACCGGGCATCCATGCCCTTTTGTGCGGGTATACACAAACGCCTGCCACTCATGGCCGCGGGCTGCGCAGATCCACCACACCCTCTTTTCTGCGCCGAACGAAACCTCCTCGGGCTTCAAATCGCCGTTTTTCGCATAATCCCATTCCCTGCAGATGTCCGGATGTGTGGTTGCCAGATCATTAAACCCCGCAAGTATGCGCTTGTTGCGGCAAAAGGGGCAGGAGGTCTCCTTGCCGCTTCGTGTCCGGTCA
>CAKUMQ010000037.1 GCA_934667845.1 uncultured Eubacteriales bacterium | reverse complement strand
GTTTGGAAAGATTGGAAAGATTTGCTCACCAAGGTGGGCGATCAGCCGATCACCTACGACGCGCAGGGCAACCCGACAACCTACCTTGGGCATACGCTCGCGTGGGAAAAGGGACGGCAGCTCAAGTCGTTCGACAGCAATATTTATACCTACAACGCCAACGGCATCCGCACGAGCAAGACCGTGGGCGGTGTCAAACACACCTACGCCCTCGACGGCACGAAAATCCTGTGCGAGGCTTGGAACAACAACACCATTATCCCGCTGTACGACAACGAGGATTCGGTCTGCGGTATCGTGTACAATGACGAGCCGTTCTATTTCCAGAAGAACCTCCAGGGCGACATCATCGGCATCATGAACAAGGACGCGCATTCCGTCGCAAAATATAGCTATGATGCCTGGGGCGTCTGCACAGTAACGCAGGACGCGTCCGACATTGCCATCGCCACCGTCAACCCCTACCGCTATCGTGGGTATTACTATGACCCCGAAATCGGTATGTACTACCTCCAGAGCCGGTATTATAACCCGGTGGTCGGTAGGTTTGTGAATGGGGATAGTGTGGAAATACTGAAAATATCTTTAGGTTCACTATTTGGGACAAATTTGTATGCATATACTGCAAATTCTCCCGTGAATGATAAAGATGATTCAGGGGACGTTTTAGCTAATATAATCAGCGGGGTGATAGGTGCTTTAATTAATGTTCTTTTGGATTACTTAATCACTGCTTTGGACTATTGGACAAGAAGCAATTGTTCATTCAGGGGGTTTAAGTATAATCTATTATCTTGGAACACAGCGTTAGTAGCCGCTTCCGGTTTTGCTGCGGGGCTAATAATTGCCTCAAAATACAAGCGTTGGATTTGTATGATTGGAAGTGCTGTAATAAGTGGCATCACTAATGTTGTTAGTTGCGTAATAAACAAAAGGAAGTTTAATTGGGGAGATCTCTTGATAGATATTGGATTTGGACTTGTGTGGGGATATTTTGGCGGCCAAGGCGTAGGCAATTCGCTTTGGAAAAAGGATTTGTTTGGTAAAGGAGGAACATTTTTTTGCCGAGGAACTTTATTTCAATCGAGTAGAAGTCTGATTCTTACAAAGCCTATTGTCAAAAGATTTGTTAAAAGTTTTTCTGTATATGTGTACACACAAATTTGCGATTGGTTTCAAAAATTTATTAGGGGAAAGACATAAATGCTTCACTGGATTTTATTTGTTGATTTTTGGTTCACCATGTTTTTATTTCAGCACAGCACAAAAAAAGATTGCCAATATGGGATCAATAGGGCAACAGATATGAAAGCCTATCCTTTTAGCAGTGTCCTTCGTCGACAATTTCCCAAATGGATGGTTTGCCTTTTGTTTTTCAATTGTCGAAGCACAAAGTTTCCGCTTTTTGTCGGTCAAATCATTAACTATGCGTTCTTTCTGTTTTTTTGTATTGAGCGGTATGTGTTCTCTCGCGCGGAGATGTTTGCAGATAATGGTTATATCAAGGTATATTTTATGGCATTTATCGGCGTAGTGCTGTTTATATGTGTCGATAATTGGCTGTACAATTATCGCAGGAACCATTATTGGTAATGGCAGAGGCTTGTGGATGTGTGAGCCAGTATGTGAAAGAGCATACGGTTCTCAAGGAGACAATGAAATGATATGATTATTCTTGATAATATTAGAAATATAGAGTCTGTGCAGTACACCAATTTGGGAAACAAGTGTCCAATTACTGTACAACAAAAAATACAATTTGATTCTTTTATAAATTGTGGTTGTGCAGTAGTAACCATTGGCGGCGAAAAACATGAGGCTTACAGAATTTTTCACTATAATTATAGAAAATACAATGATCGTGATACTTCTTATAGCGTTTTTGAGTTTAAACGATCAAGAAAGAAGGAGTATGTTTTAAGAATTGTTGCATGGGACAGAATTCAAAATGCCGAAAAAAGCCACAAGGATGAAGGTGCTGATGTATATATAGAGTCTAATGTATACTACTTATCGGGTGAACACGCTCAGATGCTGAAAAAAAGGTTTGAATGAACTATCGCAAAAGTTTTCTGAAGACAATAAGTATACACATAAATATACAGATTACTTGGAGCAAGAAGTTTTCCTGGATATAGATGGAGTGGAGAAAGTCTTTAGATGGCGGGCGCCGTTTTTTAATGAATCTGTTCAAGCGGTGCTGAAAAAAACGGTTTCATGTATAAGTAAATCAATAAACGATTTAGAGCAGAATATATCTTCGGTCGAATTTGTATTTGAAAATTGTTCTGCAATACATAAAGCGTATACTCAGCACAAGTAGATTAAATATTATGGGTTATACCATTCCAAACGGATAGCAAAAGAGGCAGCCGCACATTGGCGGCTGCCCTAACGATACAAAAGCGGACCTCATGGGGATTCTCCCTTGTTACCCGGCGGCGCCACTATATCCCGTGCGTCGCTCTCTACCGAGGCGCCACTATATACCTCAGTCAAATGCTGTACATTCCGTACAAACCGCCCAAGGGGCGTCCTCAGCAGCATGGCAGACCACGGTAAAATTCTGCCCGGCAACACAAAAGGTGATCGTGGCGGTGGAGCCGTTTTTCAGCGCTCCTTTTCTCTGATAGGACTGCATATGTATGGCCGACTCTTCCTCTCCCAACATCTGAAACGCCTCACTGCTCTTCAGATAGGCATAGGCTGCCTGATATTCGTCGGTATCACGGGCGGAGTGGAACAGATGGGGCAGCACACGCGTTCCGATCACCGCGATCCCGGCGACAGCAAACAGCGCCAACCAAACGATCGGCTCCTGCCAAAAGCGGCGGCGTCCCAGCGGTTTTTCCTCTGCTGTGACTACTGTATCGGATACACGATTGCCCAATGTGGCGCCCGTCGCCAGCAGCAGGATCAGATCTACTGCCGGTATCCAGAAAAAGAGGTTGTTTTGGATCAACTGAACCGGGCGGGCATCAGCCGGTGTATGTTTATCCCGCACATGCAGGCCAAACAACCGCTTTCCCACACTTCTGCCTTTCAAAAGAACGTCCCGCAGAATAAGCAATGCGGCAAATGCGGCCAGGATCAGCAAATACAGCAGCCAGAACAGCGGTTTAGACAGCCGGTCATTCTGCATGGCGTCGGTGATCGGCCATAAAAAGGGCAAGGTCACGATGCCAGCCAGACAGACATCGATCAAAAACGCAGCGGCTCTTTCCGTAAAATGTCGCACATGTATTCCTCCTGAATTTTTGAATAAATATGAGTCAGGTGTAATGAGGGTTAAAGAAACAGACAATAAGATGAATGAGCAAGCCTATGATCCCCACCGCAAGCAAGCATTGCAAATATAACAATAACCGTCTCACTAACAGCGGAAGGGAAAACGCCCGTCGAATGAACCACAATAAAGCAGATAATTCAGTCAGCATCACCACTGTGGAAAGCGCTGTCAACGTTTGAGAGGCATTGATCGTTTCGGCTATCGAGGCCAGGGCGAAGAAGGAAAGGTAGATAACGGCGATCCCTATTATCAGGATGATTATCTTGAATTTTTTATCCATATGTTGGATAGTTCCTCCTCAAAGTACGCATAGTTTAACGAAAGAGAGGCGCGGACGCCAAACAATACCTGCCGATCGGCGCTCCACAAATCAACCGGTCCGTCACGAAAAAAGCCACCGTTTTGACAGTTCCGCGGCAGGCGGCGTCCCCCTGTGCGGTCAGGAGGTCTTCCTATCCTCGCCATTGATCTTATCCAGCAGCTTTTCCAAGTAATCGTACATATCATTGAAGTGGTCGTATGTTTTATCTCTAAACCGGCCGCTGACTTCGATCCGGTATCCGTTTTTGTCCACAAATTCCACTATGTAGAAGGCATCGGAACCGATGTTTGTGTGGGTCGAGCAATAGTAGAAATCCCCATATGCCTTTTTATAGGAAATATCTCTCAGCTCCTTATCCGGCAGCGTGCCAACCGGCAGATAGATCAGATTTTCATACCATCGGTTATCAGACGGATTCTCAAACTCGGTGTAAAAATATTGATAGCCACCGCCCCCATTGCTGTCAAATCCTTTTTCTGTTAGATTTTCTTTAGTGAGAAGGGCAAAATCCACCGTATCCAGCACGGCTTTTGGGATCTCCCGTGAATCGATCTGCAGGATCCATAACGGCACGGCATAGATCATCATCACGACGGACACCGCCAGAGCCGTCGCCGAAACAGGTATCATGATCCACTTCCGCCTCTTCCCATAATACCGGAATATCCCTATTGCCGCCAACAAAAATGCAATAGGAAGTAAAAACAACCATTGACTCCGCATTTTTATGTTCCCTCCGTCAGGATAACTCGTAGTGTGATATACACCTACAGAACAGTATTGTCAGAAAAAGGTAGGCAAACAACATATAGAAATAATAAAAGGGCTGATAGGTGCCGCTGCAGTAAAACCAATATTTCCATCCATGTACAAAAGCAGAGGCGGGGAGGATATTGACCAAACGGTAGATAAGACCGCCAAAGGACCAAAGCGGAAGATTGAGTATCCACACCAAAATGGGGGTGCCGATCCTCTTTTTCCCGATCCGAACCACCTCCCGAAACTCGGCACCACACGCCGGACACCGATACCGATTAGAGAAAAGGGGGCGGGACAGCGGTGGGATCTTTACATTTTGACAATGTTCACACATACCATACACCTCTATATTTTTTCCAAAACTCACTCAGCGAATTCTTCTAACAGCTTTTCCAGATAGGCATTCATATCGGTATAATGTTCCTGTTTTTTGTCCGCAAATTGTCCCTCCAAGCAAAATCGTCGGCCATCCTGTGAAACTATCTCAATGATATAACAGACAACCGTATCCACATAGCCGCTTTTTATTGAGGTATAGTAGAAATCCTCATAGGCTTTTTTATACCGCACATCTGTCATTTCCTCAAGTTTGACCCCCTTTAGAGGATATTGGAGCCTGATATAGAAATAATTCTCCGGTCCATGACTGGCATCGCTTTTGTAAACATACTGATACCGATCCTCCGGGGCTGTCTCCCAGATGTCAAATCCCAGCTTTTCCAATCGCTCCAGTGTCATGACCGAAAAATCCACCTTTTTCAAAAGTGTTTCCGGCAGATCCTCCCGCTGGATCTGATAGATCCAAAGAGGAACCACATACAGAGCCATGGCCACGGATACCGCAAAGGCAGACACTGCCGCAATTAGCTTCCAAGGCCGTTTCTTCACCAAAAACTGCGAGGCCACCCACACGGCAGCGAATAATAATACAAGGGGGATCAGATACAGCAGCAGTTCCGGGGAAAACATCAATACTCCCCCTTTTCCAATCGCTCATAGTGCGAAAAAAGATACACGATCAGGTTCAGTAAAAAATAGAACAGGCAGAAAGCATAAATCACCAGGAAAGGATAGTAAAAAAGGAAAGACTCTCGTGTGAGCATATGGTCTACAAAGTGATAGGGCGGAAAAGGCAGCAGCCAGGGTATCACAGGCAAACGGAGGAAAGTAGCCGCACTAATCAATGACAAAAACATAACAGGGGTAATAATATTATGTTTCCCTATACGCCAGGTTTGTCGATACACGGCCCCGCACTCCGGGCAGCGATACCGGAATCTGTAAAGGCTGCGCATGAGCGTGGGCTTTTCCCAATTTTTGCATTTATCACACATTTCGTTTTCTCCCTTTCATCATCGCAGTTCCAGATACCATTCGATCGTATCGAAGCGTGAGTCATATCCTTGCAATCCCAAGTGTGGTGATGTGGCAAGCAAGCTGAGTTCCGTATCACATGCAACTGTATTAACAATGAATTCCGTGCCATATTGATTGGAATAAATGGCAGCAATGGAATAATAAGTTCCATCAACAACTTGCTTTTGATAGGTCCACGGCAATTTAGACACCCAGTCTGCAAATGTAAATGCAGGTCCTATCCACCACTCCCCTATCGCAAGACCAATAACGTATTCAATCGAATTTTGAAATATGCTATCAAGAAAATCAGATGGTACTTTCGTCCATCGGCGTTGCTGGGCGATTTGAACAGCCCTTTCTTTGCTCAATACCTCTTGGCGAACATAAATATCTTTTAGATACAAAATATCAAACATAGGATCCTTATGCTGAAATCCCCAGCGAGACATATTTAATGTACCTTTAAATTGCGCAAGAGCATTTGCAACTATCGGATTATCCGCGTATGCATTCTTGTATCCTAAAAATTTTGTGCTAGATGCATAATGATACGAATCAGCATCTCCGCCAGAATGCGTCATATTATAGTGTTGCACATAATGTGCACACAGATCGGAGCCCTCTTGCATAGTAACACGGTAGAAAGGAGTATCCCCCGCACTGATTTCCACACGTTCATATTTTAAACCATCCACCGGAAAAAGCGATTTTATCATCATAATATCGCTCTTCACATCCGGAATACCCCAGCGTTTGCAATGACCGGAGGGGTCGCAGTAGAGGACGGGATTGTTGCTACAGTAGATATAGGGGTTACCCTGATCCGGCATAGTATCCTGTTGGGTAAAACGCCCCAACGTAGGATCATAATACCGAGCCCGCAGATACTGCAGTCCTGTAGCATCCACACCAAAATGGGGGTGCCGATCCTCTTTTCCCCGATCCGCACCACCTCCCGAAACTCGGCACCACACGCCGGGCACCGATACCGATCAGAGAAAAGGGGGCGGGACAGCGGTGGAATCTTTACATTTTGACAATGCTCACACATACCATACACCTCTCCATATCTTCCTGAAATCGGATCCATCGCTTGGATACAGCATTCCGTCCATTTTTTGAAATGCTTAAAAATACTATTTATATAATATACAGACGTCGCCGCGGCGTCAATGGGACTGTAATGATATTGTGGTGGGGTTTGTTGTCTTTAAAGCCTGTGAAAAATATCTGCTTCTGCCTGTAGTTTACTTTTCGGATCCGATAGGTGTTTTTATCCTATAAAAAAACATACCGCCCGGTTTTGCACCGGGCGGTACGCTTTTTCATTCAGGATGCATTTTGCTGACCCGCGCTTTCCTCTGCCGTTTCCCGCAGTGTGCGCAGCATGGTCTCGGCAAAAATGCCGTAGCCGTGGGTGGGGTCGTTGACAAAAACATGGGTCACGGCGCCGACGAGTCTGCCGTCCTGTATAATGGGGGAACCGCTCATCCCCTGCACGATGCCGCCGGTGCGCGATAAAAGGGCGGGGTCGGTGATGTGCAGGATCAGATGGCGGTTCTGGCTGCCGTCGTTTTGGCGGATCTGTTCGATCTCCGCCTCATACCAGTCCGGCTCCTTGCCGTTTAAGGTGGTCAGGATCAGGACAGGTCCTTTTTTGACCTGCTGGCGCAGGGCGAGGGGAATGGCGCCGCGGAGAGAGGGCTTTTTCAGAAGCGTGCCGACGACGCCGGTATCGCCGTTTTTCAGAAGTGTCCCCAGCGTACCCGGTTCAAATGTGCCGCAAAGCTCTCCCGGCTGTCCCGAAACGCCCGGCACCACGTTAAAAATACGGGCGGGAACGACCTCGCCGGTCGAAATGGGCAGGATGTCGCCGGTGTCCGTATCGCTGACCCCGTGACCAAGCCCGCCGAACAGTCCGGTCTCGGGGTCATAAAAGGTCATGGTGCCGAGTCCGGCAGAGCTGTCGCGGATCCACAGGCCGGCTTTATACTGCTTGTCCGTTCCCTTTATCGGGGCAAAACGGACAGTAAATTCCAGGTTGCTGCGGCGGATGCGCCATTCCAGAACGCGCCCGCCGCAGTTTTCGATGCAGTCGGAGACTTCGCGGATGGTGTTGACCGGTTTTCCGTCGATGGCAAGCAGGACATCGCCGACGCGAATACCGGCTTTTTTTGCGGGATTATTCAGCCCGGATGCTGTCTCCACCTCGGTAAGTCCCACGATCAGTACGCCGTCGGTATACATTTTGATACCGAACGGCGTGCCGCAGGGAACGACGACAGGCGTGTTGACGACGGTAGCCACGGCGCCCTTTAGGGGAATGCAGTCAAACAGCCGCAGAGTCAGCGGGTAGTTGCTCCCCGCTTCGCGCTGTGCGGCGGCTACGGTGTCTCCCTCATTGTCGGCGCGCCCGCTGACGAGCGGCGAGGGCGTCAGTGTGTTGCCCTGCGTGACCCAGTAGCGGTCGGGCAGCGTCTGTGTCATCCATCCGGCCAGTCCCCATACGGCGGCGCAGCACACCGCCAAAACGGCCGCCAGGCAGCGAACGGCAAATTTCATGCGATCCCATCCCTTTTTCGAAAATGTACAGGCTTACTGTTCCCGTACCGTGCGGAAATATGGCGGGCGAACACTGGAAGTGGTGGCAATACTTGACGGGCGGACGGATATGTGTTACACTGAACGGGCAGCAGGGCTGCGGAGGTGAGAGGGATGAAGATCGGCATCGTAGGCAGCCGTCAGGTCGGCGAGCATGTAAAGCTGGACATTTTAAAGCAGATTCCCGAGGATGTGACGGAGATCGTCAGCGGCGGTGCAGTCGGTGTGGATTCCTATGCGTCGGAGCTGGCGGAGCTTCTGCATATTCCGATAAAGGTGTTTTTGCCCGCCTACGACAAATACGGAAAAAAAGCGCCGCTTATGCGCAATCTGGAGATCATCCGGTATTCCGATGAAATTCTGGCGTTCTGGGACGGACATTCTGCGGGAACGCGGTTTGTGATCTCCGCCTGTGTCAAAGAGGGAAAAGCCGTGCGCGTGATCCCCGTCGGAGGAGCAAGATCAAAGAGTAAATAGCCGAAAAAACGCGTTATCTGTGCTTTTTGAAGAAAAGATTGTCCGAAATCGGCGAAAAGTCATGTTTTTTCTTGCATTTGAAAAATTAGTATGGTATACTACTCCTGTTCATAGTGTGTTCACAACTTGGGAGGAAAAAGTATGAGAAAAGATGGAAAGCGTGTGCGTGACATCAATCCGATGTATTCGGTCGTCCCTCATATTATGGCGGAACGCAGCGATTCTCTGAACTATATTACGGTGAAGCTCCCGTATAAGCCTATTCACGAGTATATGAATCTTTGCCGCAAAAACGGTCACCCTGTCAGCCATATGGCGCTCTTGCTGACGGCCTATCTGCGGGTCGTGGCGCAAAATCCCGAGCTGAACCGCTTTGTGGTGAACAAAAAGGTGTACGCCCACAACGATTTCAAGGTGGCGCTCGTCGTATTAAAGCCCGGCTCCGAGTCGGAGGCCACCATGGGCAAAGTGGAATTTTCGCTCTATGACACGCTGTTTGATGTCAACCGGAAGATCAACGAATATGTGACCACCAACCGGAAGGCGAGTGAAGAAAACGGAATGGACCGCGTGGCGGGTACGCTGGTGCGGATTCCCGGGCTGCTTCGCTTCGGCGTGGCGCTTCTGAAATTTTTGGACAAGCATGCGTTGATGCCGCGTGCCGTGATCGACGCCAGTCCGTTCCACTCCAGCCTGACCATTTCCAATCTTGCCAGCATCCGCACAAAGGAGATCTACCATCATATCTACAATTTCGGTACGACAAGCGTGTTTATCACCATGGGAACGCCGGAAAAGAATCTGGAACTGGTGGGCGGCGTGCCGACAGAGGTGCGGTATATTCCGCTCGGTGTCGTGATGGATGAACGCGTCGGATCCGGTCTGCTGTTTGCCCATGCGTTCCGCAAGTTTGCCTCCTATCTGGAGCACCCCGAGCTTTTGGAGGCAAAACCGGAGACCGTGATTTTGGATTCTCCGTTTTTGCCGAAGAAAAAAGCCCGCGCCTGCGGGGCGGTGTAAAAATGAGTGAGTGCCTGCCGGACAGAACCGTTTGGCAGGGGCGAACAGGACATGCCGATCCGGTGAGATGGGGTCGGCATGTCTTTTTTGTTAACCGACGGATCGCTCGCCGCCTGTCGGCTCGTGATCCCATCGAATCTGTGCCTCGCTGAGATTAAAATAGGTGTGGGTGGGGACGCTGCCGCTGTCATTCCAGCAGGGATCGGTGTGCCGCCAGCTGCCGTTTATATACACCGCAACCCAGGCGTGCGGCCTGCCGCCGCCCAGCCCCTCGACATAGCGGCAGGGGATACCGGCACGCTGCAGCAGATACAAAAGCGCACGGGCGTAGCCCTCGCAGTTGGCTTTTCCCTCGACGATGGCGCCGTAAGCCGTGGCGCAGAAACGCCCGTCAGCGGAATACCGGCATCGGGCGAGCAGCCGGTCGTGGAGGAGCCGCTCGCGCGCTTCGGCTGACCGGCATTGACCGATACCGGTCAGCAGCGATTCGACAGCAGTGTGCCATCGCCGCAAAAAGGCGTCCCGTTCGTCGGCACCGAAGCGATAGGCGGCGCCGTCCCCGCCGCAGGACGGGCGGTATTCCGTGATGCAGGCGATGCCGTCCTGCAGGACATAGGTATAGGCGTAATCGCTGCCGACCCAGAAGCGGTCGGGGCAGCCGTTACGGCAGGCGGTCACAGTACTGTCCAGCTCCTCAAGCGTCAGTTTAAGGGATGGCGCAAAGCTGACGGCGGGGGAGAAGCTGTCCCAGCCCGCTACGATCTGCGCGTCGACCGCCGATAGCCGGCAATCAGCGGCGGGGGACTTAGCCGGATACGGGCAGCCCTCTGTCGTGCCGCAGAGCAAAAAAACAGTGATAAGACAGAAAATAAGCACACGCCAAACGGTCATCGGATTCGCCCCCTGTCGCATCAGTATAGCGGATCCGTTATGCAAAACCAAGGGAAACGGCGGGAAACCCGTCGACAGGGAAAAATACAGCCGTAAACCGGCGCGGCGGCATCCCGCGTCCGCCTTTTATGCCTTTGCGACGCAGAGCCGGAGGCGCCTTTGATATTGTGTTCGGTTTGTGCGGAAAAATCCGCGGATAGTCAGCAGAACAAGCGCGGAGACGGCGCAATAATATACCGGCAGAGCCAATGCCCATATACTTTGCGGGAGCAGCTGCCGGACAACTGCGGCGTCTAACAGGATATAGATCAGATAACCGCCGCTTTCGGAGACAAACGGGCGGAGAACGGCGGCGTTGACCGCTACCAGGGCGACGCCGACAGCCAGCTTTCCCCGGTCAGCCGAACAGAGCGCTTCGGTTTTGAGCGTTACGCAGCCGCAGAAGTAGACGACGCCGTGGCACAGCAGGGAAAGGTAGACCTCCTCGGGGGGATAGCGGTGATAGATCGGTCCGCCTGCCAGGATCATTGTCATATAGTAGAAGAAGCCCGCCATCAGTCCGGAGTACGCCGCCCAGCTGTGCAGCCGTTCTCTTGAGATCAACAGTATGATCGGCACGGCAAAATAGGCGACCGTGGAAAATTCCACGGGCAGAACGACCGTTTTGAGGAGAACGGGATATACAAACCCGTAGCGGATCAGGTTGGCAAAAAGAAATACCGCACATAATACGGCGACCGTCTTTCGGCGCTTTGGTTCAGGGTATGCGCAGACCCGGTGGACAGGTACATTGATACAGCCGAAAAAGACAAGCGCGACTGCATTCAGACCGTACAAGGCGAAGTCACCTCAATTCAGAAACCAGCCCCGGGTGTGCCAGAATTCCGGCGATCCGGCAGAGAGGCTGCAGGCTGCATAGCCGAGGACGAAGCAGACGGCAAACAAAAGCAGAGAGATCAGTGCCGTTTGGCGCAGATGCCGCTTTTTCTTTGCGGCAAGCTGCGGCGCAAGCGGCAGAGCGGGCAGAGCGGCACGGCCGGAGCCTTGTGCCAGCGCGTTTTGATGAAACCGCCCGAAGGAGCGGAGGATCTGTCGGCAAAACGCGGCGTACCAGAGGCACCCCGTTACAGACAGCACGCACAGGGCGAGCAGAGCAAAGCCGAGTATGGCGCCGCACCAATAGGGCATCGGCGGCAGGGAGACGAGGGGGAGACGGCCGAGGTCGGCGATCAGGCATACGCCGGTCAGCCCGAATGCCGCCGCGCAGGCGATCAGAACAACGCCGAAGGAGATCAGCAAAACGGCGAAAATGCCGAAAAACAGATCGACAAACGAAAGCCACAGCCAGGTCAAAATCGGTGATCGCCTTGTTCCCGTCGGCGAATCGTTCTCAAACTGGGCGGCCAGCGCCGCAGGATCGCCGAGCCGTGCGGCGATCTCCTCCTCTGTGTAGCCGTCGGCGAGCTTAAAGGTGAAATGCTGCGCGTATTCCTCTGTGATATCGGCAGCATCCGCCACGTTCCGTCTGTGCAGCTCCGATGTGAGCTGTGTCATAAATTCATGCTTCGTCATGGTGTTCATCCTCCAGCAGTATTCTGACCGAGCGGGCAAATTTCAGATATTCCGCCCGCTCATTCTGATAGCTTTCCCGCCCGAGCGCGGTGAGTGAATAGTATTTGCGGGGCGGCCCGCCGCTCTCCTCCTGCAGGTAGGTGGTCAGCAGCCCGTCCGACTTCAGTTTCCGCAGGAGCGGGTATACCGTTCCGTCCGCGATGTCGATGTGCCGGGAGAGATGATCGGAGATCTCATAGCCGTAGCAATCGCGCTTGTGCAGCAGCGACAGCACGCACAGCTCCAGCACGCCCTTTTTATATTGTATATTCATAGTCTCTCCTCTCTGGATTGTTTTTACACTACTGTATTATACTCAGTAGTTTGCGATTGTCAATAGAGTTTTGCAAAAAATCGGGGCAGCGGGAAAATTTCCTGCTGCCCCAATCCGGCTGTATGCGGGTATGCGGTTTTTACGGATAAGGGGATATGACAGGCGGGGGATGGCTTGCCCGCCGCCGCCTCAGCCGATGATCAGTCCGCCGTTGGGGCTGAGCACCTGACCGGTGACAAACGAGGCGGCATCCCCCGCCAGAAACAGGATCGCCCGGGCGGCCTCCTCCGGCGTGCCGATCCGGCCGAGCGGGGTCTCCTCGGCCAATTCCTGCATCGTGTCTGCCGTGAGGGTGGCATTCATGTCGGTGTCGATCACGCCGGGCGCCACGCAGTTGACCCGTATGCCGGACGGTCCCAGTTCTTTGGCGAGCGCACGGGTCATGCCGATCAGTCCGGCTTTTGCGGTGGAATAGGCCACCTCGCAGGAGGCGCCGACCATCCCCCAAATGGAGGAGACCAGCACGATGCTGCCCGCTTTGCGGCGGATCATATCCGGCAGAAATGCCTGTACGCAGTGAAACGCGCCGTCCAGTGTGACCCCGAGCATCCGGCGCCAGTCCTCCTCGGTCACATCCGTAAACAGCTGCTGCGCGGCGATACCGGCGCAGCAGACCAGCGTATCCGGGGTGCCGAGTCGCTTTTTTACGTCCTCTGCCATGCGCATAACCTGTGCGCGGTCGGCGACATCGGCGCAGAACACGGCGGCATCCGTTCCCGCTGCGGTCAGCTCTGCCGCCAGCACGTCGGCTTGTTCGCGATGGCGGCAGCAGCCGATGCCCACGCGGTATCCCGCCCCGGCAAAGGCGCGCGCCGCCGCCCTGCCGATCCCGCGGGAGGCGCCGGTGATCAAAACGGTCTGCGGCATGCTCAGACCTCCAGTGTGACCGATTTTCCGCTCGGCGTATACGCGCGGTAGGTGACACCGGTCAGATCAAACAGGCGCTTGGACGCGCGCACGGATTCGCTGTCGGCATATTTGTCCGAGAGAAAAATGATCTCGCGGATCCCCGCCTGAATGATCGCCTTGGCGCATTCGTTGCAGGGAAACAGGGAGACATAGACCCGCGCCCCCTTGAGCTTGCTGCCTGTGTAATTGAGAATGGCGTTCAGTTCCGCATGACAGACAAAGGGATATTTGGTGTCCAGCCCGCTTGCCCCCTCTCTGTCCCAGGGCATATCGTCGTCGTTGCAGCCGATCGGCATTCCGTTGTATCCGACCGATAAAATGCGGTTGTCGTCGCCGACAATGCAGGCGCCGACCTGCGTGCCCGGATCCTTGCTTCTCTGGGCAGACAAAAGGGCAATGCCCATAAAGTATTCATCCCAGCTGAGATAATCCTGTCGTTTCATGTCTGATTTCCTCCCGTAATCTAATACGGCGTTCAGCCGTTTTGATGCAGCCAGGCGGGCAGCGCCCGGGAATAGGTGTGAAATGCCGACGGCAGTGCATAGTCGCTTTTCAGCTGTTCCTCTGTGACCCAGACGCCGTTTTCCGTCAAAACCGGCGCGCGGCAGAGCAGGGCAAAGCCGGTCATCTGCCATTCCACGTGGGTGAACAGGTGCCGTCCGGCGGGCAGGGGAAAGGTCTTGTATACCGACAGTCCCTGCTGTGCTGCCCAGTCCTCGGGGGAGGGCGCGGTGTCGGCGGGGAGGTTGGGCAGCTCCCACAGCCCGGCGAGCAAGCCGGTGTTCTGCCGCCGATGCAGCAGAACCCGCTTTTGCGGTCCGTCGGACAGACAGACAAAGACAGTGAGCCTTTCCGTCCGCCGTGCCGTGCGCGGACAGCGCACCGGAAGCGTTTCCGCCGTGCCGTGTGCATATCCGAGGCAGCAATCCCGCAGCGGGCAAAGATCGCAGTGCGGTGCGGTGCGGGGCAGGCAGACGGTTTCGCCAAGCTCCATGATCGCCTGGTTGAACATGCCCGCCGCCGTTTCCGGCAGCCAGAGCCGCACCTGCTCGGTCAGCTCCCGCCGCACGGCGGGAGAGAGCACATCCCCGGCATGGTCGCAGAGCCGGGCGGCGACCCGGAGCACATTGCCGTCCACGGCGGGATAGGGCAGTCCGAAGGCGATAGAGGCGACGGCGCCTGCCGTGTACGGCCCAATGCCGGGCAGAGAGGAGAGCGCGTCATAGTCGGCAGGCAGCTCGCCGCCGAACCTCTGCATGACGATCTGCGCCGCTTTTTTCAGGTTGCGCGCACGGCTGTAGTAGCCCAGCCCCTCCCACAGCTTCATCAGGCGGTCGTCCGATACGGCGGCGAGGGCGGAAATATCCGGCAATTCCTGCACAAACCGGGTGAAATATCCTCGTGCCGCTTCGATCCGCGTCTGCTGGAGCATGGTCTCCGAGATCCAGACCCGATAGGGGGTCGGTTCGTCGCGCCAGGGCAGGGGGCGCTCGTGCTGCCGGTACCAGCCGAGCAGGCGCTCGACCGGCAGGGAAATATATATCATAAAAAAACCTCCGGAGAGCAGATGCTCTCCGGATAAGTATAGCATATTTGCCTGCCGCAGGCAAGCCCCGATCACAGGCTAAACCCTGGGAAGATATAAAGCCGTGACAAAATCCTCGATAATATCCTCTATGTGACATTCTTCCGGTTTTTCACGGTTTAACTGATCAATAAAATCGTCGATCAGCGAAGCGTCCGGCGTCAGTGTGCGGTAATGCACTTCGCGCTGTTCGGAACTGTGATAACAGATCCCGTACCACAGAGCCGTCTCTCCTTCCGGCTGTTCAGCGGTTTTCTGCCATCTGGTTTTTGCAGTTTCGGTCATTTCCACGTCTCCCTTCATCTTGTCTTAGATCCATCTTTTCCCTCGTGAATACAATTCACATTATAGTCAATCGGGAAGAAAATGTCAAGCAGTAATTTGACAGTTTTGCGCATTGACAGTTGTGCAATATACACAAGCAACGAGGGCGAATACTGCCGTTATAGCGAGGTTAATGGATAAATGTATGCAATGTATGCGATATATCGCAAGCCCGGCCGTAATACACGGAAATGCAGGCGAAAAAACAAAAACTTTTTTCGAAAAAATCTGTTTTGGGTCTTTTATCCTTTGTAGAAATACGATATAATAGAGAGCGGATAGCGCTGCGCTTCTTCTGCGTGAGAGGGTCTGATGAAATGAGGAGGCGGCAATGCCCGACAATATGATGAAAACAGGGTGTGGTGCATTTGAACAGGAATTTTTCGGTGCCGCTGTCAAAGGTAATCAAGGAGGCGATGCTGGAGACGGTGCTGGCTGCCGGCGATCCCGCGCAGATCCAGATCACCAGCAGTGAGGTCAACCGCCCCGGCCTGGCGCTGGCGGGATATTTTGACTATTTCAAGAGCGACCGGATCCAGATCATCGGTATGAGCGAGAGCGGCTTTTTGGAGGATCTGCCGGAGGAGCTTCGGCATACGCGGCTGGAGGAGCTGATCTCCCGCCGTCCGCCCGCCATCATTCTGACGCGCAGTCTGCCGGCATCGGATGAGCTGATCGCGCTTTGTGAGAAATACCAGGTCATGCTGCTGCGCTCGTCGGATTCCACCTCCGGTCTGCTGGCGGTGCTGATCGCGTATCTGAACGTGGAGCTTGCTCCCCGCATTACGCGCCACGGCGTGCTGATCGAGGTCTACGGCGAGGGCATCCTGCTCATGGGCGACAGCGGCGTTGGCAAGAGCGAGACGGCGATCGAGCTGATCAAGCGCGGTCACCGGTTGATCGCGGACGACGCGGTGGAGATCCGGCGTGTATCGGCTAAGACGCTGGTCGGGTCTGCGCCGGACAACATCCGCCATTTTATCGAGCTGCGCGGCATCGGCATCGTGAATGCCCGCCGCATCTTCGGTATGGGCGCGGTCAAGGTGACGGAGAAGATCGACCTCGTGATCCAGCTCGAGCAGTGGGATAACGAGAAGGTATACGACCGGATGGGGCTTGACGACCAGTACATGGATATTTTAGGGATCAAGCTGCCCCAGCTCACCATTCCGGTCAAACCCGGACGGAACCTTGCCATCATCATTGAGGTGGCGGCGATGAACAACCGCCAGAAAAAGATGGGATACAACGCCGCGCAGGAGCTGATGCGCAATCTCGGCATGCTTGACGATCTGCCCGCATCATCCGAACAGCAGGATGACTGGGCGCGCTTTTAAAAGAAAAACGATCGGGAAAGGACGGTACTATTATGTATACAGTAGGAATTGATCTCGGAGGAACCAACATTGTCTGCGGCGTGGTTGACGAACAGTACACCATTGTCGCCAAGGCGAAATGCCGGACAGACCTGCCGCGTCCGGCGGAGGATATCGTGGCGGATATGGAAAAGACCGTGCGCGAGGCGGTGGCCAATGCCGGACTGACCATGGACGATATCGCTTCGGTCGGCGTCGGCTGCCCGGGCACCTGCAACCTGGAGACCGGCGTGGTGGAGTATTCCAACAACCTGAAATTTGAGAATCTCCCCCTGCGCGATATGCTGAAAGGCCGCCTGAACAAGGAGGTCTATATTGAAAACGACGCCAATGCGGCGGCGCTGGGCGAGGCGCTCGCGGGCGCGGCGCGCGGCGCGAAAAGTTGCGTGTGCATTACGCTCGGCACCGGCGTCGGCGGCGGGATCATTATTGACGGGAAGATCTACAGCGGCTTCAACTTCGCGGGCGCGGAGCTTGGCCACACGGTGATCGTGGTCGACGGCGAAGCCTGCACCTGCGGTCGCCGCGGCTGCTGGGAGGCGTATGCCTCGGCCACGGCGCTGATCCGTCAGACCCGCACGGCAATGGCGAAGCACCCGGAAAGCCTGCTGTGGAAGCTGGCCGGTTCCTTTGAAAACGTCAACGGCCGCACCGCGTTCGATGCCATGCGCGCGGGCGATCCGGTCGGTCAGCAGGTCGTGGACACCTACATCCGGTATATCGGCTGCGGTCTGGTCAACATGATCAACATCTTCCAGCCCGAGGTGCTGTGCATCGGCGGCGGGATCTGCAACGAGGGTGAGACCCTGCTTGCACCGCTTCGGGAGTATATTGCCGCCGAACGGTACAGCCGCCACTCCGTGCGGCAGACAAAGTTGTGCCGGGCGACGCTCGGCAACGACGCCGGTGTGATCGGCGCAGCATCGCTGAAAGCGTAAACGATAAAAGGGGGAGCGGGGTCTGTGGAGCTTGTACGGGAGGCTGCGGCGCTCGGCTGCCGCGTGGAGGAGAAGGTGCCGCTTTCACAGCTGACATCGTTTCATGTCGGCGGTCCGGCGGATCATGTGATCACTGCGCCTGCGGCGGCGGTTCCGTCTCTGCTGCAAAAGCTGAACGCGGCGGACATTCCGGTGCTGATCCTCGGCAACGGTTCGAATGTGCTGGCGTCCGATGCGGGCTTTCGCGGCGTCGTGCTGAAAATTGCCGCCGGGGAAGAAGATATACGCCGTGAGGGGGATCGCCTCTGCGCCGGTGCGGGCGTGTCGCTCAAGCAGCTCTGCCTGTTTGCACGGGACAGGGGGCTTTCCGGCCTTGAAACGCTGTATGGGATTCCCGGTACGGTCGGCGGCGCCGTATACATGAACGCGGGGGCATACGGCGGCGAGATCGCCGATACGCTGCAGACGGTAACGGTTACGGACGGTCACGGACATATCCTGACGCTGTCCGCAGCCGAGGCGGCGCTCAACTACCGCCGCAGCCGCTTTATGCAGACCGGCGAGGTCATTCTCTCTGCCGTGTTTTCCCTTTCGCCGGGCGATCCCGGGCAGATCCGGGAGCGGATGGCGGACTGCATGAGCCGCCGGCGGGAGAAGCAGCCGCTGGAATATCCCAGTGCAGGCAGCTTTTTCAAGCGGCCGGAGGGGCATTTTGCCGGTGAGCTGATCGATCGCTGCGGATTGCGCGGCTTTGCGGTCGGGGATGCCCAGATCAGCGAAAAGCACGCGGGCTTTCTGATCAACCGCGGCCATGCGACCTGCCGCGATATTTTGGCGCTGTCCGATGCCGTGTGCCGTATCGTGCGCGAAAAGACCGGGGTGCAATTGGAACGGGAAGTCAGAACAGTGGGGGAGTCAATATGATTTTTGTGATTGTCAGCGGGTTGTCCGGCGCGGGAAAATCGCAGGCCATGCATGCGCTTGAGGATATCGGATTCTACTGCGTCGACAACATGCCGCCGAAGCTGCTGCCGAAATTTGCCGAGCTTTGCCTGCAGTCGCAGGAAAAGCTCTCTAAGGTGGCGATGGTCGTCGACGTGCGCGGCGGCGGGCAGTTTAAGGATCTGTTCACCAGTCTCGATGAGCTGCATGCGCATGGGGGCGAGTATAAGATCCTGTTTTTGGAGTGCGACGATGCCGTGCTGGCGCGGCGCTACAAGGAGACGCGCCGCCAGCATCCGCTTGCCTATAAAACGGACGGCTCCGTGCGCGCCGCCATTGCGCTTGAGCGGGAAATGCTCGGCGAGGTGCGCTCGCGCACCGATTATCTGATCGACACGACCCATCTCTCCACCTCGCAGCTGAAAAAGCGGATCGACGATCTGTTTTTGGAGGACGCCGCCGACGGGATGGTGGTCGAATGTATGTCTTTCGGCTTCAAATACGGCTATCCCGCCGAGGCGGACCTTGTGTTCGACGTGCGCTGTTTCCCTAATCCGTTTTACGTCCCGGAGCTGAAATCCATGACGGGTATGGACGCGCCAGTGCGCGACTTTGTGCTCTCGCATGAGGAGACGACCGGCTTTTTGACGCGGCTTTATGATATGATCGACTATCTCCTGCCGCTTTACCGCGGAGAGGGAAAAAGTCAGCTGGTTATCGCCATAGGCTGCACCGGCGGAAAGCACCGCTCGGTGACGATCGCGGAGGCGCTCGCGCTGCATATCGAAAACGGCGGCGGGCGGGTGCGCGTTAACCACCGCGATATCCAGAAGGCTTAAAGAGGGGGAGCGCCCATGTCGTTTGCGTCCGAAGTCAAGGAGGAATTGGCGGCGCTGCCGGTGCGCAGCGAGTGCTGCCGTGCGGCGCAGGTGTACGGTATGCTGGAGCTGGGGCATCACTTTACCGGCGCGGATATCACGCTGCAGACGGAAAATCCCGCTGTCGCGGCGCTCTACTGCGAGCAGGTCTGTGCGGTATGCGGCGTGGACAGGCTGACGGTGCAGGAATACCCGGGCAAAAGGGAATACTGCATCGTGCGGGTGCCGGTTGCCGACTGCCGCAGGGTGCTCGCGCGCTTCGGCCATTCCGCCGAGGAGCTGACCGTGCGCCTGAACCGCGCCAATCTGGAATGTGAGCAGTGTGCCGCCGCCTATCTGCGCGGCGCGTTTTTGGTGGCGGGCTCCGTCACCAATCCGGAGATCGACTATCATCTGGAATTCAGTGTGCCGTATTATAAGCTCAGCCGGGACCTTTTGGCGCTGCTGACCGAGTGCGGCTTTTCCGCCAAGTGTGTGTCGCGCAAGGGCAACTATATCGTGTATCTAAAAGAGAGCGGTCAGATCGAGGACTGCCTGACGCTGATGGGCGCCACGACCTGCTCGCTGCAGCTGATGAACGTCAAGATTGTGAAGGATGTGCGCAATAAAGCCAACCGCGTGACCAACTGCGAAAACGCCAATATTGACAAGACGGTGGCGGCATCCGCCGTGCATGTCGAGGCGATCCGCCGCCTGCTTTCACGGGGCGGCGAGGCAAGTATACCGCCCGAGCTGCGCGAGCTTGCCATGCTGCGGGTCGAGCATCCCGAGCTGTCGCTGCGGGAACTGCGGGAGCTGTTGAGCGAGCCGCTCAGCCGCTCCGGTGTGAACCATCGGCTGAAAAAGCTGATCGGCCTTGCGGAGAAGGAGTGAAAAAATTGGGCTTTACACACCTGCATGTACACAGTGAGTACAGTCTGCTCGACGGCGCCTGCCGTGTGGCAGAGCTGCCCGAACGCGCAAAGGCGCTCGGACAGACGGCGGTGGCGCTGACGGATCACGGCGTGATGTTCGGTGCCGTGGAATTTTATAAAGCCGCCAAAAAAGCAGGTGTGCACCCGATCATCGGCTGCGAGGTATATGTGGCGCCCCGTTCGCGCGAGAGCAAGGTATACGGACTCGACAACCAAAACTACCATCTGGTTTTACTCTGCGAAAACGAGACGGGCTATCACAATCTCTGCCGTCTGGTCTCTTCTGCGTGGATCGATGGGTTCTACGGCAAGCCCCGCGTGGATTTTTCTCTCCTTACGCAGTATCATGAGGGACTGATCGCGCTGTCCGCCTGTCTGGCGGGAGAGATCCCGCAGGCACTGCTGTCCGGCGAATACGAAAAGGCGTGTGAGACGGCGAAGCGCTATGCCGCGCTGTTCGGTCCGGAGCATTTTTATATTGAGCTGCAGGATCACGGGCTTGCGGAGCAGAAGCAGATCATACCGCTGCTGATCCGCCTGGCACGCGAAACGGGACTGCCGCTTGTCTGCACCAACGATGTCCACTATCCGAAAAAGCAGGATGCCGAGGTGCAAAAGGTGCTGTTGTGCATCCAGACGAATACCACGGTGGACGACCCGCCGCCGATCGCCTTTGAAACGGATGAGTTCTATCTGAAATCCGAGGAGGAGATGCGGGCGCTGTTTCCGCAGATCCCCGAGGCGTTTGACAACACGGTGCGCATTGCCGAGCGGTGCCGGCTGGAGTTCACCTTCGGCAAGACGCAGCTTCCGGCGTATGCGGCACCGGGAGGGGACAGTTGCGCCTATTTCCGCCGCCTGTGCCGCGAGGGGCTTGTCCGCCGCTACGGCGAAAATCCGCCTAAGGCGGCGACGGAGCGGCTTAATTATGAGCTTGCGACCGTGGAGCAGATGGGCTATGTGGATTATTACCTGATCGTGTACGATTTTGTCCACTATGCCAAGACGCACGATATCCCCGTCGGTCCGGGACGCGGCTCGGGTGCAGGCAGCCTCTGCGCCTACTGCATCGGGATCACGGATATTGATCCGCTGCGGTATCAGCTGCTGTTTGAGCGCTTTTTGAATCCGGAGCGGGTGAGTATGCCGGATTTCGATATTGATTTCTGCAACGAAAAGCGCCAGCAGGTCATCGACTATGTGGTGCAGAAATACGGTGCCGATCGGGTGGCGCAGATCGTGACCTTCGGCACGCTGGCGGCGCGCGCCGCCATACGCGATGTTGCCCGTGCGCTCGGTATGCCGTATGCGCTCGGCGACGAGGTCGCCAAGGCGGTGCCGTGGGAGCTGAACATGACGCTCTCCCGCGCGCTGACTGTTTCGCCGGCGCTGAAGGCGCGCTATGAGCAGGATGCCGAGGTGCGCCGCCTTGTGGATACGGCGCAGCGGGTGGAGGGGATGCCGCGCCATGCCTCGACCCATGCCGCGGGCGTGGTGATCACCGCCCGCCCCGTGCGGGAATACGTGCCGCTGTGTGTAAACGGCGATGTGGTGGCGACGCAGTACACCATGACCGTTTTGGAAGAGCTGGGGCTTCTGAAAATGGATTTTCTCGGCCTGCGCAACCTGACGGTGATCGCCGATGCCGAGCGTATGATCCGGCAAAAGGTGCCGGATTTTTCCGCAGAGTCCCTGCCGACCGACGACGAAGCCGTATACGCCATGCTGTCGGCGGGCAATACCGAGGGCGTGTTTCAGTTTGAATCCGGCGGCATGAAGCGGGTGCTGTCCGGTCTGCGCCCCGACAGCTTCGAGGATCTCATCGCCGTGATCTCGCTCTATCGCCCCGGTCCGATGGATTCTATCCCGAAATATATTTATAACCGCCATCACCCCGACGAGGTGCGCTATGCCCATCCGCGGCTGCGTCCCATTCTCGACGTCACCTACGGCTGCATCGTCTATCAGGAGCAGGTGATGCAGATATTCCGCGAGCTGGCGGGATATTCGCTCGGGCGGGCGGATCTCGTGCGCCGCGCCATGTCCAAAAAGAAGCACGATGTCATGCAAAAGGAACGCGAGATCTTTCTGCACGGGCAGACGGACGCGGCGGGGCAGGTGACGGTGGAGGGCTGTATCCGCCGCGGGATCCCGGAGGAAACCGCGATCCGCATCTTTGACGAGATGAGCTCCTTTGCCTCTTATGCCTTTAACAAATCCCACGCGGCGGCGTATGCGCTGGTGGCTTACCGCACGGCGTGGCTGAAATGCCGCTATCCGGGCGAATATATGGCAGCGCTTTTGACCTCCGCCATGGACAGCGATCGGCTGCCCGGCTATATGGCGGAGTGCGACCGGCTGCAGCTGTCGGTGCTGCCGCCCTCCGTCAACGAAAGTGGCGACGGCTTCACCTTCAGCGGCGGGCATATCCGGTTCGGGCTTTTAGCGATCCGGAATCTCGGCAGAACGCTCTCGCAGGCGATCTGCCGCGAACGGGGGGAAAACGGCGCTTTTACGAGCTTTTATTCCTTCTGCAGCCGCGTGTCCGCCTACCGGGAGTGCAACCGGCGCGCGCTTGAGAGTATGATCAAGGCCGGTGCGCTGGACGGTCTGGGGGCAAGCCGTGCGCAAATGCTGGCGGTATTGCCCGCATTGCTGGCGCAGCTTTCCGACAGTGCCCGCGGGGATATCAGCGGGCAGATCGGCTTTTTTGACGATGCCTCGATGGGGACGGACGAGTATCCTCTGCCCGATCTGCCGGAGTATACGCTCTCTGAGCGGCTGGCGATGGAAAAAGAGGTAACGGGAATGTACCTGTCGGGACATCCCATGACCCCGTATCGCGATGCCTATCGCGCGCTTCGCGCCGTGACGGCGGGGACGCTGCTGCGGCTGCGCGAGGAGCCGTCTGCGCGGTATACGGACGGGACAAGCGTGTGTTTGCTCGGCATGGTCGGCAGTGTCAGGAAAAAAGCGACCAAGAGCGGCGCTTCCATGGCGTATGTGCAGCTGGAGGATCTGACCGGCAGTATTGAGGTTCTGGTGTTCCCGCGCCAGTTTGCGCAGTCTGCCGCGCTGCTCCGGGAGGGGGAGAAGCTGATCGTGCAGGGAAAGCTCGCGCTGCGCGATGAGGAGGCGCCCCATGTGACGGCGGACACCCTCCGTGCGGCGCCGCCGCCGGAGCAGCTGACGGCTGCAGATTTGGCAAATGCCGCGCAGCAGAAGGAGCCCGCTGTTCCCGCTGCCGCCGCGCCGGCGGAAAAGAAAACGGAGCCGGCGGCGCGTTCGGCGCACCGCGGGCTGTATCTGAAGATCCCCTCGCTGCAGAGCCGCGAATGGAAGCGCGCCATGCTGGTTCTGGATATTTTCACCGGAAATGAACCGCTGTTCCTGCGCTGTGCGGACACCGGAAAGCTGGTGCGCCCCTCTGCGCGGTTCGGCGTGTGGCCCGATCCGGTGCTGCTTGCGGAGCTCGGGCGGATCTTCGGGGCGGACAATGTCCGCTTTATCGAATGATCTCCCCGATGAATTGCCCTTATGGCTGCCGGATGGCGTTCTTTTGTGGATCATGATGAAATATAAGACAAAAGCGCGAAAAAACAGCCCCTCAATTTGGAAGTACCTACAATGTTAAAAAACCGAAAACAATGGTATAATAGCTAAAGAAACTGATCCTGGGAGTTGAGCGGAATGGCTATCAAAAAAATTGCGGTCCTGACCAGCGGCGGCGATGCCCCCGGCATGAATGCGGCGATTCGTTCCGTCGTGCGTACGGCGCTGAATCGCGGTGTGGAGGTCGACGGTGTCCTCCGCGGCTACACCGGACTGATCAATGATGATTTTATACCGATGGATCTGCGCAGCGTGTCGGATATCATCCACCGCGGCGGCACGATGCTGTATACGGCGCGCTGCCCCGAATTCCGCACGGAGGAGGGCATGCAGCAGGCGATCGCCAACTGCCGTTCCCGCTATATCGACGGCCTGGTGGTCATCGGCGGCGACGGTTCGTTCCGCGGTGCGCAGGATCTGAGCAAGCGCTGCTTCCCCTGCATCGGTATTCCCGGCACGATCGACAACGATATCAGCTGCTGCGAATACACGATCGGCTACGACACGGCGCTGAACACCTGCATGGAGCTGGTGGATAAGCTCCGCGACACCTCGCAGTCGCACGACCGCTGCAGTGTGGTTGAGGTCATGGGCCGCCGTGCCGGTTATCTGGCGCTTAACGTCGGCGTGGCTGTCGGTGCGACCTGCATTTTGGTTCCCGAAATTGAATTCGACCTGCAAAAGGACGTGGTCGGCCGTATCCTGGAAATGTCCAAGACGGGTAAAAAGCATTTTATCATTGTTGTGGCGGAGGGAATCGGCCACACGATGGATATCGCCGCGCAGATCGAGAACGCGACCGGCATCGAGACCCGCGCGACGATCCTCGGGCATGTGCAGCGCGGCGGTTCGCCGACGTTGCGTGACCGTGTGCTGGCGAGTCAGATGGGCTATCATGCCGTGGAGCTTCTGCTGGCAGGCAAGAGCAACCGCGTCGTGACGATCCGTCACGATTCCATCAGCGATTTTGACATTGAAGAAGCGCTGAAGATGAAGAAGCCTTTCGACCGCGATATGTACGAAATGGCTATGCAGATCTCCATCTGAGTTTTGCCGCCGAATAGGGGGAATGACCGATGCCGAATGTGTTCGATTATCTCTCCTGGCGTGGCGATCTCTCTTTCCGGCAGAGTGCGTTTAATGAGGTGGACGCGATGATTCTTTCGCGTCTGTCCTACGCACCGCTGGAGCTGGTAAAGGATCCGTCGGCAGCGGGTCCTTTTTCTGTAGAGAGAGCCTGTCGGGTCCTGCTGGCGACCTCGCCGGAAAAACAGGAGGAAACGCGTGGTATGCTTCCGCTGTACCGCGCGCTGCTGCAGGACGGCTTTTTCCGCATGGCGGCCTTTCTGCTGCCGGATCGTTCCGTGCGCA
>CAKUMQ010000036.1 GCA_934667845.1 uncultured Eubacteriales bacterium | reverse complement strand
GAACGGATACGCATACTATGGAGTTGCATGCAGGAGACACGCTCAAGATCCATTTTGAAACCGAACACGGTAAATTGAGCATGGAAATCAAATCCCCGGACGGCACGCTCATTTATACGGGAAACGGCAAGGGAACGACAGATTTTACCGTGAACATCTCCGATCCGGGTGCATATTCCGTTCGTGTACAGGCGCACAGGGCAAGGGGAAGGCTCCATATTCGACAGAAAGGAAAGAACAACCTGTGAAACAGACAAATTTTGAAATCATTCGCGCACAGCCGCAGGATGCCGCCGCACTGCTGGAGTACCTGAAAATTATCGGCGGGGAGACCGACAACCTCAGCTTCGGTCCCGAGGGCGTGCCGCTCGACGAGGAGGCGGAACGCGCCTATCTCGCCATGCAGGCGGAGTCGCACGACCATATCCAGCTGTTTGCCAAGGTAAACGGGGAGATCATCGGCACCGCCAGTCTCAACCGCAAGCCGGGGCGCATGCACCACCGCGCGGAATTCGGTATCAGCCTGAAAAAGGCATGGTGGGGCTGCGGCGCGGCAACCGTACTGGCACAGGGCGTGCTTGATTTTGCGCGGGAAGCCGGAATAGAGCAGGTCAACCTTGAGGTGCGCAGCGACAACAGACGCGCCATCGCGCTGTATGAAAAGCTCGGCTTCCGCAAGCTGTGCACATTCCCCGGCTTCTTTAAGATCAAGGGCGAGCTGATCGATTTTGACTTTATGACTCTTGACCTCTGCCCTGCCGCGCCAAAAAGCGAAGCGCTCTGAAGATCAGGTAAAGGAGGGATCTCTGTGGATCAACTTATCGGCTGCTGCGGACTGGACTGCGAAACCTGCGACGCCAGGATCGCCACGGCGACAAATGACAACACGCTGCGGGAGAAGACCGCCGCTTTGTGGGCAGAGCTCAACGGCGTCCCGATCACGCCCGAAATGATCAACTGCACCGGCTGCCGGGTCGATGGCGCCAAAACGCCGTTCTGTGACAAGCTCTGCCCCGTACACAACTGCGTCCGGGAAAAGGGGCTGGATACCTGCGCGGACTGCGCACAGACGGACGGCTGCCAGACGCTGGGGCGTATTGCCGCAAACAGCCCGTTTGTTCGGGAAAACTTAAAGCGGCTTTGCAAGGCAAAGCAGACCAAAGCCGTATGAAAGGCACGGCAATGCCCGGCATATTCGCATCCGACATTGCGGGCGTCGGCACCGGATCTGCAAAAGCCGGTAAATGCAGTGTAAGGATCAAGGAATATCTTATCCCGGCTCGTTCCGAAAGGATCGGTCCTGTAACGATGATCAGGCAAAAAGAAACGCCGAAAGCCCTTGAAAACAAGGGTTTCGGCGTTATTTTTGGCGTTCCCGAGGTGATTCGAACACCCGACCTACCGCTTAGGAGGCGGTCGCTCTATCCAGCTGAGCTACGGAAACGGATATAGGAGCCAAAGCCATCGGGAGTGCAACGGCTTTGGCTATTATTGTACACGATACAGCGAAATTTGTCAACCGAAAGCCGCGTCATTTATGGTATTTCCCGCCCGTCTGGATCTGCGCGGCGCGGTAGAGCTGTTCTAGGAGCATGACCCGGGCAAGCTGGTGCGGAAACGTCATCGGGGAAAACGACAGCCGCAGCACGGCGCGCCGCTTCACCTCGTCCCACAGCCCAAACGAGCCGCCGATCACCAGCGCGGCTCGGCCAACGCCGTTCACCGCAAGCGATTCGAGCTTTGCCGCCAGCTGCGGGGATGTCATCTCTTCGCCCTCAATGCACAGGGCGATCACCGCCGCCGAAGCCGGAATCTTTGCCGCGATCCGCCTGCCCTCCGCCTCGATCACCTGCACCTTCTGCGCCTCAGACGGGTCCTGCGGTGCGCGCTCCTCCGCAATTTCGATCAGCTCGATCCGGCAAAACGCCGACAGCCGTTTTTGATATTCCGCACACGCGTCGCGCCAAAAGCGTTCTTTCAGGCTGCCGACGGCGATCACAGTCAAATTGATCATCAGAAGATCGTCACATCCTCTACAGATTGCGGTGGGGCGGCTTCCAGCAGATAGTCCACGCCCGCGGTCAGCCCCGCCCGCGCGAGCGCCGCCGACGCGGTGCCGAGCGCCAGCCGCGGTGTGTTATTTTCGGCGCTCAGGTGCGCCAGGATCAGCCGCGTCGTCCCGCGGCGCACCAGCTCGGGCAAAAGCGCCGCGCAGTCGGCATTGGCGAGATGCCCGGACTCGGAGGCAATGCGGGTCTTCAGCACATACGGATACGGACCGCGCCACAGCATCTCCGGATCGTGATTCGACTCAATGATCACGCAGTCACAGCCGGGCAGCGCCGCCTTCATCTCCTCTGTCGCGACGCCGGTATCGGTCGCCACCGCCACCCGCCGCTCGTCCGGCAGCTCGATCACATAGCCGCAGCTTTGGCGGCAGTCATGCGAGGTGGCGAAGGGAGACACGACCAAGTTACCGACCGACGCGCGGCCGGATATCGGCATCAGCGCCGCATCGGGCGGCACGGCGTCCGCCGCGGCAAGCGCTTCCAGCGTACCAACCGTACCGCAGACCGGGAAGCCGTAGCGGCGCGTCAGCACCCGCAGACCGGCGATATGGTCGCGGTGCTCATGCGTGACCAATACAGCGCGGATGGACTCGGGGGCAATCCCACGGTCACGCAGCGCCTGTTCGATCCGGCGGGCGCTGACGCCGGCATCCACCAGCACGCCCTCTCTTGCCGAGCCGACAAACACGCAGTTGCCGCTGCTGCCGCTGAACAGCGGACACACTCTTGCCATCCCGTTTTCCTCCCTTTTTGCCGGTCCGCCGCAGACGCAGAAAAGGGCGCGTGAGACGCCCTCACGCGCCCTTTTTCAGGCGGTCAGCGGATCACATCCGTCCCCATATACGGACGGAGCACCTCCGGCACCGTGATGCTGCCGTCGGCATTCTGATAGTTCTCCATGATCGCGGCGACCGTGCGGCCGACCGCCACACCGGAGCCGTTGAGCGTATGCACAAGGCGCGCTTTATCGGTCGGGGACTTCTTAAAGCGGATCGACGCCCGGCGCGCCTGATAATCCTCGAAGTTGGAGCAGCTCGAGATCTCGACATAGCGGCCGTAGGAGGGCATCCAGACCTCGATATCGTAGGTTTTAGCCGAGGAGAAGCCGAGGTCGCCGGTCGAAAGCACGACCACGCGATAGGGCAGCCCCAGCAGCTGCAGCACCCGCTCCGCGTCGTGGGTCAAAGACTCCAGCTCCTCATAGCTGTGATCGGGATCGGCAAACTTGACCAGCTCGACCTTGTTGAACTGATGCTGGCGGATCAGACCGCGGGTATCGCGTCCTGCCGAACCGGCTTCGGCGCGGAAGCAGGCGGAATAGGCGCAGTATTTCACCGGCAGCGGCTGGGTCAGGATCTCGTCGCGGTGCATATTCGTCACAGGCACCTCGGCGGTCGGAATCAGGAAGTAATCCTCATTGGAGAGGTGGAACGCGTCCTCTTCAAATTTCGGGAGCTGTCCGGTGCCGGTCATGGACGCGCGGTTGACCATATACGGCGGGAAGATTTCCGTGTAGCCGTGCTCGGTATGGGTGTTGAGATAGAAGTTGATGATGGAGCGCTCAAGACGGGAGCCGAGACCGCGGTAGAAGTGGAAGCGCGCGCCCGTCACCTTGGCGGCGGTATCGGGATCGAGGATCCCGAGCGCCTTGCCGAGATCCCAGTGCGCCTTCGGCTCAAAATCGAATTTTGTCGGCTCGCCGAACCGGCGCAGCTCCACATTTTCGCTGTCGTCCTTGCCGACCGGCACACTCTCATGCGGGATGTTCGGAATGGACAGCAAAAGGTCGCGCTGCTTCTGCTCCAGCTCGCTCACCAGAGCCGACAGCTGTTTGCTCTCCGCCGCATCCTTCTTCATCTCCGCGAGCTGCTCCGTCACGTCGACGCCCTGCTTTTTCAGCATCGGGATCTGCCGGTTGAGTTGATTCTGCTCCGCCTTGAGCGCCTCGGAGCGGGCAATGGCATCGCGGCGGCGGCTGTCCACATCGAGCAGCTCGTCGATCACCGCATCCATGTCCTTATTGCGGCTGCGCATGGCAGCCTTGACCCGCGCGGGGTCGTCACGAATGACTTTTATATCCAGCATAGAAAAGACTCCTTTGCAAAAATTGACTGTTTACTCGGCGCTTTCGGGTGAAAGCGCATTGGCAAGCGCCGTCAGATCGTCCCGGTCATAAAACTCCACCTGAAGCGTGCCGCCCTTTCCGGCAGCCGTCACCTTCACGCGGCGGGAGAGCGCCTGTGTCAGCGCCAGCTCCACCTCATCATAAAACCGATCGCGCGCAGGCTTCGCGGCAGGCGCCTTCGGCTCTGCCGACGCGGTCTTGGCCATGCGCTCGAGCTGCCGCACCGACAGACCGCCCTCGACCGCCAGCTTCGCCGCCTCCTGCTGCCGCTCGGGCGGGAACGCCAGCAGCGTGCGGGCGTGACCGGCAGAGAGCCGTCCCTCCGCCACCATATCCCCCACGGCAGGCGGCAGACGCAGCAGACGCAGCGCATTGGCTACCGCCGGGCGGGATTTGTTGACCACCCGCGCCGCTTCCTCCTGCGTCAGCCCGTAGTTATCCATCAGCGTCTGATAGCCGCGCGCTTCCTCCATGGGGTTCAGATCCTCGCGCTGGAGGTTTTCGATCAGCGCCAGCTCCGCCATTTCGCGGTCATCCATCTCGCGGATGACGACCGGCACCTCGGAAAGCCCCGCCAGACGGGCGGCACGCCACCGGCGCTCACCCGCGACCAGGCAATAGGTGCCGTCGGTCATCGGCCGCACGAGCAGCGGCTGAAGCACGCCGTGCTGTGCGATGGAATCCGCCAGCTCGGCGAGCGCTTCCTCGTCAAACTGTTTGCGGGGCTGGTCGCGGTTCGGCACAATGTCCGACAGCCGCAGCACCGACACCGGTGTATCCGTCGTTACGGTATTTTCCGCAAAAAGCGCATCTAGTCCTTTTCCCAATCCGCCTTTTTTTGCCAAGCCGAACGTCCTCCTTTTTTACCGATTCATCAGCTCATCCGCCAGCGCGTCATACGCCGCCGCGCCGCGGGAGCTGCCGTCATAATAACTGATCGGCCTGCCGAAGCTCGGCGCTTCGGACAGGCGCACACTGCGGGGAATCGTCGTGGCAAACACCTTGCGCGGGAAAAAGCGCTTGACCTCCCGCGCCACCTGCTGCGTCAGATTCAGCCGCCCGTCGTACATGGTAAACAGCACGCCCTCGATCTCCAGCGTCGGGTTGTCCTGCTGCTTGATGCGGCGCACCGTCCCCATCAGCTGCGACAGCCCCTCCAGCGCGAAATATTCCGGCTGGATCGGCACGAGCACGGTATCGGACGCGCAGAGCGCATTGAGCGTCAGAAGCCCCAGAGAGGGCGGGCAGTCGATAAACAGATAGTCATATTCCTCCCGCGCCGGTGCAAGCGCCGCAAGCAGGCGGTTTTTCCGCCGATCCATCTCGACAAGCTCCACCTCTGCGCCCGCCAGGCGGATGCTGCAGGGCAGCACATCCAAACCGCGGAAGCCGGTGGACAGCCGCACGTCGGCAAAGCCCGCCTCGCCGATCAGCAGCTCGTAAGTGGACAGCCGCACCTGCCGCTTGTCCACGCCGACACCGCTCGTGGCGTTTCCCTGCGGGTCGAGATCCACCAAAAGGCAGCGTTTTCCCTTACTGCCGACCGCCGCCGCCAGATTGATGGCTGTGGTCGTCTTGCCGACGCCACCCTTTTGGTTAACAATGGAAATGATTCTTCCCATGTGCGCTGTTCATCCTCTCCGCTTCCGTATCAGAAAGAGTATATCACAATTCCGCGCCGCTGAAAAGCCTTTATTTTGTCTGACCGCAATTTTTTTGCCGGTCAGGGCGCTTTTTCCGCCCATGCCACGATATTTTCCGCCGTCGGGCGGTCCATTCCCTTCACGGTCAGCAGCTCCTCGACCGTGGCGGCGCGAACCGCCGTCAGCGAGCCGAAGCGCCGCAGAAGCTCCCGCGCCCGCACTTCGCCCACGCCGGGGATCGAGGTCAGCGCCGTGGAGGTAACGTGACTGCGGCGACGCTGGCGGTGATAGCCGATGGCAAAGCGGTGCACCTCCTCCTGGATGGTGGACAGCAGCGTAAACACTCCGCGGTTTGAGCGGATGGCGATCTCCTCGCCGTCCGCCGCGATGGCGCGGGTGCGGTGGGAGCCGTCCTTGACGAGACCGAACACCGGGATCCCCAGTCCGTAGGCATCCACGATCGGCTTGCCCGCGCGGACATGCTCCTCGCCGCCGTCAAGCAGGATCAGATCCGGCTTGCGGCCGAAGCCGACGCCCTCCTCCCTGTGCGCCTCATATTCCTCCATGCGGCGGGACAGCACCTCGCGCATGGAGCCGTAGTCGTCCTGTCCGACCACGGTGCGGATGGCAAAGCGGCGGTAGGCGCTGCGCAGCGGCTGGCCGTTTTCAAAGGCGACCATCCCCGCCACGTTATCTGTGCCGTTCTGGTTGGAAATGTCATAGCACTCGATATATGCCGGCGGCGACGGCAGCCCCAGCAGCCGCGCCAGCTCGTCCAAAGCGGCGGTCGAGCGGCCGCTGCGCCCCTCCTGCGCCGCCAGATGCTCGGCGGCGTTCTGGCGGCAAAGCTCCACCAGCTGTGCCTGCTCGCCCTTCTGCGGACAGACGATATGCACCCGCCGTCCGGCTTTTTCGGACAGCCACTGCTCCAGAAGCTCCCGCTCCTCCGCCTCGCCGTCCAGAGCAACGCGGGGCGGGACGTCTTCGCGCAGCGAATAATACCGCCGCAGAAATTCCGCACGGGTCGTCTCGGGCGTCGCATCCGGCTCAAATAAAAAATGCTCGCGGTCGCACAAATTGCCGCCGCGGAAGCGGAACACCTCCATGCACGCCTTGTCCGCGCTGCCCGACAGCGCCAGGATATCCTGCTGCGGCACGCGGGACATGACCACCTTCTGCTTTTCCTGCAAACGGCGGATGGCGGCGAGCCGGTCCCGCAGGCGCGCTGCCTTTTCAAATTCCAGCCGCTCGGCAGCCGCCTCCATCTGCGCCGTCAGCGACGCCGTGACCGCCGCCGTGCCGCCGGTCAGCAGCTCGACCGCCTGCTCGACCCGTTCGGCGTGCTCCGCCTCGCTGACCCGTCCGGTGCAGGGCGCGCTGCACTGCCCGATGTGATGGTCAAGGCAGGGACGGCCGCTTGTCCGCCCGAACGCCAGCCTGCGGTCACAGGTCGGCAGCAAAAACGTGCGGCACGCCTCATCCACCGACTGCCGCACCGTGTGATAGCTCATATAGGGGCCGAGATAGCGCGCGCCGTCGTCCGCCTTCTGCCGCACCGCGGTGATGCGGGCATAGGGCGGCGGGGAAATGCGGATATAGCAGTAGCCCTTGTCGTCCTTCAGTAAGATGTTGTACTTCGGGCTGTACTGCTTGATGAGCGCGCACTCCAGAACCAGCGCCTCAAACTCGCTGTTGACGAGGATATAGTCAAATCGCTCCACCCGCCGCACCATCTGGCGCACCTTTTCCGTGTGGTTCTGATCGGAGCCGAAATACTGGCTGACCCGATTTTTGAGCGCCTTCGCCTTGCCGACATAGATGACCTCGCCCGTCTTGTCCCGCATGATATAGACGCCGGGCGTGGTCGGCAGCGCCATGGCGCGCCGCCGCAACTCGGCAAGATGGGGATTGGCTTCCGTCAACGCGTATTCATCTCCGTTTCCGCTTTCAGGGACGGGTCACTCCTCCTTGACCAGTCCCAGCTCCTGTTTGATCTTTGTCGTCGAAATGCCGGGCGTGCGGTCGAGATAGACCACCTCGCACAGCGAACGCAGGTATTCAAACCGCTCGCTGCCCGCCCAGTCGCTGCCCATGACCACCACATCGACGTGATAATCCTTCACATCCTGCGCCTTTTGCTCCCAGTTTTTCTCGGGGATCACCAGATCCACATAGCGGATCGCCTCCAGCATCCGCTTGCGGGTCTCATAGTCGTGAAACGCCGCCTTGCCTTTCTGCGCGTTGAATTCGTCGGTGGACAGCCCGACGATCAGATAGTCCCCGAGCGCACGGGCGCGCTGGAGCAGCCGGATGTGGCCGTAGTGCAAGAGATCAAACGTACCGTAGGTGAGGATCCGTTTCATGTGTATTCTCCTTATTCCGTCAGCAGGGCGGCAAATTCCGCCTCCGCCTGCCGGTTGTATTCGTCATAATCCACGCCGAGGGGCGGGACGCCGCCGGACAGGAGCCGCCGCACGCCCTCCTCTATTCCCTCGTCGGTCGAGGGCACCAGACAGCCGCCGTACCGCTGCATGAATCCGCGCGGCCCCACGATATCCGCCGACACCACCGGCAGCCCCAGCACGTCCGCCTCGGTCAGCACGAGTCCGAAGCCCTCGTAAAACGAGGACAGTATCAGTCCGCTGCACCGTCTGACAAACGGCAGCGGATTATCAAGCGACAGCACGAGCGTGATCCGGTCGGCGCAGGGGAGTGTCTGCACATAGGCGCAGAGGCGGTCGAAAAGCCCCTGCCGCTGGTTGCCGCCGATCAGCAAAAGCGCGCCGTCCCGCTGCGTCTCCCACGCGCGGGCAAAGGCGTCGATCAGCCGCTTTTGCCCCTTTTCGGGCGAGAACCTGCCGACGTTGACGATACAGTGTCCGCCTGCGCACAGCGCGGCGATCTGCTCCGGCGTATGCGTCGAGCGCGTCTGCGGAGAAAACGCCGGAGCCGCGCTCCCACGCGCGCGAATACGCCCGACCGGCACGGGATTGCGCGCCACGTCAATGCGGCGCGGCGCGGGCAGAAACGACTGCACGGAGGGCAGCAGATCCTCCGTCACCGCCGCCACGCGGTCATATGCCCCGTAGGCATAGCGCAGCACGGCGCGCCGCTGGTTATGCCGCGTGCGGATCTCCTGCTGCATATCGTTGTGGACAAAGATCACCCGCCGCACGGGAAATGACGCAAACAGCAGCGTCGGCTCGGTCTCGTAGCCGGAAAACTGCACCACCGTCTGAAACGCCGCATCGCCGAAGCAGCGGCGGCGCTCCCAGTCGTACACCGGCCGCATCAGGCGGCGATAGAGCGCAAACGGCAGCAGACGACGGACAAATAGCTTCTGGGCAAGTGTTTTCCCAAACCCCAGCCCCTCGCGCCCCTCGGTCGCGATATACGTCACGCCGTCGGGCAGGCGGTGCAGCACCTCGGCGTTCGGCGCCGCCGCCTTCACGCGGAAGGTCAGCACAAAGTGATATTTTTCCCGGTCGGCAAGCGTGAGCCGATCGAGCAGTGAGGTCGTGATGCCGTTTCGCGCCAGATCACCCGCATAAACCAGCACGGTCTCCCTGTCGTCGGACGGACACGCCCGCTCGGTGATCCCCTCCTGCGCCTCGCCGCCGATCACGCGGGCGCACAGGAGCGATGCCGCGTCGGGGCGGTCAAACGGGCAGTATTCCGCCAAAAACGCCGTATCGTCATACGCTTTCGGCTTGCGCAGCTCCGCAAGCAGCGCCGGCACATCCGCCGTCTGCGGGAACGGCAGCGAGGAAAGCGGCCGGTAAAATCCGCGCTCCGCCTCATAGGCGGCGGCGTCCGGCGTGAACAGCACGCACTTTTTCCGCGTGATCGCAAAGTCATAGAACACGCTGGAATAATCGGTGATCAGCACATCCGCCGCATTTAAAAAGCGGTAGGTCTCGCAGTCGTCGGGGAACGAGCGGATATGCGAAAAACGGTCAAGCGCCACATCCTTTTTCGCCATCGGGTGCAGCTTGACGAACAGCACCTCCTCCGCGGTCAGACCCGCATCCAGCGCCGAAAGCTGCGCCGAAAGCGCCGCGCCCGCCTCGGGGTCGGCAGCACCGACCCGCCCGCGCCATGTCGGCAAAAACGCATAGACCCGCTTGCCGGCAATCTGATAGCGCTCCCGCTGCCTTGCGGCGTCTGCGGTGTCGAAAAACACCGTATTGCGCGGATAGCCGCCGAGCAGCACCCGCGCCCCCAAAAGCCCCGCGAGCATGTAGTCCTCGATCATATGCTGCGCCGTGTACTCATTCGGATAGAGGAGATAATCCGCCATCAGAAAATTTTTCTGCGGCCCCGCAATGTTGTGCGGCTCCCCCTTCACCCGCCGTCCGAGCGTTTTCAGCGGCGTGCCGTGCCAGGTGTTCAGATAGATCTGCTCCGGCCGCTTGACAAACAGCGGATAAAACGTGATGTCGCCGATGAGATAGCGGCAGGTCGCAAGCGCGCGGATATACGCTTTCGAATGCAGCTCCAGCAGCTGCACCCGCTCCATCCCCTCGGCGTCCAGCCGGGTGCGGAAACGCGCGCGGTTTTCGGGGCGGCAGGTCAGATACAGCGTCATATCGCGGTAGCGCTCTTCGCCCGCCAGCACGCGCAGAAGATAATAGATGTTGCCGTCCATTCCCGTCCCATGCTGCGATTCCAGCAGCACGGCGCGCGGATCGACCGGCAGCTTCCGGCAAAGGCGCGGATAGCCAAGCGGCGGCAGCCGATAGCGCAGACGGTTCAGTTTTTTTCCTATCGACATACTCTGCCTCTCCTTTTTTGGGGGTGACAGCACAAGGGATCGCCGAAACGGGCGATCCCTCTGCTTTTCAGGAGCGCGCCGCCGTCACAGCGACAGCTCCTCCCCGATATTCCACAGCGCCGCCAGCTGCGCGGCGTCTGCCTCGACAGCAGCGGGATCGTCGCCCGCCAGCGTGACGGTCACTTCCCCGTGGTGCAGCACCGCCGGGAAGCGAAACGTCCCGTATTCCACCGGATCGGTGACATAGACCGGCAGATTTTTGGCTTTACATTCCGAGGCGATCGCGATATTAACCGCGCGGTCGCCCGTCGCGGCAATGCACAGCAGCATATGGCTGCAGTCGCCGCGGAAAAATTTGCGGGGGATATGGCGAACCAGCCCCTGCCGTTCCAGCTCCTGCAGAGCCGGGCAGAGCACGGGACTGACCACGGTCAGGCGCGCGCCGAAATGCAGCAGCGCCTGCGCACAGCGCGCCGCCGTCTCTCCGCCGCCCATAATACCGCAATTGTTGCCGTCAAGATCCATATACACAGGGAAAAACCGCCTGCCCATATGTCACCTCCGCTGTTTTATTCTGGGATTCGCCGTATTACAGTGTTTTCACCAGTTCCTTCAGATACGCCGCAAACCCGTCCTTGACCTCAGGGTGAGCAAGCGCCACCTCGCAGGTCGCCTGCAGGATGCCGAGCTTGTTGCCCATGTCATACCGCTTGCCGACAAAATCCACGCCGGTCATGCCCTCGGTGCGTGCCAGCTCGCACATGGCGTCGGTCAGCTGGATCTCACCGCCCGCGCCGGGCGCCGTGCGATCCAGAATATCAAATATGACCGGCGGCAGCACGCAGCGGCCGAGGATGGAAAACAGCGACAGCACCTGACCTGCGGTCGCGGGCTTTTCGATCATATCCGTCACCTGATAGTCGTTGCCCTCGATCGGCGTCACCTTCAGGGAGGAATAGCGGTGGATCTGCTCCGGCGTGACCTCTTTCATGCCGACGACGCCCTTGCCGTATTTCTCATAGGCGCGGCAGAGCTGCCCGCAGACGGGATCCTTGCCGATGATGACATCGTCGCCGTACAGCACGGCGAACGGCTCGTTGCCCACAAAGGAGCGCGCCTGATTGACCGCATGGCCGAGGCCGCGCGTCTCCTTCTGACGCAGGAAGAAAATATTGGCGAGTCCGGCGCTGTGGCGCACCTGCTCGAGCATATCGCGCTTTCCGCTGCTCTCCAGACGCTCCTCCAGTTCAAACGCGTGGTCAAAATGATCCTCGATCGCGCCCTTGCCGCGGTTGGTGATGATCAGGATGTCGCGGATACCGGAGGCGACCGCCTCCTCCACGATATATTGGATCGCGGGCTTGTCCACGATCGGCAGCATCTCTTTCGGAATCGCCTTGGAAGCGGGCAGCACCCGTGTTCCCAATCCGGCAGCCGGTATGACCGCCTTACGCACTTTCTGTGCCATGCTTTTTCCTCCCCGGTTTCGGTTTTGACCGGACAATCAAACGCCCGTTTTTCTCAGTATACTATATTTTTCCGCCGATGGCAAGCCCCAGAAGCGTAAAACCCGCGCAGAGCGCGTCAAAAACGGCGGGAAGCCGCCACGACACGCCGCCGAGCCGCAGCAGCGCCTGCCTGCGCATGTCCTCTGCCCCGTCCGGCACCGCACGGATCTGTTTTGCCGCCGACCGGCGGTAGTAGTGGTTGCCGCGCGTCGCCGCAAACACCCGCACGCACCAGCGGATAAACGCGGATACCTGCCACAGGATCCACGGCGCAAGCGGCATAGCCGTACCGCTGCCGCCGGTCAGAAGCGAAAGCATCGCCGGAAGCGACAGCTGCGGAAACGCCCGAAAAAGCGCCGCCACCCCCAAAGCGGCAGCGGGCAGCCACACCGCCGAAAGCGCGGCAAACAGGCGGTACTGCTTGCGGTAAAGCGCCCATTCCAGCGGAAAAAGCGCCGCCGCCCAGTTCCAGGAAAACGAGGACCTGCCGAGCGAGAGCCGAAAAAACTGCGCCAGATAATACCCGGCATTCGGTCCTAAAAACAGCGCCGTATCCACCGCGCGGTTACCGTCTAAGCGGCTGTCCGGCGCAATGCCGATATACGGTGAAAAATCCGCATAAAACACGTCGGGAGAGACCTCCGGCGGCAGCCGCACCGGCTCAGGCTCAAAGAGCGGTACACCGCAATGGGGGCACCGCTGTGTCCCCTGCGGACAGACGGCACCGCAGTTTGGGCAGACGCAGGCATCCTCGTCCTGCCGCCTGAGCGGCGGGCGCCAGCGAAAGTCGTCGCCGTGGCGGTCGGCAAACCGACAGCCCGACGCAGGATAGCAGCCGCGGTGATAGGGGGCACCGCACAGCGGACAAACCACGCGGTCGTCTCCGTCCCGCAGAGGCTGACCGCAGACCACGCAGCGTATACCGGCATCCGCCACCGTCTTTCCCTCCCTTTCGGTTCACATTATCGGACGAGAAAGGTCACCATCGTCTGAAGCATCGACAACATGGAGTAGGCAAGCAGTCCGAGCAGCAGCGATACGCCGCCGCAGCCGGACAGCAGGATACGGCTTGTCCCCTCGCCCTGTTCGCGAAGGCGGCGGACGCGCCGGATCGTGGTGCGCATATACAGGCGGTTGCCGAACAGCCCGCACAGCAGATGCACCATAAACTGCAAAAACAGCAGCAGATTCAAAAGCAGGATCACCGTCTCCGACACCGTGCCGTCCGACAGGATCTGCATATACCGCGCCATCTGCTCCGCATTTGTCGTTGCCTCTCCCAGAAAGGGAAGAACATTTTTACAGGTCACCACGGTAAACAGCGTGCGCAGCAGCGCCAGCGCGCCCCAGATCAGCCCGCCCGGCAGATACGCCTTGCGGAAAAGCAGCCAGTAGGGGCCGCATAAAAACGCCGCCCAGTTCCACCGCACCCGACTGCCGCCGCGCGCCATGGCAAAAAAGCGCGGCAGATAATACGCCGTGTTCACCTGGACACAAGCCGCCAGCTCCTCCGCCGGCACACCGCCGATATCCTCCTTGGGATCCACGCCGCCGCAGGGGTTGACCGGCACGGCGCGAAACGGCGCATACTCCCCGTAGCCGGTCTGGTGATATACTCCGCCGGTCAGCGGCAGACCGCAGCGGGAGCAAAACAGCGCTCCCGGCAGATTGGAAAACCCGCAGCGGGGGCAGCGGCGCTCCCGCTCGGCCGTATCACGATACGACCCGGAGGGGCTTTCCTCCTCGTCCCCGTACTCGTCGTCCTCTTCCTGCCCGACAGGCGCGGGGGCATCCTCCCGCTCCCACCGAAACCCGGCGCTGTGCCGGTCGTCAAAATGGCAATGACCCTCCTGCTGCCAGCAGGAACGGTGGTGCGGCGCCCCGCACTGCGGACAAGCCACGATATCGTCATCTTCGGTAAACAGCTGCCCGCAGACGGGGCAGCGGCATCCGGCATAGAAAAACACCGTGATTCCTCCTGTTGAGAAAAAGTACATTTTCGGAGGCTCTCCGAAAACATATCCTTATTGTATCGTGTTTTTCGACTGTCCGCAAGCAAAAGCGCCATCGTTTATAAAAAATTCACACTCCCCGCCCGGAAAGTGCCGGTTTTTCGGGAGATTCACCCGTTCCACTCCACGGGCACGCCCGCTTTTAACGTCGCCGGCATGTCCAGCAGCCGCTGGTTGCGGGAGCCGCGGAAGCGCAGAGAGATATCCTTCTGCGCCAATATGAACCGTCCGTCCACCAGCACGTCCAGCAGTGAAAGCAGCTTATCCGTCGCCTCGCAGCGCGGATGGCTGCCGTCCGTCTTCATTTCCTCAAAGGTAAAGCCGGAAAACGCCCATACCGTTTTCTGCGGATACCGCTCCCGCACCCGGCGCAGAAACGGCAGGAGCGTCCGCTGGTTGTCCGGCTCGAACGGCTCGCCGCCGAGCAGCGTCAGCCCGTCGATATAGTCCGGCGCCAGCATGGCGAGCAGCTGCTCCTCTGTCTCCGCCGTGAAAGGGCTGCCGTAGTCAAACGCCCACGTCTGCGGCTGAAAGCAGCCCTCGCAGCGGTTGGTGCAGCCGGACACGAACAGGCTCACCCGCACGCCGATGCCGTTGGCGATGTCACAATTTTTGATCTCTCCGTAGTGCATATCCCTGTTCCCCCGTCAGATGTCCGAAACGGGGAATGTGGATCCACATTCCCCGTTTTCCTCCCTGTTTTTTACAGATGCAGGACGCGCTCCTTGATCTCCTGCGTGCGCCCCTGGTTCCAAAACTGTGTGCCGATATAGCCGCAGGTGCGGCGCGCCACGTTCATCTTATCCTGATCGGTGTTGCCGCACTGCGGGCATTTCCAGATCAGCTTGCCGTCCTCCTCGACGATAGCGATCTCGCCGTCATAGCCGCAGACCTGGCAATAGTCCGATTTGGTATTCAGCTCCGCATACATGATGTTCTCATAGATAAACTTCATCACCTGCAGCACCGCCTCGAGGTTGTGCTGCATATTCGGCACCTCCACATAGCTGATGGCGCCGCCGGGGGACAGGTGCTGGAACTGCGCCTCAAACCGCAGCTTCTCAAAGGCATCGATCTGCTCGGTCACATGGACATGATAGCTGTTGGTGATGTACCCCTTGTCCGTCACGCCTTCGATCACGCCGAACCGGCGCTGGAGGCACTTGGCGAATTTATAGGTCGTGGACTCAAGCGGCGTGCCGTACAGGCTGAAATCAATGTTGTGCTGCTCCTTCCACCGGCGGCAGGCGGCGTTCATGTAGTCCATGATCTCCAGCGCAAACGGCGTTGCCGAGGGGTCGGTATGGCTCTTGCCGGTCATATATTTGACGCACTCATACAGTCCGGCATAGCCGAGCGAGATGGTGGAATAGCCGCCGTAGAGCAGCTTGTCGATCGGCTCGCCCTTTTTCAGCCGGGCGCAGGCGCCGTACTGCCACAAGATCGGCGCGGCGTCGGACAGCGTGCCCTTCAGGCGCTCGTGGCGGCACATCAGCGCGCGGTGGCACAGCTCGAGCCGCTCGTCGAAGATCTTCCAGAAGCGGTTGACATCGCCGCCCGACGACAGCGCCACATCCGGCAGGTTGATGGTCACGACCCCCTGGTTGAAGCGACCGTAATATTTCGGCTGATTCGTCTCGGGATCGACATACGGGGTCAAAAAGCTGCGGCAGCCCATGCAGGGATAGCAGTGGCCCTCGCCGTTTTTGTCCACCTTCAGCTCGAGCATCTTTTTCTCGCTGATATAGTCGGGCACCATCCGCTTGGCGGTGCATTTCGCCGCCAGACGAGTCAGGTAATAATAGGGCGAATCCTCATGGATATTGTCCTCCTCCAGCACATAGATCAGCTTCGGGAAGGCGGGCGTCACCCAGACGCCCTTCTCGTTCTTCACGCCCTGATACCGCTGGAGCAGCGTCTCCTCAATGATGAGCGCGAGATCCCGCTTTTCCTGCGGATCCTTCGTCTCGCCGAGATACATAAACACCGTGATAAACGGCGCCTGACCGTTGGTGGTCATCAGGGTGACGACCTGATACTGGATCGTCTGCACGCCGCGGCGGATCTCCTCACGCAGGCGCTTTTCCGCGATCTCGCTGACCGTTTTCTCGTCCGGCTCGGGCGTGACGGCGCGCAGCTCCTCCTGCACGGCCTTGCGGTGCCGCTCGCGGCTGATCTGCACAAACGGCGCGAGATGGGTCAGCGAAATGGACTGCCCGCCGTACTGATTCGACGCCACCTGTGCGACGATCTGGGTCGCGATGTTGCAGGCAGTCGCAAACGAATGGGGCTTTTCGATCAGCGTGCCGGTGATAACCGTACCGTTTTGCAGCATGTCCTCGAGATTCACAAGGTCGCAGTTGTGCATATGCTGCGCAAAATAGTCGCTGTCGTGGAAGTGGATAATACCCTCCTCGTGGGCCTCCACAATATCCTGCGGCAGCAGCAGGCGGTTGGTGATATCGCGCGACACCTCGCCCGCCATATAGTCGCGCTGGGTCGAATTGACCACCGGGTTTTTATTGGAATTCTCCTGCTTCGCTTCCTCGTTGTTGCACTCGATCAGCGACAGGATCTTGTCGTCCGTCGTGTTGCTCTTGCGCACAAGCGAACGGGTATAACGGTAGGTGATATAGCGCTTCGCCACCTCAAACGCGCCGTGCGCCATGATCTGATTCTCCACCAGATCCTGGATCTCTTCCACCGTGGGGGCGCGGTTCATCTTCTGGCACGCCAGCTCCACCGATTCCGCAATGCGCCGGATCTGCATCGGCGTCATGCGGATTTCCTCCTCGACCGTCTCGTTGGCCTTGGTGATCGCCTTGAGGATCTTCGTGATATCAAAGGCGACCTCCGACCCGTTGCGCTTGATGATCTTCATGTTTCTCTTCCCTTTCCGGCACTTTTCATCTTTATCGCTTCACCACAATATATTGTGGTGTTTAAAACGCAGTAAGCACATTATATAGCACTTTACGTAACATGTCAACCGCTTTTTCCGAAAAGGGTGTAAAATATTCCTGTACTTTTGCAGTCAAATTGACCAAAGAAGATCCACCGCCGTCCCAAACGGAACGGCGGTGGATCGTGTGCGGTAATATGTCATGCCTCCAGCTCGGCACGGTCGCGGGTCAGCGCTTTCATCCAGCGGTCGGTGCGCATCCGCACCCAGCAGATCAGCGCCTTGAGCGGCTCGTCCACTTTCATGCAGAGGAGCACGACCGGCACCGACCATTGCAGGGATGCCGCCAAAAACGCCAGCGGCGTCGCCACGCACCAGAGGGCGACCATCTCCGTGATCAAACAAAAGCGGGTATCCCCGCCGCCGCGGAGCACACCGATAATACTAAACGCCGACAGTGACACGAAAAAGGCAATGACCGCCACCACATCCAAAAGCTCTGTCGCGAGTGCCTTTGTCTCCTCGGGGATATTGTACATCGCCACCACGGGTCCCCGCAGCAGCAGGATCAGTCCCGAGGCCAGCGCGCCGACAAACAGGCTCATCAGCATCAGCGTATCCGCCTGCGCACGCGCCTTTTTGCGGTCGCCCTCGCCCATGGAGGTGCCGACCAGCACCGCCGCGGCGTTGGCAATGCCGAATATGACAATGGTGGACAGCTGCTGCACCATCGACGCAATGGCGTTGGCGCCGACCGGATCGCCCGCGGAATAGCGGATATGCCCGAGGATCGCCGCCTGCGCCGTCACGCCGAGCGACCAGAACAGCTCGTTGAGCAGCACCGGCGTGCCGTGGCGCAGCAGGTCGCCCGCCAGGATGCGGTTGAAGCGCAGCAGGTCGCGCGGCGTAAAGCGCAGCTTGCGGTCGATGAAGAAGAGGTAGACGCAGACAATGACAAATTCCAGCAGGCGGGCGATCAGCGTCGCCAGCGCCGCGCCGCGGATGCCCATTGCCGGCGCACCCAGGTTGCCGAAGATCAGCACCCAGTTGAGAAACACGTTCACAAAAAACGACGTTACGTTCACCACGACGGCAATGCGCACCGTCTCGATGCTGCGCAGCATACACAAAAGCGTGTTGCTGATGCCGAAGGTGATATAGGCGTAGCCGATGACCCGCAGGTATTCCGCCGCCGCCGCGACCGTCGGCGCATCGTTGGAATACAGCTGCATGATCTGCGTCGGGAACAGCAGCACCGCAGCGCCCATCAGCAGCGAGACCACCGCCGTGACCTTCAGCACCATCGCAATGATGTCTTTAATGGATTCGCGGTCGTCCCGTCCCCAATACTGCGCGCCCAGCACGATGGCGCCGCCGGACAGACCGAAGCAGAGCATGGACAGGATGAAAAACGGCTGGTTCGCCAGCGATGCCGCCGAAAACAGCACGCCGGTCCTGTCGGCGCGGCCGAGCATGATGCTGTCCATCATGCTCGTGGCAAACGTCACCAGATTCTGCAGGGCGATCGGCACGGCGATGCGCACGATCCGGCGATAAAACGATGGATCCTTGATCAGGGTCATGAAATAACCTCCTGTATGGCAGACAAAAGCCCCGGTCGTCTCCGGCCGGGGCAAGCGGTCATGTTCAGTCCTCGTCGTCCTCTTCGGGACGATCCCAGTTGTGCCAGACGTTCTGCACGTCGTCGTTATCCTCGAGCGCATCCAGCAGCTTTTCCATTTTGGTCACGGCGTCGGGGTCGGTCAGCTCGTTGAGCATATCCGGCACCTGCTGCACCTCGGCGGAGAGGAAGCTATACCCCTTTGCCGTCAGATCCTCCAGCACGCCGGAGAAATCGTTCGGCTCGGTGGAAATCTCGAACACGTCGCCGTCCGTCGAGAAGTCGGACGCACCTGCCTCCAGAGCGTCCTCCATCACCTTTTCCTCGTCCAGTCCCTCAGCCTCGATCACGAGCACGCCCTTTTTCTGAAACATAAAGCTGACGCAGCCGGTCTGTCCGAGATTGCCGCCGAATTTGTCGAAATAATGGCGCAGATCGCCCGCCGTCCGGTTACGGTTGTCCGTCAGCGTCTCCACGATCACGGCGATGCCGCTCGGACCGTAGCCCTCATACTGCAACGCCTCAAAATTATCGCCGCCCGTCTCGCCCGCCGCCTTTTTGATAATACGGTCGATATTGTCGTTCGGCACGTTATTCGCTTTCGCCTTGGCGATCGCGTCCTTGAGCTTGGAGTTGGATGCCGGATCCGGACCGCCGCCCTCCTTCACCGCCACGGCAATCTCGCGGCCCATTTTCGTGAAGATTTTGGCTTTGGCGCCGTCGGTCTTTTCCTTTTTACGCTTGATGTTGTTCCACTTGGAATGTCCGGACATACCGATCTCCCACTTTCCCGTTTTTTCGCATCTTGACTCACATCAATATAGTATACCACATTATTCTGAAAAAAGCAACCCATCCGCCCCGGATTCATTTCCGAGGCAGTGACTGCTCATGCGCCGGATCAGCACCTCCTGCTCCTCTGCGGACAACTGCCGGAACCACATCAGCATGGTCTTTTCGTTTTTTGTCCGTACAGCAAGTGCATTGACCTGCCGTTCGCCCTCCGGCGACAGCACGTCACCTACCGTGAGATGATCAACGGGCAGCTCCGCGCGGCCGAGCAGATAGTCAGCCGTCACACCGAATACCGTCGCCAGCCGACTGAGCGAATCCAGCGTCGGCAGGCTTCCTCCCGTCTCATAATAGGCGTATGCCGACCGGCCGATGCCCAGCTGCACCGCCACTTCCTCCTGCGTCAGTCCCGCCGCACGCCGTAAGGCGATGAGACGTCCGGCAAGCGGCGCCGGTTCTGCTTGTAACCCCATATTGTCTCCACTCCCTCGCCGCACCGCATCCGATTTCCGCCCCCGTACTCCGGTGCCGCATTATAACATTATTATAAGAAAACCGATTTTCGCCGATAACTCCGCTTTCCGGATACATGTACTATACCATACCCTTTATAAAAAGAAAAGCACCCGGTTAAAATGTTCACAAAAGGTTTTCTTTTTCCCGCTCTTCGCCGTTTAATCCGGAATCGTAACTGGAAATTCGACAAAAAACGGTTGGTTATTCTCGATTTTGCATTTTTATTCACTGCAATTCGTCTGTTTCCGGCGAAAAAAAGCCCGAAACGGCGAATTATACGGGTTTTTGCCCCTCTGACCGTGTGCGTATTTTGTATCCCTGCACAAAAAACCTCCCCGTCTGCCGACGTCCCGCCTTTTTCACCCATTTATGGAATTATATTCCTGTTTCGCTTCAATTTTTCAATCTGTTTTTTGCATTTTCGGAAGAACTGTGCAATTTCCGCGCGGCATGACTGCCATTTTTATCTGCTTTTTGTTTTGCCGGCTTTCCTGACTCCCACGCCGTTTTTGCGAAAAAAAGCAAAAAAGTTTGTGAAAACCACCCAAAAAGCCGGGTTGCCGTGGGATTTGACAAAGCGGAGTGACCTCCGTATAATACAAGCGTCACGGAAATCCCATTAACACGGATTCTGCAAATCCTCTGCGAAGTATCATCGGGAGTCCGGCACGGCGCCGTCGCGGAGAAAATGAAAGGACGCATTTGATGGATACCGTTAAACTTCTGGCGGCGAAATGCCTGCGGCTGATCAAGAGCCGCGCGTTTTCCGCCGCCGTATTGGCTGCGTTCACCGTAGCCGTTATCACCTATGTGTCAGTGAACATGCGGGTGTACACCGTCATCGACGGCGGTGATTCCCGCGTTGTGCTGACCATGACCGACAAACCGGAAAAGGTCGTCGCCGCCGCCGGTTTCAAGCTGGAAGAGGGCGACGAGCTGCAAGCCGTCGAGGGAGAGATCTCCGTCAACCGCGCGTTTGACGTGCAGGTGACGGTGGACGGCTCCACCTCCGTGCTGCGCATGACCGGAGGCACGGTCGGCGACGCGCTGGATCTGCTCGGCGTGGAAATGAGCAAAAATGACACGGTCAACCTGACCGACGATCAGGAGCTGTCCGACGGGCTGAACATCACCATTGAGCGTGTCGGCTACAAGGAGTACAGCAAAACAGAGTCAATCCCCTATGAGACCACGATCAAGTACACAAACACCCTGCCTAAAGGCAAGACAAAGGTGCACACCGCCGGTAAAAAGGGCGTCAAGACCTATGTCTACCGCGACCGGTATGTGGACGGTGAATTGGCCGAGACCGTGCTGGTCAGTGAAAAAGTGACCACAAAGCCGGTCAATCAGGTCATTCTCAAGGGCACCGTCACCGGAAGCCCGATGTCCAAAGCGCCGTTTGACATTGAGCTCGACGACGCGGGACAGCCGGTGCACTACAAAAAGGTCTACACCGGCAAATGCACCGCCTATACCAATGAGGGCGGTATTCTGAGCAAGTGGACCGCATCCGGACGCCGCGCCCAGGTCGGTGTCGTCGCCGTGGATCCACGCAAGATCCCCTACGGCACCAAGCTGTATATCGTCTCACCGAACGGCTCCTATGTCTACGGCTACGCCATCGCGGGAGATACCGGCGGCGGCGTGCGCAAGGGTACGCTCGTGGCGGACCTGTTTATGGACACCGTGGCGGAGTGCTATCAGTTCGGCCGCCGCACAATGAACGTATATGTTTTGGAATGATCCGTGACACGATATTCCGAAAGACCGAAGCCGTTCTCCGCAGACCGGAGGGCGGCTTCCGCTTTTTTGCCGCGCTGCGGAAAAAATTCGCAAAATCCCCTTTACAAAACCTGTCCCGCGTGGTATACTAACCGAGTACGCCGATGGCGTTTCCCTGCCCCGGCCTGCGGAGTATGCCTTTTCGAAGGAGCGCCGTTTCCCTGTGCTGAGGCTGCGGAAAATATTTTGAAAGAGGTGCTGTCATTATGATGCTGCCCGAAGAAAAAACCGCAATCATGAAAGAATACGCGATCCACGAGGGAGACACCGGTTCTCCCGAGGTGCAGATCGCCGTTCTGACCAAGCGGATCAATGACCTGACCGAGCATCTGCGCGTGAACAAGAAGGACTTCCATTCCCGCCGTGGTATGTTCAAAATGATCGGTCATCGCCGCAATCTGCTCAACTACCTCCAGAAGAAGGATATTGAGCGTTACCGTGCAATCGTCGAGAAGCTGGGTCTGCGCAAGTAAGCGGTCAAAGAGGCAGGCAGGCGTTGTCCTGCCTGCCTCAAACTGCACTTCATCCCCTTTTGTCCGTTAAGCCGGCTCCGCCTGCGGCATTAGCAGTGAAACGAGCGCTTTGCCCGAAAAAGCGTTGGTTTTATTGCTAATTCGCGCGACGGGAGCCGCCGGAAAATACAGCATACAGGAGGTATCCCATGTTCGAGAATTTCCGCACGTTTGAAACCACCCTGGCGGGTCGTCCGCTCGTGGTGGAGACCGGCAAGATGGCACAGCTGGCAAGCGGCTCCTGCCTGATCCGCTACGGCGAGACCGCCATTCTCTGCACCGTTACCGCATCCGACAAGCCCCGCGAGGGCGTGGACTTCTTCCCCATGTCCGTGGACTATGAGGAAAAGCTCTACTCCGTCGGTCATATCCCCGGCTCGTTCCAGCGGCGTGAGAGCCGCCCCTCCGAGAAGGCGATCCTGACCTCGCGCGTGATCGACCGTCCGATCCGCCCGCTGTTCCCGAAGGATATGCGCAACGACGTGACCGTCGTCTGCACCGTGATGTCGGTCGATCCCGACTGCCCGCCGGAGACCACCGCCATGATCGGCGCCTCCATCGCCATCGCGATCTCCCCCATCCCGTGGGACGGCCCGATCTCCGGCGTTGTCGTCGGTTTGGTGGACGGTCAGTTTGTCATTAACCCGACCGCCGAGCAGGAAGCGCGCTCCGAGATGCACGTCACTGTCGCCTCCACTGCCGATCTGGTCGCCATGATCGAGGCAGGCGCCAACGAGATCGACAACGATACCATGTTTGACGCCATTATGGCGGGTCACGCCGCGAACCAGCAGATCGTGGAGTTTATCAACGGCATCGTCCGCGAGATCGGCAAGCCCAAATTTGCCTTCACCTCTAACGATCCCGATCCCGCGATGTATGAGGCGGTCAAGGACTTCTGCATTGAGGATGTCCGCGCCGCGCTCGACACCGACGACAAGCGGATCCGCGACGAGCGCCTGCGCCCGATCTACGACGCGGTGCACGCCAAATTTGACGAGACCTATCCGGAAGAGACCGCGAAGCTGGACGATTGCCTGTACAAGCTGCAGAAATACGTTGTCCGCCGCTGGCTGCTCGACGACGGCAAGCGCGTGGACGGCCGCGGGATCAACGATATCCGCCCGCTGTCCGCCGAGGTGGATCTGCTGCCCCGTGTCCACGGCTCGGGTATGTTCACCCGCGGTCAGACGCAGGTGCTGACGACCGTCACGCTGGGCAGCGCCCGCGACCGTCAGCTGCTCGACGGCATCGACGGCGAGACCGAAAAGCGCTATATGCACCACTACAACTTCCCCTCCTATTCCGTCGGCGAGACCAAGCCCTCCCGCGGACCCGGACGGCGTGAGATCGGCCACGGCGCGCTCGCCGAGCGTGCGCTCGTGCCGGTGCTGCCCTCCGAGGAGGATTTCCCCTACACGATGCGTCTGGTCAGCGAGGTGCTGTCCTCCAACGGCTCTACCTCTCAGGCGTCCATCTGCGGCTCCACGCTCGCGCTGATGGCGGCCGGCGTGCCGATCAAGGCGCCCGTGGCGGGCATCTCCTGCGGTCTGGTGACCGAGGGCGACCGCTTCATGACCATGGTGGACATCCAGGGGCTTGAGGATTTCTTCGGCGACATGGACTTCAAGGTCGGCGGCACCAAAAAGGGTATCACCGCGATCCAGATGGATCTGAAGGTGCACGGTCTGACCCCCGCTATCATCCGCGAGGCGCTTGACAAGACCTACAAAGCCCGCTGCTATATCCTCGATGAGGTCATGCTCAAGGCGATCCCCGAGGTGCGTCCGGAGCTGTCCAAATACGCGCCGAAGATGCTCTCCACCAAGATCGACGTCGATAAGATCGGCGGCGTGATCGGCAAGGGCGGCAAGGTCATCCAGCAGATCCAGTCCGAGTGCGACTGCACCATCAACGTGGAGGAGGACGGCACCATCTCCATCCTCGCCACGGATATCGACAACGCCCGCCGCGCGCTCCAGGTCATTGACACGATCGCCCGCGATCCCGAGGTCGGTGCGATCTACAAGGGCAAGGTCACGCGTCTGATGAGCTTCGGCGCTTTTGTGGAGATCGCGCCGGGCAAAGAGGGGCTTGTGCATGTGAGCCGCCTCGACCTCAAGCGCGTTGAGCGCGTCGAGGACGTGGTCTCGGTCGGCGATACCATTGCCGTCATGGTGACGGATATCGACGAGCAGGGCCGCATCAACCTCTCCCGCAAGGACGCCATCATCAAGATGGAGGGGCTGAATCCGGCGGATTACGCCGAGGCGCCCCGTCCCCGCCGTGAGGGCAACAACAACTTCCGCCGCGGTGAGAACCGCGGCCCCCGCCGCAACGGATAAGTCGGCAAAACTAAAATTGTATACGGTCTTCAGGGCGGGGTGAAACTCCCCACCGGCGGTAACGCAGCTGCGGCTGCGAAGCCCGCGAGCGCTGACAGCGCTGATTTGGTGTAAATCCAAAGCCGACGGTTACAGTCCGGATGAGAGAGGACCACGCTGTGTTTTACGCGCGCAAAAAGCCCTGTCGATCCTGTTCGGCAGGGCTTTTTTCTGTCCTGCACGTTCTTTAGGAGGTCAAAATCATGAAAAATACAAACCGCAATCACCGCAAGATCGTGCACCTGACGCTGGTCGCCGTCATGACCGCGCTCGCCACCGTCATCTATCTGCTGCTGCCCGAGATTCCGCTCGTGCCGGGTGTCAGCTATCTGAAAATTGATTTCTCCGATCTGCCCGCCCTGCTGCTCGGCTTTGTCTCGGGACCGGTGTACGGCATCGCCGTGGAGGTACTCAAAAACCTCATTCACCTGCCCCAAACAACTACCTTCACCTTCGGCATCGGAGAAATTATGAACATCGGTATCGGCTCCGCCATGATCGGCGGTATCACGCTTTTTACACGCCGGCTGTCCCGCCTGATGAAAAAACCGCAGCTGCACCCCCTGCCCTATTTTCTCTCCGCCGCGCTCACGCTGCTTGGCTGCATTGTCGCAGGCTGGCTGCTCAATGCGGCGCTGACGCCGCTGTTTTACCGCGTTATGGGTATGCCGCTCACCACCGAGCTGCTGCTTGCCGGTATCGGCGGATCGACCGCGCTCAATGCCGTCAAATGCGCGCTCAATCTGCTGCCGTTCTATCCGGTCTATTATGCCGCGGCAGCCGCCGTCCGCCATCTGCTCCCCGCCGAAACGGAGAACGGGTAAACGATATCCCCGCGGGCAAAATGCCCGCGGGGATATTTTTGTATGCCGTTTGTTATTGCTGTGCCTTTTTTCTCCCACTCCGCTTTGATGCGCTCGTTTTCCTTTGCGCGCATGACCGGGATCACCTCCAGGTCGTCCTCGTGAATACAGATCTCGGCAATATCCTCTTTGGCACCATACTG
>CAKUMQ010000035.1 GCA_934667845.1 uncultured Eubacteriales bacterium | reverse complement strand
GTCCGGCAGCGCCCTGCCGCACAAGCACGGTGCTTGTGCGACAAAGGCGCAGGGGTGCTCCGGTCAGGCCGCAGCCGTCTGTCTGCCTTTTGTCGATCGGCTTGCTCAGTTGCCCATGTGGGCGTTGATCTTCTGCACCAGCTCGTCGCAGTTCACACCGTGCACAGCGCAGGCCTCCTCGAGCGACTCTCCGCGGGAGGCGGGACAGCCGAGGCAGTGCATACCCATTTCCAAAAAGAATTCCGCCGTCGAGCGGTCGGCATCCAGAATATCTCCGATCAGTGAATCCTTGGTTACGGTCATACTGACACATCCTTTTCTTGATTTTCTTTATTATACGCTGTTTTGCGCAAAAATGCAACTCTTTTATCCGATTTTGCCGCTGCACACGCACGATTTGTCCGCTTTCCGGAAAAACAGGCGGCAGTTCTTGACGGATCAGGTGATTTTTGGTATACTGAGTACAATGTACTTAAATATATGTATTCAGGTAACGGAGGAATCATCATGACACCGTCCGACTTTGAAGCCGTCTGCACGGAAAAGGGATGGCGCATCGACCCGACTGCCGGAACCGTTGACGGCGTCGCCGAGGGCGTCGCTTTCCGCGCCTTTTTCCCCACCCACTCTCTGCTGCTGTCGGTCAGCCTGCCGGAAAAGGCGCTGCCGCACCTTCAGCAGAAGCTGCTGTCTCCCGATTTTCCGCTCGGCGCGGTCGAAGCCGCAACCGACGGTTCGCGCGTTACGGTCACCCCTGCGGCATTTCCCGACACCCCTGCGCAGCTTTGCGACTGGATCCTCTTTTGCATCCGCGCCGCCGTCAGCACGGTGGATAACGCCTATTCCGACCGCCACATTTCCGGCACGGCAGAGCCGTTTTATGTCTATCTGCGCGGCGCGGCGGGCGCGCTTTTGGGCGCGCTTGTCGGCATTATTCCCTGGCTGCTGACCGGTCTGATCGGCTGGCAGTTCTGGCTTTTGGGCGGACTTGTCGGTATCGCCTCCTTCTACGGCTACCGGCTGTTCCGCGGGGCACACCGCACCGGCTTTGCGCTGGCCGCCGTGCTGGTCACCTCGCTTCTCGCCGTCATCGGCTGTGAGCTGACCGGCGCCGTGGTGCAGAATCAGCAGCTGGCTGCCGAATTCCGCAGCAACCCGGAGGCGTACAGCCGGTATTATGAGGAATACGGCGATTACTATGCGCCGCTCACAAAGGAGGATCTCACACTCGCCGATGTGATCACCTTCACGCTTTCGGGTGAAGCGCTCTCCTCCACCCTGATCGATGCGCTGTACGGATTAGCCGCCTGCGGCGTCGGCGTGTTCTTTATGAAAGGACGCATCCAGGACTACACCCACAGCAGCGGTTTCCTGCGTTCCCGCCGATTCCGCTGACTGCGCAGGCTCTGATCTCCTCTTTTCGGCAAAGAGGAGATCTTTTTTCGGCGTTTTCGGTTGCAAAACCGCACAAAATGCAGTATACTGTTTCTTTGGCTCGACAGAGACGATTTGTTCAGGGAGGAACCCTCATGTACGACTATATCACCGATTTTGCCCCCCTGCGGCGCGCCGTTATTGACCGGGATTTTTCCCGCATGAACGACCGTCAGCGGGAAGCCGTCTACCACACCGACGGTCCGCTGCTGATCCTGGCGGGAGCGGGAAGCGGCAAGACCACCGTTTTGGTCAACCGCATTGCCAACCTGATCAAATACGGCAGCGGCTACCATTCCCAAACGCTGCCCGACGGTATCACCGAAGAGGACGTCCGGCATCTGCGCGACTGCGCCGAGGGGCGTATTCCCGCCGACGAATCCGTGCTGCGCCTGTGCCGCGAAAACGCCTGTCCCGCCTGGCGTATTCTCGCCATCACCTTTACAAACAAGGCTGCGGGCGAGTTGAAGGACCGTCTGACCGCTATGCTCGGCGACGAGGGCGGCGAGGTCACGGCGGGTACGTTTCACTCCTTCTGTGCCCGCATTCTCCGCAGGGACGGCGCCAGGCTCGGCTATTCCTCCCATTTCACCATCTATGACACCGACGACAGCCGCCGGCTGATGAAAGAATGCATGAAGCTGTGCCGCGTCGAGGAAAAGGAGCTGGGGCATAAAGCCATTTTGTCCGCCATCAGCCGCGCTAAGGACGCGCTGCTCTCTTCCGACGAATATGCTAAAGAGGTAGGAAGCGACTTCCGTCTGAAAAAGGTCGCCGAGTGCTATACGGTCTATCAGCGGCGGCTCAAGGAGGCGGACGCGCTGGATTTTGACGATCTGCTGGTCAAGACGGTCGAGCTGTTTCTGACCTGCCCGGATGTGCTGGAGCGGTATCAGAACCGCTACCGCTATCTGATGGTGGACGAATATCAAGACACCAACCACGCGCAGTACCGGCTCGTCAGCCTGCTCGCGCAAAAGAGCGGCAATCTCTGCGTTGTCGGTGACGACGACCAGAGCATTTATAAATTCCGCGGCGCCACCATCGAAAATATCCTGTCCTTTGAGACCCAGTTTCCGCAGTGCCGTGTCATCCGCTTAGAGCAGAATTACCGCTCCACACAGCACATTCTCGACGCCGCCAACGCGGTGATCGCCCATAACCTGAACCGCAAGGGCAAGACGCTGTGGACGCAAAACCCGCCCGGAGATAAGCTGCATCTGCGCGTCCTGGACAACGAGGACGAAGAGGGGCGCTTCATCGCCGAGACCATATTGGACGGCGTGCGCGGCGGACGCAGCTTCCGCGATTTCGCGGTGCTCTACCGCGCCAACGCGCAGTCCAACGCCATTGAGCGGGCACTTGTCAAAAGCGGCATTGCCTACCGCATTATCGGCGGACACCGCTTCTTCGACTATCTGGAGATCCGCGACGCCATGGCGTATCTGCGGGCCATTCAAAACCCCGAGGACAGCGTCAGCCTGCGCCGTATCATCAACGTGCCGCGCCGCGCGATCGGCCCCACGACACTGGATAACGCCGCCGAGATCGCCGAAGGGGTAGGCGCCAGCCTGAATGAGGTGCTGCGCCATGCCGAGGACTACCCCGCCATCGCCCGCGCCGCCGGAAAGCTGCGGGAGTTTTTCGCTTTGATCGACGGTCTGCGGGAGCTTGCGAACGATCCCGACACCTCGCTTGACGCCCTGTACACCGCCATGCTGGCACAGACCGGCTATCTCGCCATGTGGCAGGAGGCGGGAGCGGAAGAACAGGAGCGGGTAGATAACCTCGGCGAACTTGCGTCTTCCATCAAGGACTATGAGCGCAACTGTGCCGACGATGTGCCGACGCTCGCGGGCTTTTTGGAGGAAATGGCGCTGATGACCGACGCCGACAACGTGGATCACTCGGCAGATGCCGTCGTGATGATGACCATGCATGCCGCCAAGGGACTGGAATTTCCCGTCGTCTTTCTGCCCGGCATGGAAGACGGCGTATTTCCCGGCATGGCCTCGATCTACGACCCGTCCGAAATGGAAGAGGAGCGGCGGCTCTGCTACGTCGGCATCACGCGGGCGCGCGAGTGCCTGTATCTGACCCGCGCAGGCTGCCGCATGCTGTACGGACAGACCACGCGCAACATGCCGTCCCGCTTCCTGCGGGATATCCCCGCAGAGCTGCTCGACGCGCCGCAGCAGGAATCGTCCCCCTACATCCGCCGCGGCGGAGCCGACCGCGGGCGGCAGACGGAGCGAATCGTCCCCGCCGACCGTCACGTGGCATTTCCCGCAGCGGCATCGTCGCAGCGGTTTTCAAATGGCTTCGGCAACACCACAGGTGTGCGCAGTACCCCGAAGGTTGCCACCTCCGCCCCCGCCTTTCAGGTGGGCGACGCCGTTGTGCACGGCACTTTCGGCAACGGCACCGTGATCGCGGTCAAGCCGATGGCAAATGACTCGCTGCTTTCCATTCAATTTGAGACGATAGGCGTAAAAAAGCTCATGGCAAATTTCGCCAAACTGACACGGAGGGATAACGGATGACCATGCAAGGCGTTATTTTCGATCTGGACGGCACACTGATGGATTCCATGGACAGCTGGTCCGCCATGTGGGAGGATCTGGTCGACGAGTTCCATCTGACGCGCCCCGCGCGCTTTACGCAGGATATCACTCCGCTCGGCGCAGTCGGCACGGCGAAATACATGCAGAAGCTGGGGCTGAACATGGAGATCGACGACATCGTTGCCATGTTCAGAGACCGTATCCAAGGCGCCTATAAGGACGACATCCTGCCGAAGCCCGGCGTGCCCGCGTATTTGGAAAAACTGCACCGCCGCGGTATCCAAATGTGTATTCTGACCGCCACGCCGAGCGCCATCGTTCTGCCCTGTCTGGAGCGCAACGGTCTGAGCGAATATTTCTCCTTTGTCAGCTCCTGTGACGATGTTCACATGCCCAAGGGCGACCCGCAGATCTATCCCCTGACGGTCGACCGGCTCGGGACCGCCATGGACAGCACGGTGTTTTTCGATGACAATCTCGAAGCACTCACCGCCGGTCATACGGCGGGGCTGTACACGGTCGGCGTATTCGATAAAAGCTCGGAGGCCGACCGCCCGCAGATCGAGGCGGTCACCGACCGGTATATCACCTCGTTCGAGGAACTGCTCTGACCGCGGTCTGCCACTCTCCCCTGCGGTATTCCACACTGTCCGGAGGTCGGTATGCCCATGAAGATCAACATTTCCGATCTGACCGATGAGGAACGGTCCGCCCTGCTGCAGGGCACGGATTTTATGTACACCCGTGCCCTCCCGCGTCTTGCTCTTCCGCGCCTTTCCTTTGCCGACGGTCCCCACGGACTGCGCAAGCAGATCGGCGGCGGAGATAACGGTGTTGCCGCAAGCGAGCCTGCCACCGCCTTTCCGGTGTCGGCTTGCCTCGCCTCCTCGTGGGATCCCGCGCTGACAGAGCGGATCGGACGCGCCATCGGCGAGGAATGCCGCTTTTACGGCGTGCATATGCTGCTCGGTCCGGGGCTGAACATTAAACGCAACCCGCTTTGCGGCAGAAATTTTGAGTATTACAGTGAGGATCCGCTGCTCGCCGGAAAAATGGGCGCTGCGTTCGTGCGCGGCGTGCAGTCGGCGGGCGTTTCCGCCTGTCTTAAACACTTTGCGCTCAACAATCAGGAGAATTTCCGCTTTGTCGGCAATTCGGTGGCGGACGAGCGCGCCATACGGGAGATCTACCTCAAGCCCTTTGAGATCGCCGTCAAAGAGGGACATCCCGGCGCGGTCATGACCGCCTATAACCGCATAAACGGTACATTTTCCTCGGAGAACAAATGGCTGCTCACCGATGTGCTGCGCGGCGAATGGGGCTTTGACGGTCTGGTCATGAGCGACTGGGGCGGCACAAATGACCGCGTCGCCGGTGTCCGCGCCGGCGAGGATCTGGAGATGCCGGGCGATACGGCGATCCATTTTTTGAAGGTTCACGCTGCGCTTGTTTCCGGCCGTCTGCCGCGTAAAGAAGCCGACGCCTGCATCAGCCGTCTCGCCGCAGCCGCCAGCCGCTTCGCCTCTGTTCCCCAAACCGACAGTTATGACCGCGATGCCCATGCCGCCCTCGCCGCCAAAGCGGCAGCGGACAGCGCCGTGCTGATGAAAAACGACGGCACACTGCCGCTGCATCCGGCAAAACCGGTCTGCGTCGTCGGCGAGCTGTTTTCCCGGATGCGGTATCAGGGATCGGGCAGCTCCATGATCTCCCCGACAACAGTCGTCACGCACAAGGATGCTTTCGACGCGCGGCATATCCCTTATGCCTATGCACAGGGGTACCGCGCGGACGCGGACAAGGCGGATGACAGCCTGATCGCCGGGGCGGCCGCGCTTGCCGCATCTTATGACACGGTCTTGCTTTATCTCGGGCTGACCGATCTTGCGGAGAGCGAGGGCGGCGACCGCCCGCATATGCGTCTGCCGGACGACCAGCTCCGCCTGACCGAGGCGCTTTTGCAGACCGGCAAGCGCGTGGTTGTCATCCTCTCCGGCGGCTCTCCCGTGGAGCTGCCCTTTGCCGACCGCGCCGCAGCGATCCTGAACCTGTATCTGCCGGGGCAATGCGGCGGCGAGGCAGGCGCGAGGCTGATCTTCGGCGAGGTCTCCCCCTCCGGCAAGCTGGCAGAGACCTGGTACGCCTCCTACGCGGATGTTCCCTACGGCGGAGAATACAGCCAAAAGGTCAACGAGCTCTATAAAGAGAGCGTGTTTGTCGGCTATCGCTATGCCGAAACGGCAAAAATCACACCCGCGTTCCCGTTCGGATACGGGCTTTCTTATACCTCATTTGCCTACCGCGATATCCGTGTAACCGAACAGTCCGGCACGGTCACGGTACATGCCGTCATCCGGAACACCGGCGGCTTTGACGGTGCGGAGATCGTGCAGCTGTATGTGCAAAATAACCGGGATTCCGCCGTTTTCAAGCCGGAAAGCGAGCTGCGCGCCTTTACGAAGCTGTTTTTGCGTGCAGGCGAGGAAAAGCCCGCCTCGCTCTCCTTTGCTTTGGCTGATCTGGCGTTCTGGCACCGGACGGAACAAGCATGGGTACTGGAAAACGGCAGTTATCTGATCAGGCTCGGGGCATCGAGCAGAGATATCCGGCTGACCGCGCCGCTCACCGTGACCGCCGGTCAGCCGGTTGATTCCCCGTATCCCGACGAGGTCAACGAAGCGATGCGGGGCGCAAGGCCGATCAACAACGACACCTTTGCCGCACTTCTCGGTCAGCCGCTGCCGAAAGAACCGCCGCTTTTGCCGCTGACGGCGGAAAGCCGGTTTAGCACCTATGTTCACACGCCGGTCGGGCGGCTGCTGTACCGCTCCGTCGGCTTTGCCGCCAAGCGGCGGCTCGCCCGCGCCCGGCGCCTGCCGCCCGGCGCGGAACGGGACAACCGCATTAAAGGCGCGCTGTTCTGGCATCGGCTGTTTGACACCAACTGCATACGCACCCTGTCGCTTTCTGCCGGAAAAGCGCTCCCGTGGAATGTCGCCGAGGGGCTTGTCCACCTCGGCAATGGGCGCATATTCCGCGGAATCGCCGCCATGTTCAGGCGCCGCTCGGCGGAATTTCGTGCGCAGCTGACCAAAAAGCGGAACGATCACGCGAAAAAGCCGCCAAACCAATAACCGCTTTCCCTATTATCGGTCTTTATCATACGAAAGAGGTGTATTCTATGGGACTGTTTGATTCTGTAACTGCGGGATTATTTGATTCCGTAAAAAAGCCGACTTTTCTGAAGGAGGACAGCGAAGCCGAAACGCAGCTCGCCGCGTTAAACGAGCTGCGCAAGGAGGCGTCCGGAGAGCTCGCCGAGGAGCTGGATGCGGAGATCCGGCGGGTCGATGCCGGTCTGTTCGGAGAGAAGTCTGTTCGGTTTGAACTGGAAAACAGTCATATCCCCATGCTGATCCTTCATGATCTGTTTCTGGAATTTGACGGCTTGACCGCGCAGATCGACTATATGGTATTTACCCGGCATTTCCAGTATGTGATCGAATGCAAAAATCTTTACGGCAACATCGAGATCAACAACCGCGGCGATTTCATCCGCACCTTCGGCAGCGGAAAACACGCCGTAAAAGAGGGAATCTACTCCCCCATTACCCAGAACCGCCGCCATATGGAGCTGATCAAAGCGATCTGCCTGAGCAGAAAAGGCAATGTTGTCAGTAAAGCGCTGTTTGAACGGAACTTTGATTCTCTTTTCCGCTCTGTGGTCGTTATCGCCAATCCCAAAACCGTTCTGTTTGACAAATACGCCCCCAAGGCGACCCGTTCACAGGTGATCCGCTGTGATCAGCTTGCCGACTTTATCCGCAAGACCGATCAATCCGATTCGACGCCTGTCAGCGAAAAGGTCATGTGCGGGAACGCGGATTTTTTCCTGGGCTTAAACGCGCCGCCCAAAACCGACTACGTTCAGAAATACCGCCAGCGTCTCGCCGAACAGAAGGAGCTGTCGCCCCAGGTCGCCAACACCGCTGAACAAGACGCCAAGCAGGAAAAGGAACAGGAAAAAGAACCCTGCTGCCCGCGCTGCGGCGCGCCTATGATACAGCGGCAAGCCGCGCGCGGGGCCAACGCCGGAAAGACCTTTTGGGGCTGCAGCCGCTTTCCGAACTGCCGCGGAATTATCGCCATCGACTGAATTACCGGTCAATACAAAGGAGGGTACAGGCATGGAGATCAGCCAGTTTTTTCTGAACGGAGACATAAAAGGCGCCATTGCGTACATGCGCGGTCACGGGGAATTCAGGGACGTTCTTCCTGCATATGTCGCGATCTTTGAAAACTGTGAATACCGCGTGTATGATGTACCGGATATGCTCAACGATATCCTGCGTTTGTATCAGATCTATTATCGCGATACCTTTTATTGCGGCCTGCCGGAGGCGGAAGCCGCAAAACGGCTGCTGACAGGGCTGAAAGCGATTCTGCATATGCCGGACGCAGACGAGGCGCTTCTGACAGAGCGGCTTCGATCGGTGTTTGAAGAAAAGGGCTATCATGCGCTTTTCGGAAAAACACAGGGATATTACGGTCCCTATATCTGGCGGGATACGGTTCCGACCGTCTACCGGGTCGAACTGCCGACCGGAGCGGCGGAATATACCGTCAACATTCTCAGGGGCTTTATATTCCGGAGCTGGATGGATTATCTGACCTTCGGCCGGTACGGTACGGGCGGCTGGGCTTCGCCGGACGGCACGATCAACTGCATCGAGCAGGCGTATGATTTTGAAAGCGAGCGGTTCCTGGTTTCACTTTTGAAGCACGAAGCACAGCATACTTTGGATATGAAGCAATTTCCGGGGATCACACCGGCAGAGCTGGAATACCGGGCAAAGCTCGTGGAGCTGCATTACTCCGGCGATCTGGGACTGCTGCAAAAATTCTTATCGGAAGCGGATGAAAGCAAAGCGGACGACAGTCACGCGGCAGCTTCTGCGAAGATCAAGCACGAATTTGCCAAAACAGATCAAACGGAGCTGTCCCGCATTCAGGCGCGGGCGCTGGAACTGCTCTCTGCCCATACACAGGAAATGGAAGAAAAATACGGAAAGTCCAAACCGGTATCCAACGGTTAACCGCACCCCGGACACAGACAAGTCCGGGGTGTTTTGCTCCGCTGTATTCCCAACAGGCGGCATCCCCATCGGCTCCCGCTTTGCCGCTTGTCCCCGACGACAAAAAACAGCGTGACTAATGAAAGTCACGCTGTTTTTTACTGTATTGCAGACAATTTTATGCGGCTGCTTCGCTTATTTCTGCGCCTCGGAAACCGCCACGGCGCAGGCGACGGTCGCACCGACCATCGGGTTGTTGCCCATGCCGATCAGACCCATCATCTCCACGTGTGCGGGCACGGAGGAGGAGCCGGCAAACTGCGCGTCGCCGTGCATACGACCCATGGAGTCGGTCAGACCGTAGGAAGCCGGACCGGCCGCCACGTTATCGGGATGCAGCGTGCGGCCCGTGCCGCCGCCGGAAGCGACGGAGAAGTATTTCTTGCCGTTCTCGATCGCCCACTTCTTATAGGTGCCGGCAACCAGGTGCTGGAAGCGGGTGGGGTTGGTGGAGTTACCGGTGATGGAGACCTCGACGCCCTCATGCTTCATGATGGCGACGCCCTCCTGCACCTCGTTGGCGCCGTAGCACTTCACCTTGGCGCGCTCGCCGTCGGAGAACGCCTTCTCCTCGACGATCTTCAGCTCGCCCGTATAGAAATCATACTGCGTCTCCACATAGGTGAAGCCGTTGATACGGCTGATGATATACGCCGCGTCCTTGCCGAGACCGTTCAGGATCACGCGCAGGGGATTTTTACGCACCTTGTTGGCGGTGCGGGCGATACCGATCGCGCCCTCAGCCGCCGCAAAGGACTCGTGACCCGCGAGGAACGCGAAGCAGGAGGTCTCCTCAGACAGCAGCATTTTGCCGAGGTTGCCGTGACCGAGACCGACCTTGCGCTGCTCAGCCACCGAGCCGGGCACGCAGAACGCCTGCAGACCCTCGCCGATGACGGCAGACGCCTCGGCGGCATCGCTCACGCCGCGCTTGAGCGCCAGAGCAACACCGAGCGTATACGCCCAGACAGCGTTATCAAACGCAATGGGCTGCACGCCCTTGACGATCGCATCCACGTCGATGCCTTTGGCAAGGCACAGGTCGCGGCAATCTTCCATGGAGCCCAGACCGTTATCAGCCAGGAACTGTTCGATTTTGGCAAGACGTCTTTCCTTGCCCTCAAATTTTACATCGTTCGCCATGACTCTGTCCTCCTTGCTTATTCTTCACGGGGGTCGATATACTTGGCGGCATTGTCAAAGCGCCCGTACTGACCGATATTCTTCTCATACGCCTTGCCCGGCTCCATGCCGTGACGGATGTCCTCGAGCATTTTGCCGACCTTGACAAACTGATAGCCGATGACCTCGCCGTTTTCATCCAGCGCCAGCTTCTGCACATAGCCCTCCGCCATCTCCAGATAGCGCACACCCTTCTTCTGGGTGGAGAACATGGTGCCGACCTGCGAACGCAGACCCTTGCCGAGATCCTCAAGGCTCGCGCCGATAACGAGACCGTCCTCGGAGAACGCCGACTGCGAACGGCCGTAGACGATCTGGAGGAACAGTTCGCGCATAGCCACGTTGATGGCGTCGCAGACAAGGTCGGTGTTCAGGCACTCAAGCAGCGTCTTGCCGGGCAGGATCTCCGCCGCCATAGCCGCCGAGTGGGTCATGCCGGAGCAGCCGATCGTCTCGACCAGCGCTTCCTCCACGACGCCCTTTTTAATGTTGAGCGTCAGCTTGCAGGTGCCCTGCTGCGGCGCACACCAACCGACACCGTGCGTCAGACCGGAGATATCGGAGATCTCCTTCGCCTCGACCCATCTGCCCTCCTCGGGAATGGGCGACGGGCCGTGGTGCGGGCCTTTGGCAACGGGACACATCTGTTCGACTTCATGAGAATAGTTCATAGTCCTTCTCCTTTCGCAGTTGCGGGAAAAATATCGCAATTGCTGTTATTATACCCCATTTTTTCAAATTGTGCAAGAGCCAAAGCCGCGGATTTTGAAAAATGCCGAAAATTGCGCTTTTTCCCGTGTCCGCCTATTGGCTTTTTTGCGGATCTGTGGTAAACTAATCAGGATATCCATAAGGAAAAGAGAGGATCCCGTGAAAAAGCTGCTGCGTTATTTAAAGGGCTATCGCCGCGAATGCGTGATGGCGCCGCTGTTCAAAATGCTGGAAGCGCTGTTTGAGCTGTTCGTTCCGCTCGTCATGGCGCGGATCATCGACGTCGGCATTGCCGCAAACGACCGCTCGCTGATCGGCCGCAGCGCCGCGCTGCTGGTCGGTCTCGGCATTATCGGTCTTGTCTGCTCGCTGACGGCGCAGTATTTTTCCGCAAAAGCCGCCGTTGGCTTTGCGGCGCGGGTACGCCACGCGCTGTATGCGCATTTGCAGACGCTGTCCTACACCGAGCTTGACCGTTTCGGCAGTTCGGGCGCCATCACCCGCCTGACAAGCGATGTCAATCAGCTGCAGTCCGGTATCAACCTCGTGCTGCGCCTGTTCATGCGCTCGCCGTTTGTCGTGTTCGGCGCCATGATCATGGCGTTCACCGTGGATACGCGGGGCGCACTTGTTTTTGTCGTTGTCATTCCGCTTCTGTCTGTCGTGGTATTCGGCATCATGCTGCTGACCATGCCGCTGTATAAGCGGGTGCAGCAGCGGCTGGACGCCGTGCTGCGCCGCACGCGGGAAAATCTCGCGGGCGTGCGCGTCATCCGCGCGTTTGGGCGGGAGGAGGCCGAGACGGCCGACTTCACCGACAGCACCAATGCACTGCTGAAGGCGCAGGTGCACGCCGGACGACTGTCGGCGCTGATGAATCCGCTGACCTATGTGCTGATCAACGGCGGCATTGTCGCTCTGCTCTGGTGCGGTGCTTTGCAGATCAACAGCGGCGCACTGACCTGCGGCGCGGTGATCGCGCTCGTCAACTATATGACCCAGATCCTCGTGGAGCTGGTCAAGCTCGCCAATCTGATCATCACCGTGACCAAGGCGTGGGCGTGCGGCGACCGCATCCAGTCCATGCTGGAAACGACCCCCTCGCTGCCGGTCGACGACTCCCCCGCTCTGCCCGACGAGAGCCAGCGCGGCGCGGTGCGCTTTGACCATGTTTCCCTCACCTACGCCGGCGCCGGAAGCGAAACGCTCTCCCCGCTGTCGTTTTCCGCCGCACCCGGAGAGACGATCGGCGTGATCGGCGGCACCGGCTCGGGCAAGACCTCGCTGATCTCGCTGATCCCCCGCTTTTACGACGCCACCGCGGGCACGGTGTTTGTCCACGGCGTGGACGTCCGCAGTCAGGATCCCGAGGCGCTGCGCCGCAGCATCGGCATTGTGCCGCAAAAGGCGGTGCTGTTCAAGGGTACGGTGCGTTCCAATCTGCTCTGGGGCTGTCCCGATGCCGACGATGCCCGCCTGTGGAAAGCGCTCGAACTGGCGCAGGCCAAGGACTTTGTGGAGCAAAAGCCCGGCGGGCTTGACGCCGAAGTGACGCAGGGCGGCAAAAACTTCTCCGGCGGGCAGCGGCAACGGCTGACCATCGCCCGCGCGCTTGTCCGCCATCCGTCCATCCTTATTCTGGACGACTCCGCCTCGGCGCTCGACTATCTGACCGATGCCGCGCTGCGCAGCGCGATCCGCAGCATGAAGCCGCGCCCGACCACCTTTATCGTATCGCAGCGCACCGCCTCCCTGCGGCACGCCGACCGCATACTCGTGCTCGACGACGGCGCGCCGGTCGGTCTCGGCACTCACGAAGAGCTGCTCGACTCCTGTCCCGTTTATCAGGAGATCTACTATTCTCAGTACCCGAAGGAGGCACAGGCATGAAATCACTCTCCAAAAAAGACCTCTTTGCGGTACTGCGGTATATCCGTCCCTACACAGGCTATGTAGTGCTCTCTCTGCTGCTTGCCGCCGTCTCCGTCTTTGCCTCGCTGTATGTCCCGATCCTGACCGGCGAAGCCATTGACCATATGCTCGGCAAGGGGCTGGTGGAATTTTCGCCTGTACTGTCCATTCTTCTGCGCATCGGCATTGTCACTCTGCTGTCCATGGCGGCACAGTGGCTGCTCTCGCTCTGCAACAACCGCATCGCCTACCGCGTGGTGCGGGATATGCGGCAGAAGGCGTTTGACAAGCTGCAGATCCTCCCGCTCTCCTATATCGACACCCACCCCTACGGCGATATCGTCAGCCGCATGGTCGCCGATGTCGACCAGTTTTCCGACGGCCTGCTCATGGGCTTCACCCAGCTGTTCACCGGCGTGCTGACCATTGCGGGCACGCTCGGGTTTATGTTCTCGCTCAATGTCGGCATTACGCTGACGGTCATTGTCGTCACACCGCTCTCCCTGTTTGTCGCGGCATTTATCGCCAAGCGCTCCTATTCCCTGTTCCGGGAGCAGTCGGTGCTGCGCGGCGAGCAGACGGCGTTTATCGAGGAGATGGTCGGCAACCAGAAGGTCGTGCAGGCGTTCGGCCACGAGGAAGCGGGCATCCGCGATTTTGACGAGATCAACGACCGGCTGGAGAGCTGCTCCCGCCGCGCGGTCTTTTTCTCCTCCATCACCAATCCCTCCACACGCTTTATCAACGCGCTGGTTTATGCCGGTGTCGGTATTTTCGGCGCGCTTTCCGCCATTCGCGGCAGGATCACGGTCGGGCAGCTCTCCTGCTTTTTAAGCTACGCCAACCAGTACACGAAGCCGTTCAACGAGATCTCCGGCGTGATCACCGAGCTGCAGGGTGCGCTCGCCTGTGCCGCACGGGTGCTGGAATTTATCCACGAGCCGGCGCAGACGCCGGACGAGCCGGATGCCGCCGTGCTGACCGCCCCGCAGGGGAATATTGCCCTCTCCCACGTCTACTTCTCCTATTCTCCCGACCGGCGGCTGATCGAGGACGTCAACCTGTCCGTACTGCCGGGCAAGCGGGTGGCGATCGTCGGCCCGACCGGCTGCGGCAAGACCACGCTCATCAATCTGCTGATGCGCTTTTACGATGTCAACAGCGGCGAGATCACCGTAGACGGCACCGACATTCGTTCACTCACCCGCAAAAGCCTGCGCGCGGGCTTCGGCATGGTGCTGCAGGAGACGTGGCTGAAGAGCGGCTCCATCCGCGAAAACCTGCTGATGGGGCGTCCGGAGGCGACGGAGGAGGAGATGATCGCCGCCGCCAAAGCCGCCCATGCCCATGGCTTTATCCGTCGACTGCCAAACGGCTACGACACTGTCCTCGGCGAGGACGGCGGCGAGCTGTCGCAGGGGCAGCGGCAGCTTCTGTGCATTGCCCGCGTCATGCTCTGCCATCCGCCGATGCTGATCTTAGACGAAGCCACCTCCTCGATCGACACCCGCACCGAAATGAAGATCCAGCAGGCGTTTGCCGCGCTGATGGCGGGACACACGAGCTTTATCGTCGCCCACCGGCTGTCCACCATCCGCGAGGCGGACTGCATTCTGGTGATGAAGGACGGCCATGTGATCGAACAGGGCAACCACGCATCGCTCATGGCGGCAAACGGCTTCTACGCCAGGCTGTACAACAGCCAGTTTTCCGCCTGATAAACGCCGTTGATCGCATATAAAAGGAGAACGACCGGATGAGATTGCGTCATACAAATCGCTGACACGATATTGAAACCGAATAGTTGCTTTGAGGTGATTTTATGACCGTTTGTGAATGTCGTTCCCTCCGTCAGGAGGAATATCTGCCGCTGTACGAAAGCGTCGGGTGGACCGCCTATACCGATCAGCCGCATATTCTAAAAGAGGGCTTTGCCCACTCCCTGCTGATCCTCGCCGCCTATGAGAATGACCGGCTGCTCGGTCTGCTCCGCGCCGTCGGCGACGGCTATACCGTTGTCTTCGTACAGGATATACTGGTATATCCGCAATATCAGCGAAAAGGCGTTGGCTCGGCGCTTTTGCAGGCGCTTCTCCGCCGCTTTTGCCATGTGCGGCAGATCGAACTGACCACGGATGACACCCCGCAGACCGCCGCGTTTTACCGCGCCAACGGGTTTTCGGAAATGTCTGCTGTCGGCTGCTGCGGATTTATCCGCTGTACCGAACCGACCGACTGATTTTTTGCGCTTTTTATCCCTCTGCGTGCTCCGCAGAGGGATTTTTTCTTTTTCGCCATACCCTGTTCATATTTTTCTGCTATACTCTCCCCTGATATTCGGATAGGAGTGATCCCGTTTATGCTGCGTTTGACCGATATTGTCAAGGAATATGCCATCGGGGACACCAAAGTCACCGCGCTCAAGGGCGTTGACCTCTGTTTCCGCCGGCATGAATTTGTCTCGGTGCTCGGTCCGTCCGGCTGCGGAAAAACCACGCTGCTCAACATCATCGGCGGACTCGATCGCTACACCTCGGGCGATCTGTCGGTCAACGGCATTTCCACGACCCGTTTTTCGGATGCCGACTGGGACAGCTACCGCAACCATTCCATCGGCTTTGTTTTTCAAAGCTACAACCTCATCCCCCATCAGACCGTGCTCGCCAATGTGGAGCTGGCACTCACGCTGTCCGGCGTGTCGCGCGCCGAGCGCACGCGGCGGGCAAAAGAGGTGCTCGAGCGCGTCGGTCTGGGCGACCAGCTCCGCAAAAAGCCGAACCAGATGTCCGGCGGTCAGATGCAGCGCGTCGCCATTGCCCGTGCCCTCGTCAACGACCCCGAGATCCTGTTGGCCGACGAACCGACCGGCGCACTGGATTCCGCTACAAGCGTGCAGATCATGGAGCTTTTGCAGGAGATCGCCAAAGACAAGCTCATCCTGATGGTCACGCACAACCCCGAGCTTGCCGAGCGCTATTCCACCCGCATTATCCGTCTGCTGGACGGGCGCGTTGTCGACGACAGCGCCCCCTATTCCGGCGAGGAGGAAACAGCGGCAGAACCTGCCGCCCCGATGCCGAAAGCGGACAGAGCGAAAAAACGGGAGCAGAAAAAGCTGCGCCGCACCCGCTCCATGTCGTATCCCACCGCGGTCTCGCTCAGCCTCAACAACCTTATGACCAAAAAGGGACGCACGCTGCTCACCTCATTTGCCGGCAGCATCGGTATCATCGGCATTGCACTGATCCTGTCTCTTTCCTCGGGCATAAAGGCGTATATCGACCGCGTGCAGGAGGACACGCTGTCCTCCTACCCCATCACGCTCGAGGCGGAAAGCGTCGATATGTCCTCGCTGATGCTCTCCCTGATGGGCGACCATGCGGGAAAAGAGGAAAACGCCCATGCGCTTGACCGCGTCTACGGCAGTCAGGTCACTTATGATATGTGGAACTCGCTGAACACCGCCGAAACGACGGAAAACGACCTGAAATCCTTTAAACAGTGGATGGACGAGGGGCATCTCAACAAATACGTCAGCGCCGTCCGCTACGGCTATGATCTGCCGCTGAATATCTACACCAAGGACACCGAGGGCAACATCATCCGCTCCGATGTGCAGGAGCTGATGAACGAGCTGATGAAGACCGTCTACGGTGAGGGCGGCACGATCGGCAGCTCTTCACTGTATAAAAACGCCTTTTCCACCCTGTCGGTCTGGCAGGAGATGCTGCCGGACAAGGACGGAAACGGCGTCAGCGCCCTGCTGAAAGAGCAATATGACGTTCTGGCGGGACGCTGGCCGACAGCATACAACGAACTGGTGCTGGTGGTGGACAGCCGCAATGAGATCAGCGATCTCGTGCTGTATGCACTCGGTCTGCAAAGCACGGAGGATATGAAAAACATCATGCAGGCTGCCATCAACGGCGAGGAGATCGACACCTCAAAGCCGCTGTCCTTCAGCTATGAGGACATTCTGAAGATGGAATTCAAGCTGCTGCCGCAGGATGCGGTCTGGCAGAAAAATGCCGACGGACAGTATACCGATCTGACCACCACCGAAGCGGGGCTGTCCTATCTCTATGAAGGCTCCGACAAGGCGATCCCGCTCAAGGTCGTCGGCATTCTGCGTCAGGATGCCGATGCCGCCTCCGGCATGATGACAGGGGCGATCGGCTATACGGCGGCGCTGGCCGATCACCTGATCGCCTCCTCTTCCTCGTCCGCACTGATCACGGCGCAGTTAAACGACCCGAAAACCGATATCCTGACCGGACTGCCTTTCCGCTCGGACAAGGATGCCGAGCCGACTGCCGCCGAAAAGGCAGAGCAGACCAGGGCGTATTTTGCCAAGCTGTCCGCTGCCGAAAAGGCGGAGCTGTATGTGAAGATCCGCTCGGTGCCGACCGACGCCTATTTAGATGCCGCCGTCGCGCAGGCGATGAACGGTCTGGACAGAAAGCAGCTGGAAGAAAGCATGATCAAGGCATATGCCGAGCAGATGGGCGTGGCAGACACCTCCTCGCTGGAAAGCTATATCCGCGACATGGATGACGAGACGCTGTTTGCCTATGCCCGCCAGTCTATCCGCGAAAGCGTGACAAAAACCCATGCCGAAACTGTGCAGAAGCAGATGGCGGGCATGAGCAGCGCCGCGCTGGCCGCCGCCTTTGACACCACCGCATTCACCGAGGAGGAATACGCCTCGTTTTACGACACCTATGTCCCCTCGCCCTATTCCGCATCCACCTACGAGGACAATCTGAAGCTGCTCGGCTTTGTCGATCGCGAACAGCCGACCTCCATCGACCTCTATGCCAAGACATTCGCCGATAAGGATGCCATTTCCGACGCCATCTCCGCGTACAACAAGGACAAGGCGGAGGAACAGCAGATCACCTACACCGACTATGTCAAGCTGCTGATGTCCTCTATCACGACAATTCTCAGCGCCATCACCTATGTGCTGATCGCCTTTGTCGCGATCTCGCTTGTCGTCTCCTCCATCATGATCGGCATTATCACCTATATTTCCGTTCTGGAGCGCACCCGCGAGATCGGTATACTGCGTGCGATCGGCGCATCAAAGCGCGATGTCTCCCGCGTGTTTAACGCGGAAACGCTGCTGGTCGGTCTGACCGCCGGTGTCATGGGCATCGGTATCACCCTGCTGCTGACGCTGCCGATCAATGCCATCGTCCACCACCTGACCGGTATCATGACGCTGAACGCCGTGCTGCCGTGGAAAGGCGCTGTGCTGCTCGTCGTCATCAGTATGGTGCTCACCGTTGTCGCCGGACTGATCCCGGCGAAGATCGCCGCGCGCAAGGATCCGGTCGAGGCGCTGCGCAGCGAGTAAAAACAGGCTTGACAACGCGGCGGGAAAAGCGTATAATAGCGCACAAAATATCTGCGAAGTGTCGGCAACAAGACGCCTCGTGAAAAGGAGTGTCATCTATGGAGATCACGATCACGAAAGCCCCCTGTCTGAAGGAAAAGCCGGACAGCGCGTCTCTCGGCTTCGGCCGTCTGTTCACCGATCATATGCTGATGATGGATTATCATCAAAAGACCGGCTGGGTCAACGCCCGCATCGTCCCGTTCGGACCGCTGGCGCTGCATCCCGCCGCGACGGTGCTGCACTACGGCTCCGAAATCTTCGAGGGCTTAAAGGCATACCGCCGCGCAGACGGCGGCGTGCAGCTGTTCCGCCCGATCGAGAACATCCGCCGCTTAAACCGCTCCGCCGAGCGGCTTTGCCTGCCGCAGATTCCCGAGGAGGATGCGCTCAAGCTGCTCACCACCTTTGTACAGCTTGAGCAGGACTGGACGCCCTCTGCGCCCGGCACTTCGCTGTATCTGCGTCCGTTTTTGTTCGGCAACGACGAAAACCTCGGCGTTCACGCCGTTCACAACGCACAGTTTGTCATCATCGCCTCCCCGGTCGGCAGCTATTACGCCGAGGGGTTAGATCCCGTCAAGATCATGATCGAGTCCGAGGACGTCCGCGCGGTGCGCGGCGGCACCGGCTATGCCAAATGCGGCGGCAACTATGCCGCCAGCAATCGCGCCGCCGAGCGCGCCGAAGAGCAGGGCTATTCCCAGGTGCTGTGGCTCGACGGTGTGGAGCGCAAATACATTGAAGAGGTCGGCGCGATGAACGTCATGTTCAAGATCGACGGTGAGATCGTCACCCCGAAGCTGACCGGCTCGATCCTGCCCGGCATCACGCGCATGTCCTGCATTGAGGTGCTGCGCGGGGAGGGCTATACCGTCTGCGAGCGGCTGCTATCGGTCGACGAGCTGACAGATGCCATGAGAACCGGCAGACTGGAGGAGGCGTGGGGCTGCGGCACAGCCGCGGTCGTCTCCCCGATCGGCGAGCTGTGCTACCGCGGAGAAAAAGCGGTCGTCAACGGCGGCAAGATCGGGCCTGTGACACAGCACCTCTATGATACGCTGACCGGCATCCAGTGGGGACGTATCCCCGACCCCTACGGCTGGGTCTATCCGATCCCCCGCCGCTGAAACCGCAGAAAACGCGCGCCGCCCTCTCCGCTTTTTGCGGAGAGGGCGTTTTTTTGCATTACAGCAGTGTATTTTTACCCAGCAAATTCGCGGATATGAGCAATCGTCTTTTCCCACAGGGTATATTCCGCGGTGTACTCCGTATATTTTCCGGTATTATCACCAACTGCCTTTTTCACATAGGTAACGGACAGGTTTGACCCGCTGCGTTTGTATTCAACGACCGTAAAGGCTTCGTTCGCGACCCCCAGCAGGAGAACGCCGTTCTTTTCGGTGTAATATTCGCCGTTTGAGCGACAGTGCATGGACATTCCCATGCTGTTCTCCACAAAACCGTATTGCCCGTTTTCCACCAGATTCAGCGCTTTATATTTTCCGTTTGAAAAGAACTGGAACGCCTCAATATATACCTTTTCCTTGCTTCCGGTCGTCGCCGTTGTGTTCGATTCCGTGTACCTCCTGACCCAGCAGCCAGTCAGATCCTCGACGCCGTAGGGTGCCGCTGTTTCCTGTGCCGCCGGTGTTTCCGGCACGATCGCCGTCGCCTGACACGCCGCACAGGACAGGCACAGCGCAACCAAAAGAATAAGTGCAAGGCATTTCACAATATATGGCTTCATTTCATTCATCCTGCCTTCCCGTATTCGACAAGGTGGGAAATATTCTTGTCCCACAAGGTGAATTCATAGGTCGTCTTATCCGTGCTCATCACCAGCTTGTCGCCCTCGCGCTTGTAATCCAGCACGCATTTATAATTTTCCTTAACATCCTTCAGCAGCAGAGTTCCGCCCTTTTCGGTATAATAGTTTCCCATTTGCCCAGAAAAGCCCAAGCCGTTGCCACTGTAAAATACAAAGCTTCTCCGCATGTACCCACCGCTTTTATTCACATTCGCGCAGACCCACTCACCGTTTGAGAAAAACTGCACGGCAAAAAAGCAGGCTTCGTATGAGTCTTCCTTCGGCATTTCGGTGACCCAGCAGCCCGTCAGATCCTCGGCGCCGTAGGGCGCCGCTGTTTCCTGTGCCGCCGGTGTTTCCGGCACGATCGGCGTTGTCTGACATGCCGCGCAGGACAGGCACAGCGCGATCAAAAGAATAAGTGCAAGCCCCTTTTTTCCACATATGTTCATATCTTTCTCTCCTTTACCTATATATAGGTGTATTTTACAACTCCGGAACGCGGATGAAGCCCCATTTGCCGTTTTGCTTGACCGCCGCAACCGTGCCGTTATCCTTGGCAGAAATGTCGGCAAACTTCTCTGTCAGCACAGCCCTGCCCGCCGTGTTGGTAAACAGGTATTCCGTTCCCGTTCCGGCAATATACAGATCGCGCCGCCAGTCGCTAAACCCCTTCAGCAGGGACAGCTCCTTGTAAAGCGTGGTGGATCTCAGCTCGCCGTTGATCACCGCGCCATAGCCCAAAAAGGAGGGAATCAGTTCTTCCACAGATTTATCTTTGATATTCTCTCCCACAAGAGCAACGTATTTTTTCGAAGCACTCTTGCAAATAGTCGGTCCCTTACAAAAATCCACTATATGATATGGAGCTTGTGCATCATATATTGTTGTGGCCGAATACACGATTTTATTTTTTTGATCAAACAGATATATATCCTCTTTCATAGCTCCGTAACCGACTATCCCCTCATATTTTCCGATCTCTTTACCGGATCGGTCAATTTTCACCCAATCTCCCTCAAGATATGTCTTTTCCTTCAGGCAAAATTCGCCATAAAAAGTTAACCTATTGTTTTGAAAGTCCAAAATCACCTTACCATCGGTGGACAGCAGTGCATATTTTTCGTCTTTACATGCTACAATACGATCGCCAAATTGCTGTTTTGTCCCGCAATTCATAAAATCCGCCTGCATAATCACCTTGCCGGCTGTGTTGAACAAAAAGCTCTCTTTGCCTCCGCTGTTTTTCCTGCCTCCGACCCAGTTCTTTCCGTCTGTGGTGGGAATGACCGTTTCATAATCCAGGCTCGGCTTTAGTATCCACTGCGTTTTCAACGGCAGCGCGGCAAGCGGCTTTGCCGTCGTCTGCGTCGCTTTTGTTGCCGCCGTCGTCTGCCCGGGCTTGGGCTTTGCCGTCGTCTGTGCCGCGTTGCCCGCCTTGGTCTGCGCGGTTTGGCGCGAGGTGTTTTCCGCGCTTACCTCCGCTCCGCCGACAGATGAGGATGCATCGGCACTTGCCGTATCGGACGGCGTCGGCTCGCCGCTGTCTGTGCTCTCTGTGCTGCCCGACTCCGCGTCCGTCTCTCCCGCCGCTGCTGCAGTCGTCATTACCGCCGCTGCCGACGATTCCTCACCCGATGCGTCGGGCGCCTTGTCCTTATTCGGGCAGCCGGTCAGCAGAAGCGCGGCAAACAGCGCCGCCGCCAGTAAAACAGACAGTCGTTTTTTCATTTGTCTCTCTCCCTTTACTTTTTTATAACCTTTGTTTTGAGGGATATATCCCTCGCTTAAGATAAGTATAGAAGTTACAATCTATATTGTCAACAGGTGAAACATTTCTGTTGCAAAAGGACTTGTCAAAAAATTGAATTTTTACGTTGAAAAATCATTTTCGTTGTATAGGAAAGACTCGCAGATAATGTGCTGCCCGTCCGTTTTTTCTATCTCCGCCGATTATCTGCTCAGTCTGCCGCGGACGCTGGATTATCCCGAACGATAATTTTTGATAAAAAAGGTCGGATCCCGCAAAACGGGATCCGACCTTTTAGCTGCCGAAACAGCCATCAGATGGTATCGTCATCGTCATCCTGCGGCTGACGGGTGATCCGTTTGCCGCGGCGGAGCTGATCCTCGGAATACTGCTTCGGAATCTTCCGCTTGGAGGATTCCTCTTTTTCCGGCTCCTCCTGCACGGTACGCCCCATATCCTTGAAGATGACCTCATCTTCGTCGGTTTCCTGTGCCGCCTTTTCCTCCTCGCTCGGGTCAAGCGCCAGATCATGCCGCTGCTGCATATCCTCATGCGGATGCTCGGCATAATACGGGTCGATGATATGCTTTTGGATCAGCGGGAAAATGGTATACTGGATCAGCAGCGTGCGGAATCCGGGGACAACGGTGATCAGCAGAAATACCGCGATCACAATGCCGATCTGTCCGATCAGCGCGATCAGGAACAGCAGCGCATAGACCAGCAGCATGGACAGGGCGATCAGCAGATTCTGCTTGATCCCCGCCATAGCAAAGATAAAGCTGTTGCGATACAGCTGCCGGAGAGAAAATTTGAACGTGATCAGCAGCATGTACTGATAATACTGCATGAAGATAAACAGGACATTGATCAGCACCATCAGGGAGAACGGAATGTACTGCCAAATGGTCAGCTCCTGCCCCTCCGCCGCGCGCGGGAAGTAAAAATACAGGGCATACGCCATGATCAGCTGCAGGACCGTGTTGATGATCCCGACCGGGAGTGCCTGCTTCCAGTTTTTCTTCACGGTATCCCAAAAGTCCGACCAGATAAACGCATGCTTCTGGCGGGCAAAATTCCGCCCGATAAAGGTCAGACCGGCATTGGCAAGACCGGAGGTCAGCACCGGCACACTCAGCAAAGCCGCCAGGAGCGAAGCCTCGATCAGCTTCCAGAACTTGCGGAAATAGATCTCAAAAAAGACGACAAAGCCCCGCTTTTTCGGAGCATTCTTGTCCACGCCCGGTCCGACCTTGTTATAATCAAATAATCCGAAAAAACCGGCCACCGATAGACCTCCCTTATGTTTTTACCGTCCGAAACAACGCTACAGCCACCGGCTGCAGATCATTCTCATCAATACATCCCATATCGCCGATGCCAGCGCAAACACGCCCGACGTCAGAAACCGCGCGCAATAGGCACGGAATTCCAGCTGCAATCCGCCGCAATGCGCGGAAGCGGGGCGCAGCTGCGCCAAAAACAGCTGTGACATCCGCCGACACTCGCCGCAGCAGCCGTCAAGCGCTCTGCGCATACACAGCACGCGCGGCAGCACGATGAGCAGCGCCCAGAAGATGCCGTGCCAGCCCGCGGAATACAGCTGCGCCAGCGTCAGCCCCGCCGCAGCTCCGTACAGCACCGGCAGCACCCACGACACCACAACGCCGCAAGGGGAGAGTCCGGTCAGAAACGCGGTCACACAGAGCAGCAGCGGGAACAAAAGCCCGCTGCCGAGCGCAGATATCGCCGCAGAAAACGAAGGGGCAACCCCCTCCGTCGCCAGCATCGCCGTCAGTGCCGTCCGGGTCTCCGCCCCGACGCCGCAAAACAGCCGCACACCGCAGAAAATACCGACTGCCAAAAGGCAGTCGCCGCCCAGGCGGGAAAAAGGGATCCGCACACGGCGGCTCTCCGCCTGTCCGTCGACGGAATGGGACAACCAGTTCACAGCACACGCACCTCCAAGGATCGTATACTGCACTGTATGTCCGCACGGGACAGGTTATGCCCCCATTTTTACCGGCGGCGCCCCACGCCGCAGATTCCGCCGACCGCACCCGCAGCCAGCATCAGTCCCAGCTTTAACAGCGCAAAGCCGCCGCGCAGCTGCCCGAGCAGCGAAAAGCCCGCCGCCATGACTGCCAGAAACAGGATCAGACCGCAGAGTGCACCGCAGACAAGTCCGTTTTCGCCGCGCAGGCGCGCCGATACAAAACCGCCCACGGCCGCACCGGCGACAGCCGCCGACACCGCAAGAGGCGTCACTGCAGGCTTGGGTACATCCCCTGCCGCCAGGACCGCCGCCATAAGCAGCAGCAAAAGCAGACAGACAACTACCCCCGCCAATGCCCCCCACAGTAACGGCCGCACCCAGCGGTATGCCGTGGACGAATCGTTTTGTTTTGCTCGCATAACGCACTCCTCCGCTCTTAGCCTAACGGGCTACACGGCCATCCTATGCGGAGGGGGGCTGTGTTATACCTTGTCACATACCGAAGCGGCGGAGATCAATCCTCATCGTCATCGTCGTCATCATCGGTTTCGGTGTTGTCATGCACCGTCAGGCACTCCTGAAGCGCCCATTTCTTGATGGACATTTTGCTCCGGTCGGCACCGGTCTCGATGATCAGCGTATCCTCCTTGACGTTGACGACGCGGCCGCAGATGCCGCCGATGGTTACGATCTCGTCGCCGACACGGATACTGTTGCGCATTTTCTGCTCTTCTTTACGCTTTTTGTTCTGCGGGCGGATCATGACGAAGTACATCACCACGAACACGATAACCAGCATAAACAGGGTAGAATACTGATACCACCAGGGAACATCCTGCTGTGTACCGGCAGCCCCCGATACCTCATTTGCCATTAACATCCAATTCAACATGGGACACCTCCTAATAGAATATACCTATTATACCGAGTATGCAAAGGAATTGCAACCCTGATATAAAAAATTTACAAATAAAAACAGGAAATTTTCCCGCTTCAGATCCGCCGGTCCAGCCGGCCGGTATAGGTGCGGTAAAATTCGTCAAAAGTTCCGGCATCCAGTGCCGCACGGATCCGCTCGACCAGCGTGTTGTAAAAATACAGATTGTGCATCACGCAGAGGCGCATCGCCAGCATCTCCCCCGCCTTGAACAGATGATGGATATAGGCGCGGCTGTGGCGGCGGCAGGTCGGGCAGTCGCACTGCGGATCCAGCGGCTCCTCGTCCGTGGCATATTTGCTGTTGAGCACATTCCGTCTGCCGTCCCAGGTGAACACATGGCCGTGGCGGGCGTTGCGGGCGGGCATCACACAGTCAAACAGATCCACGCCGCGGTATACGCCCTCGATAATATTCTCCGGCGTGCCGACGCCCATCAAATAGCGCGGCTTGTCTTCAGGCATATGCGGCTCGACCTGCTCGATCACATGGTACATCACCTCTGCCGGTTCGCCGACGGCGAGACCGCCGATCGCGTAGCCGTCCAGCTGCAGATCGGCGATCTGCTTCATGTGCTCCACGCGCAGATCGTCAAACGTGCAGCCCTGATTGATACCGAACAGCAGCTGACGGGGATTGATCGTATCGGGCAGACTGTTGAGCCGCCGCATCTCCTCCCGGCAGCGCACAAGCCAGCGGGTCGTGCGGGCGCAGGAGGCCTTGGCATAGCTGTATTCCGCCGGATTTTCCACGCACTCGTCAAACGCCATCGCAATGGTCGATCCGAGATTCGACTGAATACGCATACTCTCCTCCGGCCCGATAAACAGCCGTCTGCCGTCAATGTGGGAGGCAAATTCCACACCCTCCTCGCGGATCCTGCGCAGATTGGCAAGGGAAAACACCTGAAATCCGCCGCTGTCGGTCAGGATCGGTCCGTCCCACCCTGTAAACCGGTGCAGACCGCCGAGCGTTTTCACCGTTTCGTCGCCGGGACGCAGATGCAGATGATAGGTGTTGCAGAGCTGCACCTGACATTTCAGCTCTTTCAGATCATATGCCGACACAGCGCCCTTGATCGCGCCGCAGGTCGCCACATTCATAAACGCCGGTGTCATCACCGTACCGTGCGGCGTGTCAAAACGCCCCAGGCGTGCCCGGCCCTCTGTTTTGATAACTGTCATGGTATCTCCCTTTACAGTGTTGTTATTGAATCAGCATGGCATCGCCAAAGCTGAAAAAGCGGTAGCGCTCCGCCACGGCATGCCGGTAGGCATCCATCGTATGGGTATAGCCCGCAAATGCCGACACGAGCATGATCAGTGTGCTCTCCGGCAGATGGAAATTTGTAATCAGCCCATCCAGCAGCTTGAAGGTATAGCCGGGATAGATAAAGATCTCGGTGTAGCCCTCCTGCGGGTGAACCAGACCGTCCTCGCCGACGCCGATGCTTTCAAGCGTGCGGCAGCTTGTCGTGCCGACCGCGATCACCCGTCCGCCCGCCGCGCGGGTCTCGTTGATGAGCTGCGCCGTCTTTTCCGGCAGCTCATAGTGCTCGGCGTGCATTTTATGTTCCGTAATGTCATCCACCTTTACGGGGCGAAAAGTGCCGAGGCCGACATGCAGCGTCACATAGCCGATGCGTACACCCTGCTCCTGCAGACGCGCAAGCAGCTCCTGCGTAAAATGCAGTCCCGCAGTCGGCGCAGCGGCAGAGCCGAGCTCGCGCGAATACACGGTCTGGTAGCTTTCCTTGTCCGCAAGGCGCTTTTTGATATAGGGCGGCAGCGGCATTTCGCCGATTTTTTCAAGCAGCGCAAAGAAGCTGCCCTCGTAGGAGAAGCGCACCAAGCGGTTGCCGCCCTCGAGAACAGACAGCACCTCTGCCGTCAGCAGCCCGTCGCCGAATTCGAGTATATCGCCCGGCCGGGCCTTGCGGCCGGGACCGGCAAGCGCCTCCCAGACATCCTGCTCCCGCTGGTTCAGCAGCAGAAGCTCCACTGCGCCGCCCGTCGGCCTGCGGCGGCCGTACAGCCGCGCGGGCAGCACGCGGCTGTCGTTGAGGATCAGGCAGTCGCCCGGCTTCAGATATTCCGTGATATCGGAAAAGCGGCGATCCTCAATCGCTCCCGTTTCGCGGGACAGCACGAGCAGCCGCGCGGCATCCCGCGGTTCTGCCGGTTCCTGGGCGATCAGCTCAGGCGGCAGATCAAAGAAAAAATCCTGACGGTTCATGGACATATTTGCACCCTTTCCGTGATACAGTGGTAGAAAGCAGCTGCCGCGTGTTTTTTCGGAATAGCGATTGACTTTACCGCGGACAGATGGTAGAATAAAGAGAATGAAAGTGTTCCTGTGCTTTTTCGGCACAAAAGGTATTATACCTTGCTTTCGCCGGCTTTTCAACTGCATTTTTTGCTTTTGACCGGAATTCCGTCATAAGGATGTGTCAGTTATCATGAAAACTTACTCCGTCGGTATCATCGGCTGCACCGGCATGGTCGGTCAGCGCTTTGTCACGCTGCTTGCCGATCATCCGTGGTTTCACATTACCGCGCTGGCTGCCAGCGCCCGCTCCGCAGGGAAAACCTACGCCGAGGCGATCGGCGACCGCTGGGCAATGACCAAGCCCATGCCGGAATCCGTGCGCGATATGCCGGTCATAGACGCCGCCGACGTAAAAGCGGTCGCGGACAAGGTCGATTTCGTGTTCTGTGCGGTCAACATGCCCAAGGCGGAGATCAAGGCGCTTGAGGAGGCGTATGCCAAGGCGGAGTGCCCGGTCATCTCCAACAACAGCGCCAACCGCCATACGCCGGATGTGCCGATGGTCATCCCCGAGCTGAACGCCGACCACCTCACTGTGATTCCGGCGCAGCGGCAGCGTCTCGGCACCAAGCGCGGCTTTATCGCCGTCAAGTCCAACTGCTCACTGCAAAGCTATGTCCCCGCGCTGTTCCCGCTGCGCAAATTCGGCGTCAAGGATGTGCTCGTCTGCACCTATCAGGCCATCTCCGGTGCCGGAAAGACCTTTGCCCGCTGGCCGGAAATGGTGGACAACATGATCCCTTATATCGGCGGTGAGGAGGAAAAATCCGAGCAGGAGCCGCTGAAGATCTGGGGACATGTGGAAAACGGCGTGATCGTCGAGGCCGACTCCCCCGCTTTTACGGCACAGTGTCTGCGCGTACCGGTCAGCGA
>CAKUMQ010000034.1 GCA_934667845.1 uncultured Eubacteriales bacterium | reverse complement strand
ACGCTCTGCAATATGGGCAAGATTGTATGTCCCGATTTATAGGAGTTAAAACAACAATATACCGAGGTGCTTGCCACGCTCAACAATATAGTCGGGAGGTGTGGTTGATGGCAACCTTTACGGCAATCCCCGAAAAAACACAGACCGCCACGGCGATGAAACGAGTGCTTGATTATGTTATGCAAGACAAGAAAACCGTCATAGACGGAATAAAGCTTGTAAGCGGTCAGCACTGCGTTCCCGAATCGGCGTATCAGGAGTTTATGGCAACCAAGCATCAATACGGTAAAGCAAAGGGCGTATTCTTCAAACAGTATGTGCAATCCTTTAAACCCGATTGCAATGCCACACCCGAACAGATACACCGCATAGGTTTGGAAACAGCAAAGCTGTTTGATGGATTTGAGGTGATTGTGGCAACTCACATTGACCGTGACCACCGGCATAATCATTTCGTCGTCAACTCGGTAAACTGTGAAACGGGATATAAGATCCAAATTGATGAAAAAGGATTGGAAGAGTTACGGCATAAGTCGGATGCCATCTGTCAGCGATTTGGATTAGAGGTGTTAACGCTGTATCAAAAGCCTAAACAAAAATCTATCAATCAGCGAGAATACCGCGCCGCCTTACGCGGTAACAGTAAAAAGCTGAAGCTGACAAATGCCATAGATTATGCGGTAGCAACAAGCCGAAACAAAAAGCAGTTTATTGAGCAGATGAAAAAACTCGGATACGGTGTAAAATGGATAGACCGTTACAAGTATATAACCTATACCACACCGGATGTTCAGAGGTTTCGGGATAACCGATTACTCGATGACAAATATTTAAAAACTAATATGGAGGAATTATTTGCTTATGGATATTACCAAACTAAAGAACAACAATCCAATAAAACAGATAACCGAGGAAACGGTAGCGGCATTGACCGAACCGATACAGCCTCAGTATCTGCTTCTGACATTGGAACAGTACAACAAGATAGCGGAATACTTTTCGACAGTTGGGAACAGCATTGTAAGAAACACGGATTTAATATCCGAACTTCCGACGCATCAAGATTTGAACGATTTGATCATACAGACGTTAAGACCGTGTTTAACGGAAATGCGCAAGGCGGCAACAGACAAGATGGACTCGATAGAGTATTCAACCAAGGACAAATTATCGAGGCAGACGGACTCCTTGAAAGAGCAGCTGCACACGGAAATATGCCGAATGATGAACGAGCTGAAAGCCAAGGATTTGACACCGTGGAAGCTCAAGCTGAAATGGGCGGCGGTTGGAGCAATATTACCGTCGATGCTTTATATCTTGCAGCTGATATTGCGATGATAGGAGAACCGGACAATAATGATGAACAAAAACCTAAAGTTGTCCGTGAACGCAAACGTAGGCAAAAGAAAAAACAAATTCAAGACAGCCATGATGATGGCGGTATGCAAATGAATATGTAAAGGAGGAATGACCGACAACAAATAAAAGCCGTGTTGCCATATGGCAGCGAACAGAAGTAATATTCCGAAACACGAATTGGAAATCCTCGCACGACACTTCCTTCCGCAAATTCAAGCATTTTTTGAGACCGAGCAAGGCAGAAAAGAGTTTGATGAATGGAAAGCAGAACAAGCCGAATTAAAGGCACAGAGAGCCGATAAAACGGCTTAAAACACACAGGGGGGGCTGTCGAGTTAAGACAGCCAAAAAACAACCGGGCAGCCCGAAAAAAAGGGTTGCCCGGTCGCTTTGCTTACTGTATAATTAAATTGCTAAAAATAGCCCAGAAAGCAGGTAAATTATACAATGTACGGAACAAGAAATCAAGTGGTTTTACCGTTAAATTTAGAAACAAAAATCAAAGGAGACGATCCGGTATTCAAACTCGCGAAAATATGCGACACATTAGACTATACCGAACTGTACAAAGCATATGTCCGCACATACCGGAAATATGATCCTGCTATGCTCTTTATGTTGCTTGTATTTGCATATATGAATGGGATTTATTCAAGCCGGGAAATAGAAAAGGTCTGCCGAAACGACATCCGTTTTATGTGGATATTACAGAATTCACCTGTCCCCGACCACGCAACAATCGCACATTTTCAAAATGAAAGACTGTCGGCGGTTATGGAAAATCTGTTTTACCAATTAGTATTAAAGCTGTCTGAGCTTGGCGAAGTAGAATTTAAAAATGTATTTGTGGACGGTACCAAGATAGAGGCAAATGCCAGCCGATATACTTTCGTATGGGCAAATGCAGTACAGAAGAATATGAACCGTCTGTATGACCGTATAGACCGGGAATTGCCGGGTATTGCTTTAAAATACGGACTTTCCGAAAGTGCCGAATTAGAAGAGGTAATTCAATACCTTGAAAATTTTGCCCGTATGTATGGGATAGAATTTGTGCACGGAAGCGGCAAAAGAAAGACCGAATTGCAAAGGGACTGCGAACGGCTTACGGATCATCTTGAAAGATTAGAAAAATACCGCGAGGCTTTAGGAATATGCGGCAAGAGGAAAAGCTATTCCAAGACCGATACAGACGCAACCTTTATGCGTATGAAAGAGGATCATATGCGAAACGGGCAGCTGAGACCCGGATACAATGTTCAAATTGCTGTAGAAAGCGAGTACATTGTGGGCGTAGGGCTGTTCCCGAACCCAACCGATACGCTTACGCTGATTCCGTTTCTTGAAAGAATATAGCAAGGGAGCAAACGGAAATACGAAAACATCATAGCCGACTCAGGCTATGCAAGCGAAGAAAATTATACATATCTTGAACAGCAGGGACAAAAAGCATATATTAAACCGGCTGATCATGAGGTCAGGAAGAAAAAGAAGTTTAAGAATGACAGATACAGAATCGAGAATATGCATTATGATGAAGAGAAGGATTGCTATATCTGTCCAAACGGAAAAGCATTAAACTATGCTTATGACAGTCATTCAAAAACCGCAAGCGGGTATACCGTAACACAAAAAAATTATGTGTGCGAAAGCTGTTCCGGCTGTCCTCACCGGGATAAATGCTTTAAGGGACAGTATGAAAACAGAAAGATCGGATTATCTCAGGTAATGGCAAAACAAAAAGAAAAAGCCGAACGGCTCATAGCGTCCGATGATGGTATTATACTGCGGATGAACCGTTCCATACAGGTCGAGGGAGCCTTTGGTGTACTGAAGGAAGACTATGCTTTTCGCAGATTTTTAACCAGAGGAAAACACAAGGCACAAACGCAGTTTTTATTGCTCAGCTTTGCATTTAACATCCAAAAGCTTTGCAACCGACTGAATTCCGGGCGTTTTCATATGCCTTTATTTGAAAAAATGATTGCCTAAACCGAGTAAAAAGTAAATATTTTCATGAAAAAAGAGGGCATTTTTCATACCCTCTGTATGTTTTTGCAGAAAAACTAAAAAAGTTTTCGACATTTTAACAGTTTACAGACATTATGGGCTGCCGCTCGCGATTCTTTCGCTCTTGCGACAGCCCCTTGTGTTTATTCGATTTTTGATGTAAAATAAATGTAGTAATTTCTGTTATTGTGGGGAGTAATTATGAATTATATAGATTTAAATTTAATTCACAAACAAAAGATGGATACATTATGTAACAATCCCGAACATTTTGAATGGGAAGATACAACTTTTATGAATTATCTAAAAGGAGGTCTTCCTCGACTTAGGAATACCTCAAGTAATTCGGCAATAACAGATTTGTTTCATTCACTCACTCAAAAATATAGCGGTTATTCTTTTTACGATTCAGATCCTATTGCTTTTATTTCTGAAATAGAAAAGATTATAGATGAAATAAGAAAAATAGAGCCATACTGGTCCGGTGTGTTTATTCCCAGAGTGGAGGAAACTATCAGACTTCATAAAGGATGCTTAATATCTGGTGAAGGTGGGATAGGCAAAAGTTATTTTATCAAATGCCTTGCAGAAGAATTCAAAACTACAGGAAAAAAGCACTTGTGTTTATACGGGAAATTTTGTCCAACCATAAGTGAAATTGATTTTAATGAAATCTCAGCTATTGCCAAAACAGAAGAATTTGTTTTTATCTTTGATGCTATTAATGAGATCGACGAACAGAGTCAGCTCGATCTGATAAATGAATTAAAGAAAATAAAAGATACCAAGGGTTTGCGAATAATCATTACATACAGGACACATACAATGGATGAGTCTATGATTGAAGAATGTCGTCAGGTTGTTAAAAGTAGCTACGAATTTGAAGGTGTATCTTTTGAGTCTGTAGTTGAGTGGTTGCAAAGGATACCAATTACCGATATCAATGAGTACTTAGATGTATTATATTCGAATAACCCTTTCTTGTTGAGCAAATTACCTTACATTTTAGACGGTAAAAAAGATTTAAATAAGAATAACGTATCTCGATTTACTTATATTTATGAGCAGTTCATCAAAAGGAGTCTTGATAAACCGACATGGGAAAACACGAAAAAAATCGCAAAGTTCTTGTATGAAAACAACAAGAAAAATTTTTTTGCTACAGAAGTTGAAACGATTATCGATGATCCATTACATTATATTTCTGTAATGGAACAGAACGGTTTCATTAACAAATATGGTAGTGATAGATTTTCATTTGTTATTGAATCTTTGGCGGACTATTTAATTGTAAGATATATGTGGATAGAAATATCGGGTAAAAGCAAAGAAGAATGCACACAAATTATAAAGCGAAAGACGGATGAGTTTTATAGTTTAAATACCGATACCATTATTCTAATGTTGTTTGATAAGTTTTATCCGGACTATCCCACAATACAATATATTCTTGAACAAACCGAACTTCTTGGTGATTTTAATTACGATACTCTTCTAAAAATTCATTTTAAACCCGAAGATATCTCAGTTTTTTCTGATTGTTTTACACCGGTAAAACCTGAAGAATTGTTGATTGATTTTGCTGGGTATCCCAATAAACCTTTTAATTGCACTAATTATTTAACGGATTATTATCTTAAAGATGTACAAAAGCAAACTCAGGAATTATCCAAGCGGCTTTCGGGTAAACATTTTTTGGGTAATTTAAAAGGCCGATTAAAAAATATTCTTTATTTCACTTGCAAATGTCAATGCTCTCCAGACAGAGCCACAGAAAATTTCTATACCGCTATATGGTGTTCTGCGGCATGCAACTCCGACATTAGAAATTTGGCAATTAAAATTTTATTTGAAACAATTCAAAGAAATACATTTTTAATCAAAAAGGCCATTGATATATATGGTGGCATTGAAGACGATTATATAAGAGATGCGTTAATATTTGTGCTCTCTTGTTTTGAAGAAAACGAAGATGTTAAAGCCTTCTTTGAAGGCCTTTTAAAAGAATGTGATTTTGTTTTGGCAAAAAGTATAAGGCGTATGTTTGCTTATTTTGGAAAACCTTATGATTATATAAATCTTCACAAGAAGAATTTATATTTTTCTGATAAAGCGGAGATTACCGAGGATTTTAAAAGCTTTCTTCATCGAGTTGATCTTATGGAGAAAGATTTATTGCCTTTCCGTTTTTGGAGCATTGATAGTTTTCAGTTAAATAGAAAATTTCTATCCGTACCCAAAAATGAGATTATAGAATTAAATGCGAAGTTATCAAAAGACTTTGCCTGTGTTAAAACTGGAGTTTGTAACGGACATATGCATTTCGAAGACGACATTGCAGAAAAATATTCTGTTTCATACGGCGACAATTGTCTTGATAATATATGTATTCTTTCATCATTAGAGGTTATATTTCGGAACACCTTCGCAAAATATGGATTGCCTTTTGAATATGAGCAATGCGTTAAGCAAGATGACTCAGAGTTTTCAGCATCTATTTTAAGAAAGTGTGTATGCGTTTCTATTGACCTTTTCTTCGGTAGTTTAATGTGCAATTATTTTCTTGATAATTTTGCCACATATAACAACAATCAGGAATCTATAGGTTATGAAGTATATGATCCGATTGAATACGGCGAAGAGTTAAAGATTAAAAGTCCTATGCCAATTTTCCAATCCAAAGTAGAAAAAATGTGCGACAAAATATTATCACACATTGAATTACCGCTAAAAAAGGACGATGCTTGGTGGAAAGATCTTGATCTAACAAAGAAAAATCTTCTCAAAATATTGCAGCCTATTGAGTTCGATGGTCATGAGTGGGTATTGTTGTCCTGTAGGATTTCTCTGCGTGATCCCCATGAGAATTATAAATGGAAAGACACGTATGACTTGTTTGTGTGTTCTTCCGCAGATGAAACAATAATTAATGACGGAAACGAAAGGTATCTCACTATTGAAATCGACGATTACAATGGCGACCTGCTAAATTATAGGAATTGCACTTATAGGCCTTGGTTATGTAAATCTGTCCCGGATATTGCATATAATTCCGGATTGTTTGACGATACCAGATTGGTTTTACCGCCAACCGAAATCATCTCCTTACTAAACCTGTCTTTGAATTTGGAAGAAATGTGTTGGTATAATGATGACGGCGATAAAATTATTTGTTGCAATAACAATAAAGCATCTTACTATCAAGATCCTATAACAGGTGCCGTTTTTATTAGAAAGGATGCGTATGAACAATTATTAAAACTTACTAATATCAAATTCTTTGCTTTTGCCGAAAAGTATATTGAAGATAAAGGCTTCTGCCCCGATAGTGCCTTTCATTTTGAAGTTGTTGACGGTAAAATTGTCAAAGCATATCCAAATTGCAAATTTGATGATACACTTCGAGATCGTTCCGTTCCTCAAGAATGTCTAAATTGTAAGCATGGTTTTTATTCGAAAGAGGAGGCAGAAAAAGACAGAGAAATACTAATTAATATCATCAAAAATTATGGATACTAAAAATACAATGGCAGAGAGTTTTCGCTCTCTTCCATTGTATTTATGCATTTGTTAAATTGCTTATAAAAATCAAAAATCCGAACGCGTCACCGTTGATGACAATGTTCGGATAATTTGACTTTGGTGGGAGAGGGTGGATTCGAACCACCGAAGCGTGAAGCAGCAGATTTACAGTCTGTCCCCTTTGGCCACTCGGGAACTCTCCCCTATATCCGCGCCTTTGTCCGGCGCGAATGTTATTATAGCATACCGACTTCCTTTTTGTCAACTGTTTTTTTCATTTTCTTGCCCGCAGCGCGGTTTTTCTCCGGCATATGCGCGGATCAATCAAACACGGTCGGAGAATCCGGGTTTTCCCACGAGGAAAAACACATGAGGATCTGCTCCTTCGTGCATTTTTCCGTCGCCAGATGCGCGGGCAGCTCCTCTTTGCCGAAAAAGCCGATCCCGGTCGTCTCGCTGTTTTCCGCAAATTCGCCGCCCTCGTACCGGCACAGGACAAATATTTTGATCACGCCGTAGGCATAATTCTGCACATTGTGCTTCCGCCAGTCCTGCACGGCGATCAGCTTTTCCGCCGATACGGCAAGCCCCGCTTCCTCCCTGACCTCTTTACAGGTATTCGACGCCACCGACTGATCGACGTCGCACCAGCCGCCGGGCAGTGCCCACGTCCCGTTGTTTTCATGCACGAGCAGGATCCTGCCGTCGACAAACACCGCGGCTCTCGTGTCGATCTTCGGCGTTTGATAGCCGGTCTCATTGCAAAACAGGTCACAGACCTTTTCGACCGGTATATCCGCCTTGATCGCCATCATTTCGGCGGCGATCTGCCGCAATTCCTGATACCGCTCCCTGTCGTACACGTCTTTTCCGTATTGCAGTCCCGCCTGCGCAATGCTCTGGATGCGTATGGCAAACGTAAGCCACGGATCGTTCATGACTGTTCCTCCTTATCGGTGGATATACATTCTCGTCAGATGCGGCTCTCCATCCCCCTGGACCATACAGAAAAATTCCCAGCCGTACCGCTCATAAAAGCCGGTGTGGTCGGTGATCAGATAGACCGGCGTAATGCCCTTGGCGCGCAGATCCCCGACGGCGGTATTCAGCAGCCTGCCGGCAATTCCCTTTCCGCGGTGATCCTGTTCGGTATAGACCGCGCAGATGTTGGGCGTCAGATCCTTCCGGTCGTGGAAGTCATTCGCGATGACCCCCAGTCCGCCAACGATCCTGTCCCCGTCCAGACAGAGATACCAGCCGTATTCGGTCTTTCCGTCGAGATACTCGTCCATACAGGCGAGATACGTCGCTTCCGGCACGCCCCATTTGGCGTGAAACCATTCGGCAGCCCGCTCTTTCCATTCCGGTATCTGCCGCAGCGTAAAAATATCGTTGTTTTCCATATTTCCCCTCCGCAGACCGTCTCTGCCGTCACAGCGTGTGGTAATAGAGGCAGATATTTTGGTATGTGCCGTCCTTCATCCGGAAGCCGCCGGGAACGGTGCCGATCCGGACAAATCCCAGCCGTTCATACAGGCGGCGGGCGGCAAGATTCGTCTCGACGACGGCATTGAACTGCAGGAGCTTAAAGCCGAGACGTTTCGCTTGCCCGAGGCAGTCGGTGACCAGCTGCTCCCCGATATGTCTGCCGCGGCAGGCGGCGGATACCGCATAACTCGCGTTGCTGATGTGGCCGCACCGCCCGACATTATTCGGGTGCAGGATATACAGCCCGACTACGCCGCCGTTTTCCTCCGCGACTCCGCAATAGGACTGCGCCGCAAAAAACGCTTTTCCCGTTTCCTCATCGAGCGGTTCCTCCTGCGGGAAGGCAGTCCCCTCCTCCACCACTTCGTTCCAGATGCGCACCATGTCCCGTATATCGCTTTCGCGGTATGCCCGGATCTCCATAAGTCATTCCTCCCGTTTTTATTTGCCGTTTATCTCACGACAGGTCGATATCCGTATGGTATTCGCCGTCGATCAGCTGATAATCGACCCCGTACGCCTGCGCAAGCGCCAGATTGCGCGCATTGTCCGCAAGCACGCTTTCAAGCGTGCAGTCCGTATCGTCCAGCCGCTTTTCCACGACGTCGGCATATGCCCTGATCTCCCGAAAATGCGCGCGGATATAGCGCTCGCTCATCACAAGGCAGCAATACCGGATGTCCACGCGCTCCGCCATCGAAAAATCCTTTTCCCAGTCAAACGGAATATAGCAGCCCTCGATGCAGAGATTCTGGCGGTTTTCGAGCGCCGTCCTGGCGATCTCCCGCACAATGGGCCACAGATAAGCGGTCAGCGCGCCGTCGCTGCTCTGCGGCGTGAGCCTGGTATTCCCGCTGCGGATCAGCCCCATTTTCAGATGGTCGATCGACAGATAGGGAATCGCATATTTTTCCAGCAGCTTCTGTGCCAGCAGTGTTTTTCCCGTGTGGGATGCACCCGCGATCAACACGACCATTTTCCCCGCCCCCGTGATCGGACAGATCAGAACCGAATGGTGTATTCCAGAAAGGCCGTGCTTTCCTTTTCCGCCGATTCGGCAAAACTTGCTCCGGCGCTGCATTTTATCTGTTTCAGCGCCCCCGCGATGTGTATGGCTTCATTGAGTGATATTCCGGCGGTCGAGCTCGCCTTCATGGAATAGTGCCGCTCGGTGAGCCGGCTCCGGTTCACCAAAACCATCTGGATCAGCGCCGCAATATCGCTTTCATTCCGGAAATACAGAAGGGGCGGCACGGTCGGACCGCCGTTCCAGACGCTTGTTTTAAAGGAGGTCTGCGCCCATATGTCGATCGCGCTTGCATTCCTGCGTTCTCTCTTCTTTGTACCTTCCGCATTGATCGCTGTGCCCGCCTTGCCGTGTATGGCTTTGGACAACAGCCCCTTTTCGCTTGCGGCGCTTCTCAATTCAACCGTTACGCTCTTTGCACCGAGAGACTGTGCCACAACGGTCAGTTCATTTACGCGGACCTGCTTCATATAGTGGAAATACTCGTCGATCTCGATATATTTTCCCGCAATACAGGGGTCGGCAATAAATACGGATTCGCTCATCTGCGGATAGAAAGTCAGCCCAAGCTCGGGAACAGATCCGGTGTACAGCGTCGGCAGTTTTCTGTCGTCGGTCTTTTCATAAAAGCCGACCGACCCTTTGCACACCTCATTTTCAAGCCGCGCATCATAGTTGACTATACGAATCACGCGCTCGGTCAACAACGCATTTCCGGCAATATCCTCTCTGAAAATGGGCGCCAGTCGGATCAGATCGTCCCTTTTCTTCTTTTCCGCAGCGGCGATCCTGCGTTCGCTCTGCCTGACTGCCGCTTCATCTTTCAGGGCGATCGCCGTGTTTTTTATTTCACCGGCCGCCACTGCCGCCTTTTCCGAAACCTTTCCGGCAGCCGTCTTTACCGATGAAAGAATGCCGTTGATCGTCCGGTTATTTTCACTCATATTCATTTCCCCTTAACTCTGACCGGCTTGCCGCCGAAGCGCTCCCCGCGGAAGATCAGCCGTGCATTTCCAAAAACGCAGCAGCCGTGTCCCGAAACAGCTCCTCCGAAAGATCCAGCCGGATCAGCTGATTGCCCTGCACCGCAAAATAGGCGGTCGACACGGGACTGCTCACCTTGAACAACGCCTCGGTCCCGTGCCTTTCGATGTCGAACAGATAGCCGAATTCGACCTGCACGGGTCCGGCGTTTTCATTGTCTCCGTCACCGCTTAACATCGCCAGAGCCGCATTGGCAAGCGCTTCTTTCCGTTCGGTATTCCCGATCTCGTTTCTTTCCGCCCGCTTTTTGCGGAATCTGTCAAACCATTTCACGCGTACATCCCCCGTCTCTTTCGCATTTTCCGCTCTGTCAAGGGTAAGTATACCACACGGCGCCCCGCCGCGCAAGAAAAAACCGCTTTCCGCCCCGTCGGCGCGGGCGGAAAGCGGCTTTGCCGGTCGGGGCAAAAAATATGCGCTGATTTTGCCAAATATTTTTCTATTCCCAACATTATTCCCAACAAATCAAAAAGGACGCGGGATTTCACCCGCGTCCTTCTCTCTTTTTACTCCTTATCCCTGCCGTTTTCGGCCATCCCTGATGCCGGAGCATCGGGGAAACAAATGTGGTCGTGAACGCTTCCGTCGCTGCTGATGTCGTTAACGTCATCGGCAACCGGGTGGGCATTTTTGTGCCGCAACAGCTGTCGGCAGCAGCCGGGATGCGGTCAGATGCGCTTTTTCCGGCGCAGTGCCAGAAGGGCGCCGCCGCTTGTGCACACAAGCAGGAGAACCGACAGCGCGTAGCCGGTATAACCGGTTGCGGGGTTTTTCGGATCGTCGGCAGAGGACTCTCTGTCGGGTTCTTTTTCGGACTCCTGATCGTGATTCGAGGATGCTCCGTCGTCCGGTTTTTCGCTGTCACTGCTCTCACCGGGGTCATTATCGCTTCCGTCCCCGGAGCTGTCCGGGGTACTGCCGTCGTCCTCGTACGGGGTAAACTGCTCAAGCAGACCCTTGACCTTTTCGGTCAGCGTGGCATAGCCGTCAGCGCTGGGATGCACACCGTCGGGAGAGATCTCCACGCCCCACGTCGGCGTATCCGCGACAAAGATGACATTTTTATCGGTCTTGGCAATTTCCTGCGCCGCCTGCCGGATGGAACTGAGCCGTGTGCCGTAGCCGTTATCTCCCAGCGCCTGCATCATATAGATGGTCGCATGGGGATAGCACCGGCGCAGCTTCTGAACAAACGCCGTGTAATCGCTGACAAAGGTGCGGCAGAGGCTGTCCGAGGACATGTGGTCATTGACGCCCAGGGCGATAAAAATGGCGTTGGGCTCGCGCTCATTTTGAAAATCGTTATACGGTGTAAAGTCCTTGAGCTTGTCGAGCGGCCGCTCATAGTTGAAAAACGCTTCCTCCATGCCAATGCGCAGGGATTCGTTCCAGCCCGCCAGCGGGTCGGGGGTATAATACCCCTGGGTATAGTATCCCCAGCCGGTAACGCCGCTATGGTAATAACCGATATTTTCGGTGCTCAGGGCGATGCCGTCCAGGCAGAGAACCGACCAGTCCCAACCGGCCTTTCGCGCGGAATTAAAGGAAAAGCTGCGATGGTCGGCAGTGATGGAATCGCCGATAAACATGGCATAGTAGGGCTTTGGCTCCACCGCCGAAACCGTGGCCGCCGGGGCGACGTAGACACCGTTAAAGTGCATGTTCGGGCCGTAAAATTTCACGGTATGGATGCCGTCTCCCTTGACGGGAACGATCATTTTGCCGTTGGCAGCCATATACTCCGTCACTTCGCCGTCCAGCTCCACGCCGATGGAGCTTTTTTCTCCGAGATCAAGGTACAAAGTGGAGCCGGTAAAGCTGAAGGAGACGCTGGGGGTCGTCCAGTAGGAGACCCGCTGAGTCTCTCCGTTGTCCTTCCAGCGGCCGAGATAGCTCAGCCGCTCGTCGCGGCAGGAGATGAACTGTAAGCCCTCCGTTACATCCTGGTAGCCTGCCAGCTTCAGGGCGCCGATGGCGCGAAGATCGGTGTTCCAATCCGCCTCATCCGATGCCCAGCCGATGGTGGTGTGGCGGGAATCCGTCGGAGAAACCGCATCGTTAAAGTCGTTGTAGCGAATGTCGAAGCCGATCACGGTGCCCTCCTTCAATTTACTTTTCAGCGCATCGGTGGGATACCACGACGTCTCAAAGGAGTACACGCCGTCCGCGTAACGGAAGAAAAAGAGGCTGTAATTCCTGCCGTCTCCCATCACTGCGGTTCCGGCGTTTTGCAGGGCGTTGTAGGCGTTAACGGGATTCCACGGCTTGGGATCCAGCGAGTTTCCGCCTGCGCCGTTAATGCCCTCGCCGTTCCAGGAGTGAACACCGGCATGGGGACGGTCGGCAAAGGTCACGGGGATCTCTCCTGCCGGAACGCCGTCAAAATCGAACAGGAATTTCACCTGATCGTTGCCCTTGTTGTCGGTGGGGTCGGCGATCTGACCGGCAAAGTACAGGGCCGTGCCGTCGTAAAGCGCCTGAAACGAGCCGGTTATCCCGGCGGTTTGGTTGGTGACACGCTGAGACAGGGAGTATGACGGTACATCCTGCCATTCACTCAGGTCGCCGTCCACCGTCGGGGTTCCCTTGTAGACGGTGGCCTCGTGGGCGTAGGATGTCTCCTGAGCCGAGGACGGCAGCGCCATCCCGCCGAGGGGCAATGCCAGAAGCGCGGTCAGGAGCAGAGCCAGACATTTTTTCATGTGACATCACCTTTCGTTATTGAAGTTAAAGAATTGCCTGTTTTTCTGAAAGCGTCAGTCCGCTTTTTTCCAGCCGGTGGTATCCGTTCCGAGTCCCTCGATCTGGGCGTCAACGCCCTCTTTCAGGATCTTATCGTACTGATCTGCAAATTCCTTGTCGCTAATGTAATCCGACACCCACATTTCCAGGTAGCGGGACAGCATATCCGTGGAATCAATGGTCGGACCGAGCACCCACTGCGTTTGCGGCAGCCGCGGGAACTCCTGCCGGAACCACTCCTCCAGTGCCGGCGGAATGGCGGTTCCTTTGACGGCGCCGATGGCCTGCCCCTGCAGCTCCAGGATGATCTGGCTGGTGTTTTCCGGCTTGGTAATCCACTGCAAAAAGCGGATGGCGGTCTCTTCGCGGCCCGGGTCGCCCTCCACTGCAGGTCTTACCACGTTGAATGAGTTAGCCACCGGCGGCTGATAGGGGCCTTTTTCATAGGTAATATCCGCCGCATAGGAGGAGGTGGAGGAATCGGCGATCGGCGCCGTGAACATGCCGTATTCAAATGAACGGCTGACACCGTCCTCCATCATGGCCACCTTGCCCTCTTTCCAGAGGGTCTCATAGTCGGTGTTGGCAGCGCCCTCCTCCAGCACATTCCGGTATTTCCGTTTGACCTGCTTGTAGATCTCCAGAACGGCGGGGTTGTTCCGGGCGTAGAATTTGCCCTCATATTCCGCCCGGAGCAGTTCATTCTGGCTCATAATGCCGTTTTTGTCATAGTCCCACTGATCCTTCATGTTCAGCGAGAAGGTGGGGCCGAGCGAAAACTGAATATCCCAGCAGTTGATGATGGGCGTCTTGTTCAGCGACCACGGACCGACGGCGATATACCCGGCCTTTTTCACCTTTTCGCACACGGTCATAAATTCCTCCCAGGTCCTCGGGGCGGAAACGCCGACCTTTTGGAAGATATCCTTGTTATAGAAATAGGCGGTTGCCGTGCCGGGATACAGCGTCACGGGAATAGCGACCACATGTCCGTTGGCGTCCGAGGTCATGTAACTGTTCCACAGATAGGAGGGAAAGGTGTCCTTCCATTTTTCGTTGCCCTCGATGTACATGTTGGGCTTGTCAAGGTGAGAATCCAGCGTGATAAACCAGTTGCGGTCGGCGTAGGTCGAGCCCTGCATAAAGGTAATATCCGCCGGGGTCCCGGAGGATATCTCCGTGATCATCCACTGTGCCCAGTCGCCGTAGGCGCCCTTGCCGCGCGCCCAGGTGATGGTGACGTTCGGATACATTCTGGTGAATTCATCCGCCAGCTTCTGGCTCGCCTGAATGACGATCGGATTGTCGGCTGTCGGCTCCGAAATGACGGAGGGCATGATGGATTGAAGATCCACCTTCAGTTCGATGGGCTTTCCGTCGTTTACGGTCCCGTATTTGCCGGCTTCTGTCGAGGTGTCCTCCTCGGGAGAGCGGACATCACAGGCGGCAAAGGACAGAATCAGCAGCAGACAGATCGCCGCGGACAGACAGCGTTTCAGCATAAAAGATCCCCCTTTACAAATTCACAGGATATACACTGCGCCGGGCAGACCGGCGGTTTTTTACAGCTTCAGCGCCGTGCTGGCGAGTCCTTCCACATAGTAGCGGTTGGCGAACAGGAACAGAAACACCAGCGGCAGAGAGGCGACCAGATAGCCCGCATACATCGCCGGTTGGGTACTGGCGGAATATTTCAGCAGCAGCGAGGCGGAGACGGTCAGCAGGTTTTCGTTTTTAATGGTGATCATCGGCCAGAAGTAGTCGTTCCAGACGTTGCTGAACTGCATAATGGCCATTGTGCCCAAGATGGGCAGCGACAGCGGCAGGCAAATCCGGGTGTATACCGAAAACTCCCTGGCTCCGTCTATGCGGGCTGCCTCAAAGATCCCCTCCGGCAGTCCTTCAAAAAAGCCGCGCAGGAGAAATACGCCGGAGATCGGCGCCCCCACCCACATCGGAAGGATCATGATGGCGTAATTGTCAAGCCCAATGGTGTTTTTATACAGCATATAGCTGGGTACCAGCGTCAGACAGCCGGGCACCATCATCAGCGCCATGACAAACATGTACAGAAAGTTCTTGCCCGGGAATTCCATACGGGCATAGGCGTAAGCCGAAAGCGATGAGATGAACAGCACGCCGCCGGCGCCTGCCGCCGCTACCAGAAGCGTGTTGAGAATGGGGCGGAACAGCTTGCCCAGTGCATACCAGAAGTTGGACAGATACAGCGGCAGCGTGGGATACCACTGCGTTTCGTTGAAGTTGGAGGCAGTTTTGAAGGAGCCCCACAGTGCCATGGCCAGAGGATACAGGAGAAGGATCAGCAGGACGATCAGGGTGGTATGCAGAAAAAATCCGGCGGCATACCGTTTGAAGTTTTTCATAATAGGCCCCTTTCCGTTCCGGGCGGCATTTCGTGACTTAAAGCGAAAAACGCCGTCCGGGCGGCGAGCGCCGCGGCGCCGCCGTATGAAAACAGTTATTCACTGGATCTTACAAATTTCATGGTTAAAAGGGTGATGACCAGTATCAGCAGAAACAGTACCGTACCCATCGCGCTGGCGTAGCCCAGGCGGTCTGCCTTAAAGGCCTGGGTAAACATGTAATAGCCGGGCACCATGGTGCGGAAGCCGGGACCGCCGTTGGTCAGTATGATCTGGGTGGAATAGTCCTGAATGCCGCCGATCAGACCGAAAACAAGGAAATATTTGATCTGACCCATCACCGAGGGGAGATCAATGCTGAAGAAGCGCCGGAGGCGTCCGGCACCGTCCAGCACCGAGCTTTCGATCACTTCCGTGGAGATCCCCGTCAGTCCGGACATATAGACCAGCACCGAGGTGCCGCCGACCCAGGGGAAGCCCATAAAGATAATGCTGAAAATGATCAGATTCGGATCACCCAGCCAGTCGACAGCCTGTGTCGGCCCGACCAGACCGAGCAGGCGGCAGACCGAAACCATCAGGCCGTTGCCGGGATCGTAGATATTTTTCCAGATCAGCGTGCCGACAACGCCCGGCGCCACCATGGGCAGCAGGATCATCACCCGGTAAAAATATTTCAGCCGGGTCGAGCGTACACCGAAAATAAGCTCGGCAACCAGCAGAGGGACCACTACGCTGATCACCAGCCGCGGGATCATGATCTCCAGCAGCGTTCCGAAAGAATTCAGGAAGATGCGATCGGAAAACAGCTCCCTGAAATTATCAAGCCCGATAAAAATTTCCCGACCGACGCTGTCCCACTCAAAGAAGGAGTGAAACAGGCCGCTGAAAGCCGGGTAATATGAATACACCGCCAGCAGGATCAGCTGCGGCAGCAGGAAAAGATAGGCCAGCCGCCCTTTGTACATACGGCGAAGCAAAGCACCCTTTTTTTGCATACGATCACTTCCGTTTCATCAGTTGAGTCAAGTCACAGGAGCGGCCGGACTCCGTGTCAGCCTTTGGGCGGATCATTCCCCGAATATGTCGTCAAGGGAGATCTGGGTGGAATCGGTCGGAGAGGAGATCGGTTTTTGCAGGTCAACGGAAAAATCCAAAACCACGGGAACAGAGACCAGAACGGAGTTGCTCTCGTCCATCACCCGCACCGATACTTCTCCGGCTTCAATGAAATCGGAAGCCAGGTAGGGATAATAAACAAACCGTGCCAGCCCGTCGGCATCGGTCTTCAGCCGGGCTATTTTGACATTGCCCTTACCGGGCAGCATATACAAAATGTGATCCGAAACGGCTGCGTCGCCCTTTTTCAGCGCAACGGTGATGTTGACCGGTGTTTTGCCGTCGGCATAAGCCGGTTGAGGGGTAATGTCTATCACCTGCAGGCGATATTGAGCGGCGATCAGGGCGTCGATCCCGTAAAATACCGCGACCGTAAGCAAGACCGCTAAGATCGCAATCAGTTTTTTCTTCATGGCTAGTCCTCTTTGGCTTGGCTCCGGGTTCTTCTGTAACGCCGGGAAAAACAGGGAGCACACCGTTTTGTCTGTTTTCGGCGTCTTTTCCGGCATATCCCCGCGGGCGGGCCGGAACCGCCGTTTGGCGGTTCCGGCTGCGCCCCTCAGAGAGCTGCGGGGAAAAGGTGGTCAGCTGCGCTTTTTCCGGAGAAGAACGCAGGCGGCACCGGCACCGATGCCCAGCACGCTGAGAAGAGCCGCTGCGCCGTCGGCGTAACCGGTATTCGGAGAATCTGCCGACGTATCGGAGTTATCCGGAGCCTTCGGATCCTCCGAGCTGTCCGCATCTCCCGTATTCACGGAATCGTCCGGATCCTCGGGATCTTCCGATTCTCCCGGATCCTCGGGATCCGAAAGCAGGGTGTGCACGCGCACCAGTTCATATACCGACAGACGCTCTCCGTCCTCGCTGGTGCTGATCACCTGGAAGGCGTATTCGGTATCGGGATCCAGACCGGAAACCGTCAGCGTGGAACCCGCCACCGCCTCTTTTTTCACAAAGGTGTAGACCGTTTCGCCGTTTTTCTCCGTCACGGCGAAGAACAGAACATCGTAACCGGCGGCGTTATCGTCTTTTTCCCATTTCAGATCCACGGAGGTACTGGCGATGTCCCCGTTGCCGGGAGCCAGAGCCTTCGGTGCGTTCGCAGTGGGCGTCAGCGGCCGGATCTCCGGGGCAGGCGTCAGAGTCACCTCGCCGATCTTGCGCAGATCCAGACCGAAGGTCTCTTTGCCGTAGGGCGTGGCCCAGCCGAGGTCGGAGGTGTTGGTGTTGCCGTAGCTATCCAGATACATGATGTCAAAGCCGATCTTGGCGCCTTCCTTCAGCTTGGCTTTGGCAGCATCGTTAAAGGTGTATTTCAGCTCGTAGGTAGTCGGATAGGAGGCGCAGATGTTCATGGCTCCCTTGAGGATGCTGTTGCCTGCGTAGGTCTGGTCGTAGCCCTTGGCACCCTCCGCATAGGAGAAGCCGGCATTGGTCGGCACATAGCCGAATCCGTAGCCCTCCCAGTTGACCGAATAGACCGCCGCCAGCGGGGTCTCCCCGCTCATCATAATGCGGCTTTCGCCCACCGGAACGCCGTCCATGTTGAACAGCACCTTGATCAGAGAGGAATTCTCATCGTCGTCGGTCACCTGCATCGCCACATAAATGGCTTCTTCATCCCACATCAGACGGAACGAACCGGAGATGGCTTTGTTTTCCGTGACATTCCGCATCGCGTTGGACGGAACGTCCGCCCACTCGTTGAGCTTGCCGTCCATTTCGGGGGTGCCGTAGATCGCCGTGGCGGTGGCGGTCTCAAAGTCCTCGTCCGGGGTATCCGGGACGGGATGCTCGTTCAGTAGCTTTACAGCCGCGATCTCCCGCAGATCCGTGTTCCACTTCTGCTGCGAGGACGCAAAGCCGATGGTGGTCATCTTTTTATCGTCCGGACCGGTGGCGCCGTTAAAATCGTTAAAGCGCAGATCAAAGCCGATCTCGGCGCCGTTTGCCAGCTTGGCTTTCAGGCTGTCGGCTACCCGCAGAGCCGCCAGGATCGTGTGCTTCCCATCCGCATACGACATCTGGATGCCGGGGGTGTTCAGAATGTTGGTGCCCGCCCCGACGCTTCCGCCGTCATAGGCGTTGACCGGGTCGGCGTTGCCGATGTAATAGGGGGCGCAGTTCCAGGCAAATACACCGGCGTTGACGGCGCCCGTGCCGCCGAAGCTTACCGCCGCCTCGCCCGCCGGCTTGCCGTCCAGGCTGAGCAGAAAGCGGATCTGATCGTTGCCGCCGTCCGCCGTTGCATCGGCGATCTCAGCTTTGACGTAGATCGCTTCTTCGTCCCATTTCAGGGCGAACGAACCGGTGGTGGCTGCGGTGCCGTCCCCGATCTTCTTCAGCTCGTGGATATCGTCGCCGCTCCAGTCGGTCGGGAAACCGTTCTCATCCTTGACACCGGTATATTTCAGGGCGATGTTTTCGGGGGTCTCGGTGTCTTCTGCCGTCGCTTTTGCCGCCGGGGCAAAGGACAGCGCGGCAGCCGAACACAGGAGACCGACCGCCAGCAGGGAAGAGAGCGCTTTCTTCAGGGTAAGTCGTACTTGTTTCATGGTTTTTCCTCCTTGTTTTTATTTTTGCGAACCCCTTCTGCGGAGCTTATCCGAGGAGGGTAATGTTGCCGAGAGCCGTGTAATCGCGGAAGGCGTTGCCCTTGTAATCGCTCCAGGAGACGCAGGCCTCGCGGTCGCCGTTGCCGAGGTCGTCGTTGATCCCGATGTCCAGACCGATCACCTTTCCGGCTTTCACCTGATCCTTCACCAGATCGTGCCAGGAGACACAGGCCTCGATCGTGTAGCCGGTCTTGGTGCGGGTGACCACGCTCTTTTTGGTGAATTCCTTGGAGATGTCCAGATTCTTGGTGGGATTTATCACCACGTCGTCTCCGTTGGCGCAGATGCTATAGCAATACTGCTTCGCGGTGTAGGCCGTGGCGGGCTTGCTCCGGTCGCGCGGCACGTCTACAAACACGGACAGGCTGTCGCGGTGGTACATATCCGCCAGCTTCTTGATCGGGTATTTGTAGGAGACATGGGCATCGGCGATCTCCGCATAGATGTACAGATTGTTCTCGTCCCACAGAAGCTGGACCTTGCCGGTGGTGTCCGTGGGATACATGCCCGAGACCGGGGCGGTCCGCGCCACTTTCAGCACCGCAGTCTTGTCCCAGACGGCGTCCTTCTTGCCGTCAATAACGGGGGTTCCCTTTTTCGCCGTGCCGGACTGGGTGTTCCATTTGAGCGTCGAATCGGCATAGGCTTTGAGGTTTGCGGCGTTCATTGTTTTGCCGTTGGGCAGATCAATGGTCCGCTTGGCGTATTTGGCGGGGTTGACCGCGCCGATATGGCCGTCAAAGGTGTCGGCATAGGTCATCCATCCCTGTCCGGCAGGCGGGGCTGCGCCCTCCGACCAGGTCAGATACAGCGTGGGCGTGTCGATCATGCCGTAAGGGTCGCGGACAAACTCCGCGAAGGAGCGCACCTTGCCGGTCGCCTGCGAGCTGACCGGATCGCTGTGCTTGGCGATCTCAGCCGGTGTTTTGTAGGTCCAGTTGATGCCGTCGGTCGACTCGGTCAGATATACCGCGTCCACGTTGGGGGCGGAAGCGCTGGCGAGACGGGGGTTTGAGAGCACGGCAGCCATGTATTTGCCGGTCAGCTTGTTGTAGGCAAAGCCCACACCGGCGCGCTGAATGGTGATGGGATTCTTTTCGTTTTGCGGGAAGTGAATGCCGTCCTTGGAGGTAGCCACCCGCATGGCGTCCACCGAGCCGTCGTAGTAGTACAGCATAAACTGACCGTCTTTGTAGATCACCGAGGGCATGCCCGTACCGTAAGAGCCGTTGGTAATGTTGGCGCCTGTCGGCTGCATGACCGGCAGGGGGCCTTCTTTTTCATTGTTCTGGTACCAGTTGAGGTGAATGCCGTCCTTGGAGGTGGCGTAGATGATGGCGTTGCCGCCGTACGCCTCTCCGTTGGCGTCCACCACCATGTTGGTCTCAAACCAGAAGTGATAGGTGCCGTTGAGGTAGACCACCGCCGGGTCGGCAATGTGCTGCTTTACATAGGTCTTGTAGTCAGCCTGAGACGCGATTTTGGCAATGCACTGCGTCTTGGACCAGTTTTTCAGATCCTTGCTCTCGGCATACCATACCCCGTCCCACGGCGAGCTGCGGGTCCACCACATTTTGTAGGTGTCGCCGATCTTAAGGCAGCAGTGACCCCAGTCGTAGCTGTAATCCACCGGATATTCCTTGAGATTGACAGAGCCGAGGTCCCGGGCGACAGCCTTGCTTCCCGACCAGTCTTTGTTCCAGTCGTTTGTGGTCTTTGCGGTCGTTTTTCCGGAGGTCGTTCCGTTGGTCTTGCCGCCGTTTCCGGCGGTCGTGTTAACAACAGAAGAGCCGCCGGGCACGGTGGACGCGGGATCGGACGGGTCTGCGGCAGAGGAGTCTGTCGCGGAAGGATCCGCTGCCGAGGAGGCGGATGCCGAAGGATCCTCCGCCTCTCCGGCGGAGGTCGTTCCGGCGGAGGAGGGCGAGGAGGTGTCCGGCGTCTCTGTCTGTGTAGAACAACCGGCTGCCGCCGTCAGAAGCAGCGCCAAAGCGGCGGCCGCTCCGAGTGCGTTTCGTAGGAAAAGTTTTTTCATGTGTCAGCACCTCTTTTTTCGTTTTTGTGAGAATAAGACCGGGAAAAAGTAAAGAGCCGGGCCTCCTTTCCGCAACAGTCCGTCAGAAGGGTGAACGAGAAGGGGCAGAGGAAGGGGCGGAGAGGGGGTCAAAAGAACAGGTCAATATGAGTCTCCCCGGCGGCAGGCTGCCATGTCACCGTTTCACGGTCGGGGTCATACCGGCCGGTGCTCGCGTGCACAGCCTTTTTCCCGTCGGGATGGGGCAGGCGGAGACAGACGGCATCCGGCAGGGGCGCGGCGCCGTCGGTGAGCGAGAGCGTAACGCTGATCTTCCCGGCGCTCAGCTCGCTGTGTACGGTCAGATCCATCCGGCCGTAATAGGTGTACAGCCCCTTGATCACGAGGCTCTCCCCGTCCGAAAGCCACGTCCTCGGGATGCCCCACAGCAGGTTTAACTGCCGTGTGTCCGGGCACTCCAGTGCCAGCATCCACCGGCACCGCATCAGGAACCACGCCTCCTCGTGCAGCTTGTGGGGGCTGCCGCAGAAAAAATGCTCCCAGAACGAGTAGATCTCCCGGTCGCTTAAACTGCTGCACCCGGAATAGAATTCCTGCAGGAAAAGCTCCGTGTAGCCCAAAAGCAGCTGCCCGTAGGGGTGGGGACTGTAATAGGGCTGGGAAAACGCCGTGTTATTGACCGTCAGGTATTCGGTGTAAAAATCCAGAATCTCGCGGCCCATCGGCTCCTGCGGCGTCACAACGCCCTGCAGGATCAGATACGCCGCCCCGAGCATATCCCGCGCCAGAAAGGAGCCGTGGGAATGCCAAGAACCGCCCTGCGCATATAAGGAGACCGGCCCTATATATTCTGGCCAGGGAGCGATCGGGCGGATCCAGGTTCCGTCTGAAACGGGAATGGCAGGGGAGAGCGCGAGACTGCGCGCCAATGACTCCCGGATGTTTTCCCGCATTTCGGCGGCAACGGCACGGTAGCCCGCCGCCTTTTCGGGACAAATATCCGCAAGGACCTCTCCGGCGGCGCGGAGACCTGCGCAGGCGCCTGCGTTAAGCATAAACGAGTGGAAATGATCCTCCGGATCGGCCACCTTGCCCTTGATCATGCCGTAGCCTTTTCCGCCTTTCAGAGCCTCGTCCAGGTTTTCGCCCCGCCAGCGGATCAGATAGTCAGCCGCTTTCACTATGCAGGTCTGCATCTGTTCCGCCCACGCGGTATCGTGTGTCAGGCGCCAGTGCTCGCCCATTGTCCACAGCACGCTGCCGGTCTCCAGCATGTAGCCGTCGAGATTCTGCATAAAGCCGTTTTCACGCTGCTTTTCCGCGAAATAGCGGAGGGCGCGGGCAGCCAGCCCATGCTGCCCCATACTGTCCAGAAACTGAATGCCCGGAGAGCTTTCGGAGCCGATGGCGGCGTAATTGCCGTTGGACGGCACCACCGCCCCCTCCGGCTCACGGCCGTAGTACCCGATCTCCAGATGCAGCAGACCGGCGCGTATCATCGCTTCGATCCGTTTTTCCGGCAGGCGGATCTCCGCCGATCCTGCCAGCTTTGCTTTCCAGAACGCCTTGGCTTCGGTCAGGCGATCCTCAAAGGACTGCGCAGCCAGAGCCGCCGCCCGCTCCGGTGAGACCGGCGTGTGCGGGATCCGGAAATCAAAGACTGCCGTTTCGCCGGGCTGTAACAGGAGGACGGCTTCCGGGGAAAACAGCGGCGCCCTGTTGAGCGCAGCCGTCACGCATATCCGGCCGGAAGCGGTCAGCGCGGTCATGCCCGTTTCGGGGGAGAATGTCCGCTTATCCTCCGGAATCTGCGGAGTGGGAGCCAGCAGATAGGCATAAGCCGGTGCTTTTCCGGAGTTTTCCGCCGTCACGCGGACAAACAGCACCGTCTCCTCCTCGCGGGAGAATTCGCCGTCCAGCCGTGCCCGGGTGACGGCTGCCTGCTCCGGCGTCTGGTTGTAGCCGATACAGCAGGCATCCGCCACATACATATCCGTTCCGCGCAAGTGCTCTGCCGTCAGCGGACTTTTTTCCAGAGTGGTAAACATGGTGGTGCGGTAGATCATGCCGTCGTCCCGGTCTGTCGCCTCCAGAATGGGCAGGCAGCCCTCCGCAAGCTGCTTTTTGACCCGATTGCGGCATCCGATCCCGCGGCCGGGCAGCATGCGGAACGAAAAGGCGGGAGTTTCCAGCTCCGGCAGATCCTCCCCGCGGTGTCCCACCGAGGCAAAGTGCGGCCAGATCTCATCGTATACCCGGTCGTTCGAGCCGGAGGCTCTGCCGTGAAGAGCCACCTGAAACAGCCGCATATCCCGCGAAATTCCCAGCCAGACCGGCCCTTTCAGATCCAGGGTCTCCCGGGCGGCACGGTCAAAGGAGTATTCCGGCTCCTCCGCCTGCCGACGGCGCTTGGAAAGGCGGTTTTGTGCGAGAATGCCGGCGACGATCTGTTTGTAACTCCGCCCGTCGTCCCCCGTGGTGACGACAGCCCCCTGCCGGGGCAGATAGAGCGGGTTTTCGCGGGTAACATCCCGCAAAAAGAAGCTGAAAGGGAGGTCGCTCTCCACATGCACCAGGGTCGCATAAGGTCCTGCCACCGTTACCGTATCCGTCAGGGACACGACAGCTTCGCAGCCGGAGACGGTGCGGCATGCTTCCGGGACGGTGCCGTTTTCTGCCCGGACCGTTCCCTTGACGGCGGCTTCCCAGAGAATACGAATCGTTTTCATGGCAATGTTCCTTTCCGGTCATTTCTGTCAGAGAAGAAGGTCTATTTGGCGGCTGCGGTAAAGGAGACGTCCTCCGGCAGCATTTCCCAGCGCACCAGCACCGGTGCCTGACCGAGGTTTTGCAGACACAGCGTGGGCATTTGCTGCGCCGTGCCTATGCGATAAACGGAAAAGGAGATGCCGCTCCACACGGGAACGGTCTCGCACAGAGACAGCGAGCTGTCCGGTGAGGTCACGGCAATGTCCTGCCGCGGGGCGATCTCAGCCCGCAGGGGGGTCAGATCGTCCTGCAAAAAGCGCAGGCCTGCCCGGCGGCACCCGGCGGGCAGGGCGACCTGTACAGTCTTGCCGGGATCCACGCTGATATAGCCTGACCGGGCGGGCTGTGCCAGCCGTTCCCATGCGTAGACATCCACGCCGAAGGCGGCGACCGGCACCGAGAGGATTCCCGCCGTTACCGGAGACTGCGAGACCGGCTCTCCGTTACGGTAAAGAAGCCGGAAGGACAGGGCGTCTCCCTCCTGCCATTCGGGCAGAGCGACCACGGCCTGAGCCGGTGCGGCACCCGCGTTGACTACGGTGATAAAGCCGCGTGTGCCGTCGGTGTTGCTGTATCCGTAAAGCCCGCCCTCCGACGGCCTTTGCAAGATCGGGGTCGTGCGGCATTCCGGAGAACAGATAAAGTCAAACAGCGGTTCCGTATCGGCCATAAACTGCCAGTCCTGCCCGGTCAAAAGCCCCGTTTCACCGTAGAGGTGTCTTTTTCGGGTGCCCCGGACGAGGTTCAGCAAATAGGAGCAGCGCAGCGTCTCCCGCCCCAGGAAATAAACGGTCGGCGTATTTCCGACCATGGTGCCGTGATCGTCAATGGCTTCGGGAAGAAACAGGGCATCCCGGAACTGCTCGATCATGCAGTCGGTGTAGTGCAGCAGAGAGTGGGGGAACGGAGCGGGCCATTCCGCCGGACGGGGATCTCCGCAGTAGACGTAGTCCACGACCTCAGCCCAGAAGGGGGAAACCGCCATGCCGTGCCGGTTGGGATCTACCGAACTGAGAAAGGACAGATCAGTGGTAAAGCCGTTGTACGCCAGCACCCGCAGATCGGGGTATTGTGCGCGCAGCGCAGCCAGCCGTTCGCAGAAAAGCCGCACCGCCGGCTCTTTGGAGGCGGTCAGCCGGGGGGAGTGGAACGTGTGGGCAACGTCCTCGCAGTCGAAAAAGGCAAAATCAAATTTCAGCAGGCGCACATGGTTTTCGCGGACCTGATAGGTCACGCTGTCAAACAGGCGATCCATGTTCTCCCGGCAGCTCATGCACAGGCGCGCGGCATCCCCGCCGCGCCGCAGAGCCTTTTGCGGCAGCTCCAGGCGCTGGCAATTGACGTCAAACCACAGACCGAACCGCATGCCTTCGTCCTGCACCGCCTGAACAAACCGCTCCGGCCCGTCCGGCCAGCGATCCGGGCGGAAAGCCCGGTAATTCTGACGGGGGTCGTACCAGTAATCGTCCATCAGGTAGTAATCAAAGGTAAGACCGGTTTGTTCCTTGGCGCGCCGGAGATCCGCCAGCAGACGGAAAGCCATGCTTTCCTCCAGAGTCGGACCGGCGTTGCCGTCCGACTCGTCGTGGGCGCCCCAGTCGCAGTAAATGCGCAGAGGAGCGGGGGGAGCGGGGCGTCTCGTGCGGAGGAACCGCCAGAAGCTTTCCGCCATAGACCCTTCGGTGTTCAGCCCGAAAACCACCGGAGAGAGCGCAAAGGTCTCCCCCGCTTTCAGCGACACAAACGGGGCCTGACGCAGGGAAAAGGTATGCCCGTCTGCGCGGTTTTCCGCGACGGGACATTCGCTGGCGATAAAGCCCCGGTTCCCGGCAAAGAGCGGCTGCCCTTCTCCGCCGCGGTCAAGCGGGCCGGAAAACACGGCAGTCTCGGTATAGGCATAACGGAGGGTCAGCGGCACCCCGGCGGTCACCCGAACGGTCTTCAGCGCGGCAGTGCCGGTCAGTATGTACGAGACCTCTGCCGTGAGAAGTCCGTGGTGGTACCGCCGGACCCAGGCGCCCTTTTCCGGGCATTCCTCCGCCGAAGCCTCTCCGTCGGTCAGGAGCCGTTCTTCCCCGTCGACCTGGATCTGCAGGCTGTATTCCGAGAGCGTTGTCCAGACAAGAAGTCCCCGCCCGTCCGTTTGTGTGAGCATTTTTTGCCCTGTGTCATTTGTGGTCAGGCGGCACCGTTCGTTTTGCAGCCGTTGTTTTATATCGTTCATAGAGTCCTGTTATCCTCCTCTGTGTCAGGGCCATTCCGTTTGGTTTTTGTCTTTTTTCCAGCCGCAGGACTCCCGTTTGATCAGTTTGCCGGGAACCTCCAGAAGCACCGGATTTTTCCGCTTGGTTTCGATGCGGTCCAGCAGGATCTTTACCGCCAGCCGTCCGATTCCCTTTTTATCCACCCGCACGGTCGTCAGCGGAACATCCACATAGGCAGCCAGCGAAATATCATCGTGTCCGGTCACGGCGACATCCTCGGGAACACGGAATCCGGCTTTTCGGAGCGCCTTGATGCAGCCGATGGCCATTTCATCGTTGTAGGCGACAATGGCACGCGGCGGTCGGTGCGCGGTCAGTGCGTGGGCCACTCGGTCATAAGCGATCTCCACGACGAATTCGCCGTTGATGATCCAGTCGGGGTTGGCTTGCAGACCGTGGGCGGACAGACAGTCCAGGCAGGCGCGCAGACGTTTATCGTTACCGCCGCAGAGCAGCCCGATGTCCGTGTATCCCAGACTCAAAAGGTGCTCCAGACCGAGAAGAATGCTGCGCGAGGTATCAATGCCGACGTAATCGCTGTTCCGATCGAACTGCCCGTCCAGACTCACCACACGCCGGGTAATTTTGGGGATCACCCGGCGCAGCTTGTCGTTTACGGCGCCGAGCAGGATCAGGCCGTCCAACGGGTGTTCCTGATATTGCTGCAGTACGATGGGAAGCTGCTGCTGGAATTCTGTTACCGACAGACTGAAAGGCAGCTGCAGCTGTGAGCGGGCAGCCTCCTCCACGATGCCCTCGATAACATGGGAAAAATACGGATGTCCCGGCCGTTTATAAGAGGCAAAGGTGACATAGCCGATGGTAGGCCGTTCGGAAATTTCCGAGAACCGCGCAATGTACAGAGCCTGTGCATTCAGATTTTTCACATAGCCCATCTCTTCAACGGTCTGCAGCACCTTTTCCCGCGTGGCTGTCCGGACGTGCAGGGCGGGGTCCTCATTTAAAATGCGGGACACCAGAGTTTTGGATACGCCGCAGCGTTCAGCCACGTCTTTCATGGTAAACTTCATCGCCTGCTACCTGCCCTCTCCGCGTTAGCAAAAGTTTCCAACAAATGAGTCCGGTTTGAAGAAATATTGTGTCAACTCGCCCTTCTGCAGCCTAGTATAACATACGGAATTTGCGTAAGGCAAGATAATTTTAGTGTCTCGGTTCACCATTAAAATATACAGTTAACACCAGAAAATAAATAAATATTTTATGAATACCGCTTTGCTTTTGCCGGTTTTTCTCTCGGGGCAGCCAAATTTTTGCCGTTTTTTCGCAAAAGCAAGTTTAATAAGCACTAAGGGGAAGTCTGTAGAGTAAACCTGTTTACTGATGCCGGGCAGAGACGGCGGCAACGGTGCCGGGTCGGCGCGGAAATGATCAAAGGTATTGGCGCGGTCTGACATTTACATAGGCATATTACCGGCAGCCCGTAAGGGATATTATCAGGACCCGGTCGTTCAACGATTAGCCGGCGGTTTAACGATTACGACGGTACAAAAAGCCTCGATCCTCATAAAAGCGCACGAAACCCCGCCGCAGAATTGCTCTGCAGCGGGGTCAACTTTATGTGCTGAAACAACGAGAAATCCTTGCTTCAAGCGGTTTTCGGGCATAAGCAAAACCCCCGTAAACAAAGCGTTTACGGGGGTTTCTGGCGGAGATGGAGAGACTCGAACTCTCGCGCCGG
>CAKUMQ010000033.1 GCA_934667845.1 uncultured Eubacteriales bacterium | reverse complement strand
TGTAATACTGCACCGACTTCACGCCGGACGCCCCGTCCGCCGCTGTCAGTCTGACATTGACATCGTCCCTGAAGAACCTGCCGAAGGTGATCGCATTAAGGACCGCCTGCCACCAGAACTTCCCGTTCAGCGTGATCCCGCCGGTCGGCACGGTCTTATCTATCCTGTAGCTCTCGGTCACTGCCGCAGAGATCGCGCCGGTTTCGGTGTTCTTCACATAGAAGGTCAGCCTGCCGTCGCCGGTCTCCTCCGATGCGGTCAGCGTATCGCTCCATTCGCCGTCTGCCGTATCGGTCAGGCTGAGCTGGTAGCCCTGCCTGGCGGTAACAACAAAGGCGGTATTGAGCCAGTCGCGGGAGTTAACGCCGTACTCGCTGCCGTCAGCCGCATATTCCGCGATATCCGCCGTAATGCCGCCCGGCTGCGTGAGCGTGTAGTTGCCGACGGTCGTGCTGTCGCCGGAGAGCGTAAACGGCGTAAAGCTGACCGGAATATTCTTTCCGACCGTCACACTGTCAAAGGTCGGTATGCCGTTGACAAGCTCAAGCACATCGCCGTCGACCACGCCCGCCAGTGTCGGCGTGCCGTCGATCTCGGCGGTGTTTTTGCCGTCGTACGGCTTATTTCTGACCCTGAGACCGGCGACTGTCAACTCCTTCTGCGTTATATCTGCCGTGGTGCCTGCGGGCTGAGCCGACAGGACATAGTTTGCCGCGCCGTCTCCGGAAATGGCAAAGTCAGTGAACACGACCGTTTTGCCGCCGCCGACATTCTTATCGCTGTACGCCGCCTTACCGATCACGATCGCCACATCGTCGCCGTCGATCGGTCCGTTGATCGTACCGCCGGCGGTGATCTTTGCAGCGGCGGTGCCGTCGTAGATCTTGGAAACCCCGACAGCCGCGCCGATGACCGTGACCTCTTTCGGCGCGATCTCATATGTCATCGTCGAGGAAAATGCTTTGAAAGTGTCCGTCTCGGCAGTCGTGATGCGGACCGTATAGATGCCGACAGTCTTCGGCGCGACCGCGGTGTATGCCGGATCATCCGCATCCGCAGGCTTGTATTCCACCGTCAAAGCGCCGTCGGAATCGGTATTAAAGGTCGGTATGCCTATCGGTTTTCCGTTGTAATTCTTTGCGTCATTCGGCTTGTGGTCGTGGACAGGCGTTTTCTTGTCCACGGTCAGTTTCACCGACGTCACGGCAGGCTCGTCGCCCGTCCTGTATTTCTCGCCCATCGGGTCATACTGAACGCGAATGGTATATTCGCCTGCGGCGAGAGTGGAAAGATAGCTGTTTTTCAGCGTTACCGTTCCGTCTGCGGATACGGTATAGCTGCTGCTATCGATCGGTGTGTCACCGTTGTACAGCGCCGCCACGGTATTACCGTTAAGACGGACGTCAAAAGAAACATCCGCCTTTCCGCGTATGGTAAAGTCGACCGCCCCGGTGATTGCCTCTGCGTCGGTGTAAATCACCACGCCGTCGGAGTTGATAACCGTGATATTCCCGCTCACATCCGTCACGCGGACATAGACATACGCTTTCTTGTCCGGCTCAATGTTGAAGCTCGCCGTCCCCTCCGCAAGCGTCAGCGCCGTCCAGCCGCCGGTGACCGCGTCCCGATCGGCAAACGCCGTTTCGGACAGGAGGTATTCCGCCCCGAAAAGTCCGCTGCCCGCATCAGATGCCGTCACCGTCACGGTCTGCGTCTCTTTGAAGAACAGCCCGAAAGTAACGGCGTTCATAAAGGCATTGAACTTATGCGTGCCGATCGTAAGCTCCGCCGTCGGCGGGGTGATATCTGCGATGCCGGAAACGGTGACGGTCATATCGCCGCTCACGCCTGTGACAAGGAATGTATCTCCGGTCTCGTCGCCCATAGCGCTGTCCGGCTCCCTGACGTTTACCAGCACCCTGTAATCCCCGGTCTTGGAGTAACCGTCGGCGATCTTCACCACAAACTCATAATCCGTGCCGTGTCCCGCCGCCGCTGCTCCGCTGACGGTATAGCCTGCGCCGGTGGGCAGCGTGACCGTGTAGAGCTTATTGACCCGAACCGCAATGCTTACTGTATTGCCCGCCGTATCCGTCGCCGTGACCGTATGTTCTGCGTTGTCCGGCGCCAGGGTATATTTTCCGTTTTCGGGCGTGACCGGTTTGCCGTCCACCCACACGGTAAAGTCGTTTTCATCGGTCACGGTGAATTCCGCCGCGCCGTAGTAAGTCATGCCGTCCGCGATGCCGGAGATCACCGGTGCATCACGGTCGGTTGCCTCCACAAAGCCGCAGCCGCAGAGCTTTTCGTGAGTGGCGGTTTTCCATTCACAGGTATGGGTATGGTCTACGACCTTGACCTTTCCTGCGATACCTACACGACCGTCAATGACACCGCCGTTGACCATATCCTCAAACGCCTTACCCTCTGCAAGGCAGTCGATAAGATGCTGACCGTTAACGGTAATATTTGTGAATTCACCGCCGCTCAGGGTGAGATCAACATTGTTTTCAGCTCCGGCCTTGACATACGAGCCACCCGAAATGATCAGCGTACTGCCCTCTTTAGCGGTAAGAGTATTTCCAAATGTACCACTGATGATCTCAAGCGTTCCGCCGTTGTTGACGGTAACCGTTCCGCTGACAATACACATCTCCGCCTCGGCGTTGCCGCTGACCGAAAGAGCACCATGTATCTCACAGGCATTAAGCTTCATGCTGCTGCCGGCTTTTGGCGATACAGCACCTGCAAAAATGCAGTCCTTAAAATCTCCGCCGCCAACGCAGTTGATCGCACCCGCAAAGTAGGTGTTTGATGCAGTCAGCTGTGCGGTCTTGGCGACAGTGACCCCTCCCTTGATCCTGCCTCCGGAAACATTCACCTTTGCGGACTTTTTCACCTTAAGCCCACCGACAACATTGCCGCCAAGATCGATGCCGAAATCACCGGTATCAACATCGACCGTGCCGCTCACACCGGCGAGCAGCTTCAGCGTGCAGCCCTTGTTTGCGTCGGTCTGCGCCGCCGCAAGAGCGTCCGCAAAGCTGACATATCCGGTCGTTTTGCCATCCTTAACGATAGCCGCCGCAAGGTCGCATCCGCACCGGGTGCACTTGCCCGTGCTTCCGTCACAGCCCGGGTGCTCGCACTCTGCAACCGTGACGGTAAAGGGGGCTGTATAGAGCACATAGCCTTTCAGTTCGAGCTTGATGCGATATGAGCCGGAATCGGACACCTTGAAGCTCGCTGCCGAAAAACTGATCTGTTGTTTTTCATATGTAGTAGCCGCAGCTTCTTTTATCACCGCACCGTCTTCCTTTTCAAAGGTTATCCGGAACCGTTCACCCTGCCATTCCTCAATAGTGGAGACAACAAATTTCACATACTTGTCGGCTTCCCGCGAAGTCAGGTAGAATGTAAGGTCGGTCGGCTGTTCGTCAACGGTCAGCGGGACGGGTACTACGGTGACATCTTTGACGTTTTGTTCGCTATAGTCAATATTTACATTTCCTTCGTTTGCATAGCTGTTGCCGCCGGTGGGATCCTTGAATGCAAAGGTATATCCGTCTGACAGATATACAAACGGCGAGCAACGCGCATCCTGCGCACTGATCACATACCCGAAACTGCCGCCCTTCAGTACCAAAGCTGATGAAGTATATGATATCACTCTGGCGGTAAAATCGCCGCCCGTCACGGTCAGCTTTGCGTTCTTGTTATCATTAGCGCCGACACGGACATTACCCATACCTCCGTTTGTCACCTTGCCGCCGCCGACAGAATCAGCGATCGTCAGGTCGCAGTTATCATCCACGTCAAGGTCGTTGCGCCCGATGTTCAAAGCCTTGCCGGCAAGGTCAAGGGTATATTCGCCGTTTATAAGGCAAATATGGTCGCCGTCCATCAGCGAGCCTGCCGTTTTATTGTCAAGAGTGATATCCTGCAAGAGCTTGACGATACAGCCGTCATGCTCCCCGGCATAGCGGATGGCGTCCTCAAAGGTGTCAAACAGCGTTTCCGTGTTTCCTATTTGGACAGCAAGGGCAAACTGCATACCGCAGTCTGAACAGAGGTAGTTTTTGTCAATGTGCTCATGATAACACAGCTCAACGGTAACATGGCTAAGATCCTTCGCTTTCGCCTGCTCAAGGGTCAAGCCCTCAAAACGATAGCCCCTGCCGAGGATCTGACTGCAGAATGCGGATCTGAGCGCAATCGCTCCAAAACTGCCGCCGCAAAGACAGATGTGCTCCGCTTCATCGTCTGCAAGGTAGAAGCTGTCGATCCTTCCGTACCGTCCGCTGTTGACCGTGAGTTTTCCCTTGACGATGTTGATCGCTTTGACATCGCCTATGCCCTCTCCCATGGTCAGCGACGCATCGGCGCCGTTTAGTGCCAGAGCGACCGGCCATGCCCCTTCACCGTTTGACGAGAGGATGGTGACTGCTCCGCTGTCGATCACAATGGCAGCATTGCCGTCGGTTTGCAGCTTTTTACCGTTCAGGTCGATGGTCACATCGTATTTCAGATGCACAAACGCGGTCACAGTCACATCGGTCAGCAACGTCACGGTCGCGCCGCTGTATTTTTCGTCCTCCAGCGCTTTCAACAGCGCGTCGCCGGTTGCAAAGCGGTCGGATATTCCGTCCTTTTCCACCTTTGCCGCCGCGGAAGCGCCGCAGTTGCGGCAACTGTCGGTCCCGGGGTCAAAATCGTGGGAGGGATAGACCGTAATATACACCGTCGTTTCATTTCCCGCCTTATCCGTCACAACGATCCCGTGCTTTCCGGAATCGGTCGGAAGCGTAAACCGCCCGTTCCCGTCAAGGGAAATTTCCTTGCCGTCCACAGTGACCGTATCTATATTCTTTTCGGTGACTGTTACGGTTTTCCCGCCGCAGAAGATATAATGCCCGCCGTCAGCCATGTCCTCCATCACCGGCGCGGTCGTGTCGATCTCAAAGCCGTCAGTCGAAAGGTAGGTCTTGTTGCCCGCCCAGTCCGTGATGCACGCATAAACGACATACTGCTGCTCGTCGGAAATATCCACCGGCTTTGTGTATTCATAGAAAGAGCAATTCTTAGCAGCCTCCTCACTCAGCGCGGTATGGCTGATGAGGTATCCGATCCTGACTGCGTGCTTTGCCGGATCATAGCCCCCTTTGGTATAACCGTCGTCCTGTCCGGTGATCACGGCAGTGACTTTTTCTTTATAGAATATCCCGAAGGAGATCACATGCAGAACGCCCTGCCACCAGGTGCGCTCCGCGATCCTGATCTCGCCCGTGGGCGGGGTGGTATCCTTGGCAAGATCGCCGTACTCGGCATGGCAGACCGAGCAGACCGCCTTTTCAAAATAGCCTGCCTCGCGGTCGTTTTTGCCGTTATGCGGGCAGACGTAATCACAATCGGCGCATACGCCGTCCGCATAGGTATGGGTGTGCGGCTTAACAGAACAGCTGCCGCTGAAGCTGAATGTGAACGCCTTGTAAGCCCCTATGTCGTCCGATTCCCAAAGGCTGCCATCCGTGATGTCAATGTACTTTCCGTTTCCGTCAAAGAGCATATTCCCATCCGCAAAAAAGCTGCCGACCGTCTCATGTTCCCTTTCCGTTCCGACATGGCCGTAAGCCATGCCGTAAAGGAACTCCGACGAGGCGAGCTTGACGGAAACAGCAGTGGTCCGTTTAAGCAGCATAACCAATCCGTCGAATCTGCTGTCGGTCGCCGTAAGCTTTCCGTCGATCACATAAACGGCGGAGCCTCTCACATTTTCGTTGCTGCCGGATGTAAATTCTACGCCGTCAAGGGCGGCTGACGCTCCGCCGCTCTCTACTCTTACGGCACAGGCGTCGGTCGGGCTGAGAGCGCTGCCGCTGCCGTCAAATGTATTCTCGATTTTTCCGTTTATGATCTGTATATCAGCCGTGCCGCTGACCCGAATGACCGTATTCTGTGCCGTTCCCTCAAGAGTGTGACCGCCAAGATCAAGCGTGAATTTTCCCTTGTATACATTTAGCACAGAGCTTCCGTCGCCGCTGCCGAGGTCAAGTCCGCACAAAAGCTTTAAGGTCGAGCCTTTGTTTTCGATTGCCGCAGCCCAGGCGTCGGCAAAAATATCGAAGTGTGCGCATGAACCATCCGCAGTTGTAACCGTTGCAGTATACATCTGCGTGCCGCAGTTTTCGCACTTACCCGTAGCACTGTCCACCACGCCGTGGTCGCAATTAAATCCGCAGGGGCAGGCCGTGCCGCCACCAAAATCGTGGGTATGGGAAACGACTATCATTCCCTCGGTAATCTTGTTTGCCGTATAAATATCGGAAACAAACTCCTGCGGGTCGGAGACGGTCACGGTGTTACTGCTATTATCATAACTGCACTTTACAAAGGCAGTACCCTCGGGCAGATAGTCCGCAAGCACCCTGTCCTCCGGCACCTGTAAGCCGGTCAGCAGAACCGCGCCCTCTTTCAGGATAAGTGTGCCGCCGTTCAGCGTAATAGAAGGACACAAAACGTCCCTTTCAGGCACACCGCCCATGACACGGACATCTTCCTCTATCGTCACACTGCCGTCGTTTATCTCAATGCCGGTTCGGGCGCTGGAGCTGGACCACCACTGGAAGAGATTTCCGTTTTTCAAGGTAACGGAACCACCATTTACGGTCAGAGGAACAATGCTCCCCTCATCATCAATATAGCCACTCCATCTGTTACCGCCAAGGTCAATGGCGACCGTACCATCGGTGCTGACAACATTTTCATTTACCTGCCGCGCAAGGGTTACCGTACCGCCGACAGGTGCGGCGGCGTCAATGGCGCTTTGCAGTGATGCATATTTCTTTCCGTCGTATGTTGCCGCATAAATCGCACCGCATTCGCATGCAAGCCATGTGCGGCCCTCTGACTCGACTTTATTGGAAAAGGAATGTCTTGCCGCCTCGTTGGTCATCTCACCGCACTTGGCGCAGGTGACCGTGTGGGTCAGTCCGTCGTCGTTGGGCGCAAATGTAAGGAAGTGGCGCTCGGTGGCATAATCCTTACCGCAGGCGCAGTAAACATGATGCGTGTTTGGAGTTCCACTATATCGCGCCGGGCTGTGCGCCACCGTTTCCGTCGTACCGCAAAGGACACAGGACTGATCGTGAGTGTCGCTGGTGATACTTGAATAGGACCATTTATGGTCGGTGCATTTGGTAATGGTTATGGATGTACCGTCGGTATTGTCGTAGGCATATGCCGTGTTTTGGTCGTCGGTTTTAACGCATTTCAAGCCCTTGCCGATGGTGACATTAACCGTACCGTCCATAATACTCGGATTTATACCGATAGGCTGTGCGCCCTCGATTGTCTTCGCGGTGACAGTGCCGCCGTAAATGTTTACGGTAACGGTGCCGCTGGGGAGACCCGCCATAATACCTATAGCAGGCTGGCAAATACTTGATTCGACGATCAGTGTGCCCGTACCGCCGCTTTGCCCGTAGATGTTAAGTGTTGAACCACCGAGCATATACAGGGTGTGGGTCAGGTTGAGGGTCGCCCCGTCACAAAGGATCAGGTTCAGTGTATTGCCTCCGGTAACACCGATAGACCTTTCTATATTAACGGCTCCGCTGACCGCATACCAGCCATTCAAAAGCCCGTCGGACGCATCGGCAAGCTCGGTGAAACTCGTGCATTTTTGCTCTGTTCCGTTGGCGTCAATATATTTAATGCCGAAATCGGATACGGCAACATAATCGGAATCTGTTCCCTGACCGTCCTCGGTAATGGCAACATCAAGACCGTTTGCGTCGGTAAATCTGAAGCCTTCGGTCAAAAGATCGGTAACTTTGCCGACCCCGGTCAGGATACTGCTCTTGTTTTTTCCATTGGTCGTATAGGTTCCGCCCGAAAGGGTGACGGTGCTTTCCCCGGTGATCAGCAAAGCATTTGACTTTTCGCTGTGGATTTTGGGGGCGCCCGTCACGGTCACCGTGCCGCCGCCGACACAAATACCCGTGTCGTATGAGCAATCGATCGTCCCGCCTTCGACGGTCAGTGTTCCGCTGTCAATACGGATACCGCAGCCTGTCTTGGTGTTTGATATTTTACCGCTCAAAACAGTCAACGAAGCGCCCGAATCGACGATCAATGCAGGCACATCAAGCGGCTGAATGATCTCTCCGCCGCCGACGCTGTCCATAACGGTCAGCTTAGCGCTTCCCGTTACATAAAACACAGCTTTTTTATTGGCGTTGGTTCCGGCGGCGTTGTTGTATCTGAGAAGGTAGTGACCGTTTAAGTCAAACGTAACATCGCCGCTGTTCAGCTGGACGCCATCGGTCCTGAGATTGCCTGTGGCAAAATTGTCAACATTGTCCAGCAATTTCACCGTTACGCTCCCCGAGGCGTATTGTGCCATGTAAAATGCCTGCGCAAGATCGCTGTACCGCTCAGTCGTGCTGCCTACCGTAACTTCGGCGACATATCCCTCCGCCGCAAATACCGACAGCGGCACCATGGAGAATATCATGATGACGGTCAGCAGCACGGAAAGTATCCGCTTTTTCGGTGTCATGTTTGTGTTCATCTCATTACTCCTTTACACGCATCTGGCGATCGCCGCAGAAAGGATCTGCGGGGAAACGGGCTTTTTATGAAAATACGCACAGCCAAGCCTGTAGGACTGCACGCCGAATCCGTTGTCGTCCGAGAACCACAGTACCGGGACATTTTTGCAGACGCTTCTGGCGGCGATCACGCCCTCCATGCCGTCCGCGCCGTCCATCGCGATCACGATGCCGTCCGGCGGGCTTCCGCTGAGGCCTGCGATAAAGCTGTCATAGTCCGGATAGTCCGTCACCTGCATTCTGCGGTAACAATAATCCGGCAGAGCGGTAAGCGAGCGCATAAGCTCCTCCCTGTCCGCCTCCGTTCCGTATAGGGCCAACCTCATGGGATACCTCCTTCGCGGGCATATATACGCTCATATCATAACGGACAGAAGCAGATTCCGCAACCGATCCGGCACAAACGGTCAAAAAACGGCATAAGCGGTCACGGCCGATGCAGTTGCCCCTTTGTTTTTCCGTCGTTTTATGGTATAATGAGCGTGATGAGACATGGCTGACCGTTTTTTCAAAGAGGAGGGAACCGGCTTTGCAGATCGCTGTTGTGGACGATGACAGGCAGATGCATGCCCGCCTGCAGACCTATCTTAATGAGCTGCTCGCTTCGGATGCCGTGCTGACCTGCTTTTCGAGCGGCGAATCGTTTTTGGCGGCATGGCAGCCCGGGCGGTTCGATCTTGTGATCCTCGATATCTTCATGGACGGGATCACCGGCATGGATACGGCGCGGGAAATACGAAAGACCGACCGGGAGGTTCGCCTGGTGTTTGGCACGACCAGCAACGAATTTGCCAGCGAGAGCTACGAGGTAAACGCCTGCTACTATCTGCATAAGCCGTTCGGCAGGGAACAGGTCAGAGCCATGCTCGACCGCGTCGACATGGCGCAGATGGAAAAGCTGCGCACCGTACAGCTGCCGGACGGCAAAAGCGTCGTGCTGCGCGATATCCTCTATGCCGACTGCGCGTCCCACTGCATCACGCTGCACGGCAAGCACGGCAGAGATACCGTTTTGCGGGTGAGCTTTGCCGAAATCGAAGCGCTGCTGTGCGCCTATCCGTATTTTTTCAGCCCGACCAAGGGGGTCGTCGTCAATTTTCATGAGGTCACGGCGCAAAATGCGGACACCTTTACCCTGAGCGACGGCAGCCGCATTCCCATCAGCCGCCGCAAGGCCAAGGAGGTCACAGACGCCTATTCCTCGTTTCTGTTTGAGCAGCTGCGCAAAGGGGGCGGAAAATAGTGCCGCCCGTTTACCGGATCGCAGAGATCTTCCTGTATTCTCTGCTGAATTTTCTGCCATTCCTCGCTTTGGCGCTCTATCCGTTCAGGCACAGTCTGCGGTTTTCGAGAGGCGTTACCGGCGCCCTGGTCGGGCTGCTCACCGTTATTCAGATGCTGCTCGGCGCATGGGTCAGCTTTGTCCCGGGCGACCACGCCGCAGTAGCCAGCGCGGTCAGCACGGCATTATATGCTGCCTTCTATTTTCTCGCCGTCAAAAAGCCTTTCGGCAAAACGCTGTTCACGCTGCTGATGATCTCCAATCTCGCAAACCTCGCCGTGATCTCCGCCAAATGCTTTGAGGGCCTCCTGTTCCCGGCGCTGGCGACGCAAAGCTATCGCTGGTCGTTCTCGTTGATGCTCCTTGTCGTGGAGGCCGCGCTCGCCGTGCCGGTATTTCTGTATATGCGATCCGTATTCACCCCGGCGGTGGAAAGAGGATCCTCCGGCTTTGAGTGGCGGTATCTGTGGCTGATCCCCGCCACATTCTATATTGTGTGGTATTTTGCGATATACAGCGTCGTGTCCCGTTCGGCACTGGAGATCGCCCTGCGGCCGAAGAATATGTTTTTTCTCATTCTGGTCAACATCGGCGCATTTCTGATCTACTATGTCATTGCGCGCCTGATCTCGGAGCAGAACAAGACGCTGGAGCTGAAGGAGAAAAACCATCGGCTCACCATGCAGGCGGTGCAGTATGAGAATCTGCAGGAAAAGATCACCGACGCCCGCCGCGCCAAGCACGATGTGCGCCACCATATCGCGCTCATACAGGAATACTTAAACCGCGGCGAGCTGGACGCGCTGCGCAGATATCTCGACCGCTACAGCGCCAGCCTGCCGGACGATTCGCTTGTCCGTTTCTGCGAGAACGCCGCCGCCAATGCCGTGCTGCTCTATTTTGCCCAGCAGGCTAAGGATAACGATACCGACTATATCGTTAAAGCCGATATCCCCGGCGATATCTTCGTTTCGGATACCGACATTTCCGTTCTGTTCGGCAACCTGTTGGAAAACGCACTGGACGCCTGCCGGAAAGAAAAGGACGACGACCGGCGGATCGTCGTCCGTGCCAGTCTTACCGGCAGTTCGCTCTGCGTCACGGTGGACAACACCTTTACCGGAACGCTCAAACATACCGGCAGCGGAGAGCTTATTTCGACCAAGCACAAGGGGCGCGGACTCGGCACACAGTCGGTCAGAAGCATTGCCGCGCATTACGGCGGCGTCTGCCGCTTTGAAGTCAAGGACGACATGTTCTGCGCCTCAGTGATGTGCAGCGGAAAATAGACTGCCGGATATGACAGCGCCCGTACCGGTCGTTTGACCGGTACGGGCGTTACTGTTTGTTTCTGTTTTTCAGCATGGCAGATCAACCGAAACGGTTACATCATAGCGTATATTTGTCCCTTTTTCTGTGCATTCCCAATCCAAATGCATTCCCTCAAAATAACGGTTCATCAGATAATCCAGCAACAGCGATTCCAAGGCCTCCAGATCATTCTGCGTGATCTGCAAATTGACATCGGCAAGAGAGAGGATATATCCGCCGTTTTTCACACACAGTCTGATCTTATTTGACGCAGTCGTATCGTGCAAAATAACGGAATCGCTTTTTTCGTATAGCAGCAGCTGTATTCCCAATATCCAATGATGAACACAGTCCATGGCTATGCGCACGGTAATATTCCGCTCATTTTTGCAAACCGAAAATGAGGACTCGGCATATCCGTTTTCCCACACAGCAACCGCCTCCGTTTATCCCGCATTCACGCCTCGTTTGTATACACGATCTCCAGATTGCCGTCCACAAAGCCGACGGCGACCGCCGTCAGGGCTTTGAGCGTCTGCGCATAGGTGCCCTCGGCAAGATAGGCGCTTACCCAGGATACGCAGGTTTCCAGCGCACGTTCCCAGTCGTTCTCATCGCCGGTGTTGTTTTCATCCGTGAAAACAAACAGGTCTTCCTCGGAGGAATAGACCTCCTCGCAAGCCCAATCCTCATCCTCAGGATCAAACTCATCGGCGCCGATGAGCTGAACGGCGTAGGCATTGTCCTCGCTCTCCTCGTAGAGATTGAAGTTCGCCGCGACCGTCTCCCCGGGCAGCGGCTGATCCTGCAAAATGTGATCCAACCATTCAAAAAACTGTTCCTGCACGGTTTTTCCTCCTTTTCATGCGGCGGTTCATGCCGGATCTTCACAGCACATTTCCGCTTCTTCCTTTTGATACTGCGCCAGCCGGCGGCGATACACCACAAGGAAGCAGATAAAATGCGTCAGTGCAGTCAGCAGCCAACTGACGGGATAGGAGGCATACACCACCCACAGCTCCGGCCAGCGGCCGAACAGCGAATAGATCCACACCACGCGCAGCACACAGGCGCCGAGCAGCGATACGATCATCGGCATCACCGATTTTCCCATGCCCCGCAGCATGCCGACGAACATCTCCATAAACCCGCACAGGAAATAGGTGGTCGCCATCCATTGCAAACGGACCATACCCGCTTCGATAACCTGCGGGTCGGTATTGTCATACAGCGCCAGCAGCGGTCTGCCGCCCAGGATCAGGATCACGCCGATCACAAAGCCGGTCAGCAGCACGGATACGGAGCAGGCACCGCACACCCGGCGCAGACGGTCATAGCGGCGGGCACCGACATTCTGACCGGTGAACGTGATCGCCGCCTGAGAGAAGGAGTTGAGCGCCACATAGGCAAAGCCGTCGAGATTGGATGCCGCCGTATTGCCCGCCATGATGACATCGCCGAAGGTGTTGATCGACGACTGAATGAGCATATTGGACAGGGAAAACAGCGAGCTTTGCAGCCCGGCGGGCAGACCGGTATAGAGAATGCTTTTGAGCTTGTCCCGGCAAATGCGCAGCTGGCGCGGATGAAACTGCACGCAGCCGTCCGCCCGCATGAGGCAGCGCACGGTCAGAAAGGCGGCGATGCACTGCGAGATCACGGTTGCCAGCGAAACGCCTGCCACGCCCATATGAAATACCAGCACGAAAAACAGATTCAGACCGACATTGATCAGACCGGAAAACACCAGAAACAGCATCGGACGGCGGGTATCGCCGACGGCACGGAGGATCGCCGCGCCGAAGTTATAGACGCCGATGGCGGGCATTCCGCAAAAATAGATCCGCACATAGACGACCGACAGATCAATGACCGATTCCGGCGTTCCCATCAGCAGCAGAAGCGGACGGCAGGCAAAAAAGCCGACCACCCCGACCAGCACACTGCCGATCAGGCTGATCGCTATAGACGTATGTACGGCATCGCTGACATCGGCATAGCGCCCCGCGCCGTAGGCCTGGGCGACCGCCACGCTGCTGCCGACCGCCAGCCCCATAAACAGGTTGACGATCAGGTTCACCATGGGTCCGGTGCAGCCGACGGCAGCCAGCGCCGTCTTGCCCACGTCGTTGCCGACAACGATCAGATCCGCCGCATTATACAGAAGCTGCAGGATGCCCGACAGCATCAGCGGAAAGGAAAACAACCATATCTTTCCGAAAACCGGACCGTTGAGCATGTCCAACTCTCTGCTTTTTTTCACCGGCTCATCTCCCTATCACAGGCGCAGCGTATGCGCCCACACAGTCCCAACCCCAACAGTATACCACACTTTTTCCGTTTGGCAAGCCCCAAATATTCCGGTTTGACAGCCCGCCCTGTCCCGTGGTAAAATAGAGAAAAGCCAAAAGGGAGGCGGGGCAGATGCAGCGGGTAAAAGCGGTGTTGGACGCTTTGCAGATCCCTCTGTTTGGGGTCTGTTCCTTTGCCCCGCTCCGCCCGCATCTGCTTGCCTGCCGTGCGGCGGAAAGGCTCCCGAAAGCGCCGCGCTCGGTCATTGTCTGCCTGTTCCCCTACCGCATAGATTCCGATCTGCCCCGCAACCTGTCCCGCTACGCCTGCGTACCGGATTACCACCGCGTGGTCGGCGGCACGCTTTTGCAGGCGGCGGAAAAGCTGTCGCCGCTGTTGTCCGCCGAGGTCGTCCCCTTTACGGACAACTCCCCCATCCCCGAAGTTTACGCCGCCGCGCTGGCCGGACTCGGCTGCATCGGCGACAACAGGCTGCTGATCACCCCGCACTACGGCTCCTATGTGTTTATCGGCACGCTGGTCACCGATGCCGCGCTCCCCGCTCCCCGCACCGGCATACAGCGCTGCCCCGGCTGCGGCGCCTGCCGCCGGCAGTGCCCGGTCGGCGCGCTGAGCGAAAACGGGATCGACCGCGACCGCTGCCTCTCCGCCGTATCTCAGCGGAAAGGCGGGCTGACTGCGGAGGAGGAAGCCGCCCTGATCAAAAACGGGCTGATCTGGGGCTGCGACCGCTGTCAGGAGGTGTGCCCGCTCAACCGCGAAGCCGTTTGCGCGCCGTTTGTCGGCTTTGACACCTATGAGCCGTGGCTGGATGCCGTTCCCGCAAAGGACATCCTGAAAGAAAAGCCCTACGGCTGGCGCGGCGCCGCCGTTTTGGAGCGCAACCGCAAGCTGTTCCTCAAATAGCGGCACAGAATTGGATGAACCTTATAAAAGGCAGGTTTTTCTCTTCTTTTTTTTGCAAAAAGTTCTTGAATCCGCGCGTCTTATGCGGTATAATAAGTTATAAGATGATTCTATTTATTGTCGGGAGGTACGTTCGCATTATGAAACTGGTTATGGCAATCGTCAATAAGGACGACAGCAGTGTTGTCTCCTCTGCACTGACCAAAAAAGGCTTTTCGGTCACCAAGCTCGCCACGACGGGCGGTTTTTTGATGTCCGGAAACACCACCTTTCTGCTCGGCGTAGACGAAAGCCGCGTGGATGAGGTCATCTCCATCATCGAAAAGCACTCTAAAAAGCGCTCGCAAATGGTGCCCAGCACCACTTACGGCACCTCGGCTTATTCCTCTTTCCCGATGGAGGTCACCGTCGGCGGCGCCACGGTATTCGTCATGGATGTGGAGCGGTACGAAAAGCTGTAACCATGCGCTTTGATGGTTTCGTCGGTCACCCCGACATACAGGCTCAGGTGTCCGCTTTTGCGGATGCCGGACGGTTCCCCCACGCCCTGCTGATCGAGGGCGCCAAGGGAAGCGGACGGCGCACCTTAGCCCGGCTGATCGCTCGCTGCGCCGTTTGCACCGGCGACGGCGAGCATCCTTGCGGCATCTGCCCCGGCTGTCAGAAGGCGCTCCGGGGCGTCCATCCCGACATTTCCGAATACGGCGGCGACGGCACGGCACGGTCGTTTCATCTCGAGACCGTGCTCGCCCTGCGGGACGAGGCGTATATTCTGCCGAACGAAGCGCCGCGGCGCGTATTTATCCTCGCGGAAGCGCAGGCAATGACCGAACGGGCGCAAAATGCGCTGCTGAAGATTCTGGAGGAGCCGCCCTCTCATGTGCTGTTTTTGCTCACCTGCGAAAACCGCACGCAGCTGCTCTCCACCATCCGTTCCCGCACGGCGGTGCTGACGCTCGGGCCGACGGCACCGGCAGACGCCCTGCCGTATCTGAAAGCGCAATTGCCGGAGGTTCCCGAAGCGGATCTCGAAAAGGCACTCGCTGTCTGCGGCGGTTCGATCGGCCAGACGCTTTCCAGCCTGCAGGACGGCGCTTACCGCGACACGCTTGCCCGTGTGCAGGCCGTCACCGATGCGCTTTTGGATCCGCTTGAGCTGCCGCTGTTGAAGGAGACGGCGGCACTGGCGGAGGACAAGACGGTGATCGAGCCGCTGTTTTCGGCGCTGATCCTGGTTTTCCGCGATGCGCTCGCCATACGCACGGGGGCAAAAAGCCGTCTGTCTCCGGCTCCCGATGCCGCCGCACGGCTTGCCGACCGGCTGTCTGCCGCGCGGCTCTGCCGTCTCCTCGATGTGACCGAGGAGCTGCGCGGCGACCGTCTGCGTAATATGAATCTGACCCTTCTTCTGACCCGGATGTGTTCCCGTATGCGGGAAGCGATCGGGCATTAAACCATTCGGAGGTACTGCATGACCACCATTATCGGCATTCGTTTTCGCAATTCCGGCAAGACCTACTATTTCGATCCCGGGGAATATACCCTCGCCAAAGGCGATATGGCTGTTGTGGAAACAGCACGCGGACCGGAATGCGGCGAGGTCGTTCTCCCTAACCGCGAGGTACCGGACAACACGGTTGTCAAGCCGCTCAAAGCCATCATCCGCCCGGCTACGGAGGAGGATCGGCAGCGTATTGCGCAAAACGCCGAAAAAGAGCAGAACGCCATGCGTGTCTGCCAGGACAAGATCCGCTCTCACGATCTGGACATGAAGCTCGTCGATGTGGAATACGCCTTCGACGGCTCGAAGATACTGTTTTACTTCACGGCAGACGGGCGTGTGGATTTCCGCGGGCTTGTCAAGGACCTCGCATCGGTCTTCCGCACCCGCATCGAGCTGCGCCAGATCGGCGTACGCGATGAGGCGAAAATGCTCGGCGGACTGGGCATCTGCGGCCGTCCGTTCTGCTGTGCGCAGTTTTTGAGCGATTTTCAGCCCGTCTCCATCAAGATGGCAAAGGAGCAGGGGCTGTCGCTCAACCCGACCAAAATATCCGGCAGCTGCGGGCGGCTGATGTGCTGCCTGAAATACGAGCAGAACACCTATGACGAGCTGCTGCGCAGTACGCCGCGCGTCGGCACGCTGGTGCAGACCGACGAGGGGCGCGGCGTGGTGCGCGAGGTCAATCTGCTCGCGGGCAAGGTTGCGGTTCTGCTGGACAAATCCCCCGACTCCCCGCCCGTCAGCTTTCCCGCCGCCGAGGTGCGCATTGTGCGCGACGGCAAAAACCGTTCCGAAAAGAGCGTCGCTGCCGACGAACCGACTGAAACGCAGCAGCCGCGTGCCTCCCGTCCGCCGCGCACACGCCGGGCCGATAAAGCCGCCAAAGCGGATCCGCCCGCCAATGCCGCGCAGAAAGAGCCGAAAAACGGCTGATATTTCCCTCTGCCAGAAAATAATTCTTGCTTTTTTTACAGAATATGATATGATATGTTCGTAACCGAAAAGGAGGTGCTTTTACATGGCTTACAAGATCTCTGACGAGTGCATCGAGTGCGGCGCCTGCGCCGAGGGCTGCCCGGTCGAGGCGATCTCTGAGGGCGACGGCAAATATGTCATCGATCCGGAGAAGTGCATCGATTGCGGTGCCTGCGCGGATACGTGCCCCGTGGGTGCGCCTGCTGCGGAATGAACCGAACGCACGGTACCGGGCGGCTCTTGAGCCGTCCGGTATTTGTTTATATGAGGTGAACCCTGTGAATGTGCGATGGCTGCCGCTCGGGCGCGGCGTTTTTGCCGCCGTTTCCGACACGCACGGCTTTGGCACCGATGCGGTGCTGCTCGCCCGCTTTTCCCGCCCGGAGGCGCGGGAAAAGCGGATCTGCGACCTCGGAACCGGCTGCGGCATTCTCCCCTTTCTCTGGCTGCGTGACGGCGTATCGGCGCAGATCACCGGCGTGGATATCCAGCCGGAGGCTGTCTCCCTCGCCGACCGCACGGCGGAGAAAAACGGATTTACGCCTGCTGTTCGCTTTGTCTGCGCCGATATGCGCAGCTTTGCGCCCGCGCAGACGAAGCGGTTTGATCTTGTCACCTGCAATCCCCCGTATTTCCGGCCGCAAAACGGGCGTCCGCCCCGATCGGCTGCGGCAAGGATCGCCCGGCAGGAGACACTGTGCGATCTGAACGATGTGTTTCGCACCGCCGACCGGCTGCTTGCCGAAAACGGGCGGTTTTGCTGCTGTCAGCGCCCGTCCGAACGGGAACGCCTGCTTGCGGCGGGCTGTGCCGTCGGGCTGTTTCCCCGCCGCCTTTTCACGGTGCGGCAGCGGGCGGAGACCCGGCCGTTTCTGCTGCTTGCCGACATGCGGCGGGACAGCGCCGCCCCGTGTGTCGAGGAAAACTGGACACTGGAGGAAAACGGTGCGCCGTCGCCCCTGTATTACGAACTGTATTCCTTGCTTGAGGAGGAGACCCCATGAGCGGAACCCTGATCCTGGTCGGCACGCCGATCGGCAACCTCTCCGACCTTTCCCCGCGCGCCGAGGAAGCGCTGCGCTCCTGCGATTTTATTGCGGCGGAGGACACCCGCATGACGCTGAATCTGCTCAACCGCTTCGGCATAAAAAAGCCGCTCATCAGCTACCATGAGCATAACCGGCGGGAGAGCGGTCCGCGCATCGTGCAGCGGCTGCTGTCCGGCGAGACGGCGGCGCTTGTCACGGACGCCGGTATGCCTGCCATATCCGACCCGGGCGAGGAGCTGGTCGCGCTGTGCCGTGAGGCGGGTGTGCCCGTGACCGTATGTCCCGGCCCGACCGCCGTCACCACGGCGCTGGCGCTCTCCGGGCTGCCCACCCGCCGCTTTGTTTTCGAGGGCTTTCTGCCCACGGATAAGCGCGAGCGGCGCGAACGGCTTGCCGCCCTGGCGGAGGAGCCGCGCACGGTCGTGTTGTATGAAGCCCCCCACCGGCTGGAGACCACGGTGCGGGAGCTGCTCGATGCCCTCGGCGACCGCCCGCTTTCCCTCTCGCGTGAGCTGACCAAGCTCCACGAGGAGACGCAGCTCACCACCCTGTCCGAGGCGCTCGCCCGCTTTCCCGTCCAGCCGCCGCGCGGCGAATATGTGCTGGTGATCGGCGGCGCCCCCGTAAGCGAAACCGCCGCCACCCCCGAGGACGGTGTTGCACTCGCCAAGCGGTATCAGGCAGAGGGGCTGTCCGCTTCTGAAGCCGCCAAAAAAGCGGCGGCAGAATGCAAACTGAAAAAGGGCGATATCTACCGTTTGCTCATCGCCGAAAAGGAGACTGTGTCATGATTCTTGCCGCTCTCACCGAAAAAAAGGAATTGATCCGCTTTGTTGTCCTGGTCTTGCTTGCCCTCGTCGTCGGCGGCTATCTGCTCTATCTCGAACGCCGCCGTCCGCCGAAAAAGGCGGACAAGCTGCCGCCGCTGACACCTGCCCGGCTGACAGCCGCCGCGGACAGCGAAATCGTTGATCTTGTCGCCGCCGACATTCTCTCCCGGCAGGACGAAAAAAATCCGCAACCGTACCTCACTGTCCCCACGCTCGGTGAAGCGCGCTGCACCGTCTACTGCATCTGGCTGTATGACCGCACCCTGCAGGAGGACGGCGCGGCGGCACTTGTCCGGGAGCCCACGGCGCAGTTTGCCGAGCTGGCACAGGAGGCATACCGTTCCGTCGGCGCTTCCGGCTGCGCCGACGCGATCGCCGCCGTATTTGCCGCCGCGGATGCAGCGGGCAGAAAGCAGGCGGAGGAGGACTACCGCCTTGCCGCCGAAAAGGAGGCGCCGCTGTCCGCCTGCGCGGAGTATATCCGCAGTCAGCCGACACTGTTCTGCGACGAACCGGAGACGGACGTATGAACGACATCCTGCTCTCCCGTCTCGCGGCGCTCACACCGCAGGAACAGCGGATAATGGCGGGGCAGAAGCCGGACGAGGCGTTCTACGCTGCCGGAAAAAATTTCACCATTGACGGTGACACCATGCTTGCGGGGCGGCTGCTGCAGGTGCGCACCCACACCCGCTTCGCCCCCTTTCCCGACCACACCCACGACTACGTCGAGATGGTCTACATGTGCCGCGGACATACCGAGCACGTTATCGACAACAGCTATCCGCTCGTGCTGGAGCAGGGCGATATCTTGATGCTCGGTCCCGGCGTGTTCCACCGCATTGCTCCCGCCGCAACCGAGGATATTGCGGTCAATATCATGGTGCGTCCCGAATTTTTCTCCCGCACCATGGGCTGGATGCAGACGGAAAACGTGCTGCGCAGTTTTCTGGTCGACGTGCTGCGCACCGACGGGGAAAGCGCACGCGTGCTGCACTTCCGCGTCGCGGATGCGCCGCCGGTGCAGAATCTTGTGGAAAATCTGATCTGGAACACCCTTTATGCCGAGCCGGACGACGCGCTGATGTCCATGACGCTCGGGCTTCTGTTCACCCAGCTGCTCAAATACACCGACCGCCTGCGCATCGGCGAAGAGGAACGCAAGGAAAGCACGCAGACCATGGCGGCACTGCGGTATATCGAGGATCATTTCCGCTCCGCCCGCCTGTCCGAATTGGCGGAAAAGCTCCATGTTCCGCTCTACACGCTCAGCCGCACCATTAAAAACGAGACCGGTCTGACCTTCAAGGAGCTGCTGCTGCAAAAACGGTTCAACTGCGCCGTCGAGCTGCTCCGCGAGACCGATCTGCCCGTTTCGGCGATCATCTCCGCCGTCGGCTATGAAAACACCAGCTACTTTTATCGCCGCTTTCACGCCGAATACCGGCTGTCTCCGCAGGATTACCGCAGACAGGTACAGCAGGCAAACCAGGAAACTTGCAAATAAGGACGTTGTTTTCGCCAAACAACGTCCTTGCTTTTTATCCGGAAACCCGATATAATAAAGAAAATCACGCATGATTTGCGAAAAAGAAAGGATGCGGTCTCATGTCTCCTCTGTATCTTGCCGTGGATATCGGCGCTTCGAGCGGTCGGCATATGCTCGCCTGGCTGGAAAACGGAAAGATCCAACTGGAAGAGGTCTGGCGCTTTGAAAACAAAAACATCCGCAAAAACGGACATCTGTGCTGGGATACCGAATATCTTTTTGCCCAGATTCTCGACGGTCTCCGCCACTGCCGCGAGATCGGCAAGGTTCCCGACTATATGGGCATCGACACCTGGGGCGTGGATTTTGCCCTGCTGGACGCCGACGGCAACCGCATCGGCGATACCGTCACCTATCGTGACAGCCGCACACAGGGTATGGATGCCGCGCTGTCCGAGGACATTTCCGAGGAAGAGCTGTATGCCCGCACCGGTATTCAAAAGCAGCTGTATAACACGATCTATCAGTTAAAGGCGCTCACTCTGTCCGATCCCGAGCTGCTCAAAAAAGCGGATCGGCTGCTGATGCTCCCCGACTATTTCCACTATCTGCTCACCGGCGTGAAGATCAACGAATACACCAACGCCACTACCGGGCAGCTGGTCAACGCCGCGACCGGCGACTGGGATTATGAGCTGATGGATCGCGTCGGGATCCCCCGCCGCCTGTTCGGCGAGCTGAAAATGCCCGGCACGACCGTCGGCGCTTTTTCTCCCGAGATCGAAAAGCAGGTCGGCTTCTCCTGCACCGTCATTCTGCCCGCCACGCATGACACCGGTTCCGCGGTCGCCGCCGTGCCGGCTGAGTCGGACGACTTCCTGTATATCAGCTCCGGCACCTGGTCGCTGATCGGCACCGAGAGAAAAACGGCGGACTGCTCCGCACAGAGCCAGCGCTGCAATTTCACCAATGAGGGCGGTGTCGAGCACCGCTACCGTTACCTGAAAAACATTATGGGGCTGTGGATGATCCAGTCCATCCGCCGCGAATACGATAAAAAATACAGCTTCGGCGACATTGCGCGTCTGGCGGAGGAAGCCGATATTTCTTCGGATATTGACGTCAACGATCCGCGCTTCCTGATGCCGGACAGCATGATCGAGGCGGTGCGCGGTCTGTGCGCCGAAACCGGTCAGCAGGTGCCGGATGGCGTCGGCGAGATCGCCCGCGTCATCTACCTCGGCCTGGCAAAGGAATACGGCCGTGCCGCCCGCGAGGTCAGAGAGATCACCGGTATTCCGTACACCAGCCTCCATATTGTCGGCGGCGGCTGCCAGGACGATTTCCTGAACCGCCTGACGGCAAGATCCACCGGCCTTGACGTCTATGCCGGACCGATCGAGGCGACGGCGCTCGGCAACCTGTCCGTGCAGATGATCGCCACCGGCACCTTTGCCGACCTTGCCGAAGCCCGCCGCGTGATCGCGCGCTCGTTTGATGTGCGCAAGGTCAATCTGTAACCCTGTCGATTTATTTTTAGGAGGAATCAGAATATGGATCGCTATGCTTATGCCCGCGCCCGCTATGCGGAGATCGGTGTGGACACCGATGCCGCCATCGAGCGCCTTGCCTCTGTCCCCGTCTCTCTCCACTGCTGGCAGGGCGACGATGTCACCGGCTTTGACCACGACGGCCCCCTCACCGGCGGCATCCAGACCACCGGCAACTATCCCGGCAAGGCCCGCACGCCTGAGCAGCTCATGGCGGATATGGAGAAGGTCTTCTCCCTCTGCCCGGGCAAAAAGAAGCTGAACCTGCACGCCTGCTACGCCATCTTCGCCCCCGGCGAATTTGCCGATCGCGACAAGCTCGAGCCGAAGCACTTTGAAAAATGGGTCGAGCTGGCGAAAAAGCACCACATGGGCATTGACTTTAACCCCACGTTCTTCTCCCACCCCAAGGTGAAGGATGGTCTGACGCTGTGCAGCCCTGATGAGGAGACGCGTCACTTCTGGGTCGAGCACGGCAAGGCGTGCATCCGCATTTCGCAGTATTTTGCGGAGCAGACCGGCATCCCCTGCGTCATGAACATTTGGATCGGCGACGGTCTCAAGGATATTCCCGCCGACCGTATGGGTCCGCGTCAGCGCTACAAGCAGTCGCTCGAGGAGATCCTCTCCGAGCCGTATGACCGCAATCTGGTCAAGCCCTGCGTCGAGTCGAAGGTGTTCGGCATCGGTGTCGAAGCCTACACCGCCGGCTCCGCCGAGTTTGCGCTGACCTTTGCGGCGACCCACGAGGGCTGCCTGCCGCTGATGGACAACGGCCACTATCATCCCACGGAGGTCGTTTCGGACAAGATCCCCGCGCTGCTCTGCTTCTTCCCCGAGATCGCCCTCCACATCACCCGCCCCATCCGCTGGGACTCCGATCATGTCGTGCTGTTCGACGACGAGACGCGCGAAATGGCAAAGGAGATCGTGCGCTGCAACGCGCTCGACCGCGTATACATGGCGCTCGATTATTTTGACGCCAGCATCAACCGCATCTCCGCCTGGACGGTCGGCTTCCGCAGCTGGCAGAAGGCGCTGCTCAACGCGCTGCTGCTGCCGAGCACGGAGCTGAAAGCGCTTCAGGACAACGCCGATTTCACCACGCTGATGGTGCGGCAGGAGGAATGCAAGCTGCTGCCGTTCGGCGATGTCTGGAAGGAGTACTGCCGCCGCCAGAACGTCCCCGCGGGCGAGGAATGGCTCGACGAGGTCAAAACATACGAGAAAGAGGTTCTCGCCCTGCGCTGAACCCCTGCAGAAAAGCCCTCGGCTTTCCCACAAGGGAGCCGAGGGCTTATGTTGATTTCCCGGTCACTTTTTCGCCTTTGCCGCGGCGAGCAGGAGCGGCAGCTCCGACTCGCCGTAAACCGCGATACCGGCGTCTGAAAGCGCCTGTGCAGTCACGCCGCTGCCGTCCGTCAGCACGCCGCTAAAGCTGCCGTCGTAGATCTTCCCCTTGCCGCAGGAGGGGCTGCGCTCTTTGAGTACGGCGGCGGTGCAGTGATACAGCCGCGCCAGCCGCAGCGTCTCCGCTGCACCGCGGCAGTATTCCGCCGTCACATCCGCGCCGTCCCGGCGCACCACGCGTTCACCCTGCCGTTCGGCAGGCAGGCGCGGCGTCGGCAGCCCGCCGAGGATCTCCGGACACACCGGAATAAAGGTGATCCCCTCTGCGGACAGGGGAGACGGGAGCTTCGGGCAGGAACGCCCGTCATAGCGGCATGCCACCCCGAGCAGGCAGGCGCTGATCAATACATTCATATGTTTACCGTTCCTCTCATACACTGGTGGGACTGCGGTTGATTATCGAAAAGGAGCAGAGCTATGCACATTTGCGTTTACGGCGCAGCCAGCGCCACGATCGACCCCGCCTATATCGCCGCCGGAGAAGAACTCGGGCGGCGCATGGCGGAAAGCCGCCACGTTCTGGTATTCGGCGGCGGCGGAAACGGACTGATGGGCGCCGTGGCGCGCGGCGTCCGCGAGGGAAACGGAACAGCCATCGCCGTTGTCCCCTCGTTTTTCCGCGTGGACGGCGTACTGTCGCCGTACTGCACCGAGATCATCTACACCGATACCATGCGCGAGCGCAAGCAAAAGATGGAGGAGCTGTCCGACGCTTTTGTTATGACGCCGGGCGGTATCGGCACATTTGACGAATTTTTCGAGATCCTGACGCTGCGCTCGCTGGACCGGCACGAAAAGCCGATCGCCGTGCTGAACACAAACGGCTACTACCGTCCGCTTGCCGTACTGCTGGACACCACAGTACGCGAAGGCTTCATGACCCGCGACAAAGCGGAGCTGGTTCGTTTTTTTGACGAACCGACCGCTCTGCTCGCCTGTCTGGAGGGACGATAGACCGCCGTATCCCGCAAACAATCAAACCGCGCGTGGGAATCGCTTCCCACGCGCGGTGTTTTTTACAGTGAAATTTCAGAGCGGACGCCCAGTTCATCGGCATACCGGCGGCGGACAGGCTCCACTTCCTCGGCAATAAACTCGCGCGTCTGCTCCGGCGCGCGTCCCACATACAGAGACGGCTCCAGCACACTTTCCAGCCGCTCGCGGCTGACACCAAAGGCGGGGTCGGCAGCGATCCGATCGAGCAGATCGTTCACGCCGTCGCCCTGCTTAATGCGCTGCGCCGCCGCCATGGAGTGGGTGCGGATACGCTCGTGCAGTTCCTGCCGGTCTCCGCCCGCCTTCACGCAGTCCATGAGAATATTCTCCGTCGCCATAAACGGCAGCTCGTCGCGCAGATGACGGTCGATAACACGGTCGTTCACCACAAGCCCGTCCACCACATTGATATACAGGGACAGCACCGCGTCGGTCGCCAAAAAGCCCTCCGCCATGCTGATGCGCTTGTTCGCGCTGTCGTCCAGCGTCCGCTCGAGCCACTGCGTCGCCGCCGTGATCGCCGGATTGAGCGTGTCCACCAGAATATAACGCGACAGCGACGCCATCCGCTCGCTGCGCATGGGGTTGCGCTTATACGCCATCGCCGAGGAGCCGATCTGCTTCTTCTCAAACGGCTCCTCGATCTCCTTCATATGCTGCAAAAGGCGGACATCGCTGCTGAATTTTGAAGCGCTCTCGGCGATTCCCGCCAGCGTAGCCAGCACCGCATAGTCGAGCTTGCGGGGATAGGTCTGCCCCGACACGGCAAAGCAGCCGTCAAAGCCCATTTTTTCCGCAATGCGCCGATCCATCCGGCGGCATTTCTCGTGATCACCGTCAAACAGCTCAAGAAAGCTCGCCTGCGTGCCGGTCGTCCCCTTGGAGCCGAGCAGCTTCATGCGGGACAGACGGTATTCCACCTCGTCGAGATCCATCAGCAGCTCCTGGCACCAGAGCGTCGCCCGTTTGCCGACCGTTGTCGGCTGCGCGGGCTGAAAATGCGTAAAGCCGAGCGCCGGCATATCCGCATATTTCTCCGCAAACGCCGCGGTGAGGTCAATGGCGTTGACGAGCTTTTTGCGCACCAGCCGCAGCGCGTCGCGCAGAATGATGAGGTCTGTGTTGTCGCCGACATAGCAGCTGGTCGCGCCGAGATGAATAATGCCCTTTGCCGACGGGCACTGTGCGCCGTAGGCGTACACATGGGACATCACATCATGCCGCACCTCGCGTTCGCGCGCCTCGGCGACCTCATAATTGATGTCGTCGGCGTGAGCTTTCAGCTCGGCGATCTGTTCATCGGTGATCGGCAGCCCCAGCTCCTGTTCCACCTCCGCCAAAGCGATCCAGAGCTTGCGCCAGGTGCGGAATTTGTTATCGGCAGAAAACAGATACTGCATTTCCGGTCCGGCATAGCGGGAGGAAAACGGCGAGTCATAGTGATCATGCATGAAAAGATCCCCCTTAATTTCAGTGCAGCGCGCCAAATTACGCCATAATATCATACTGTATTATAGCATTTTCTAACGAAAAAATCAAGTCATTTTCTTTGTAACAACCGCCAGTTTCCTCCGTTTTTCCCCGATCAAACCCGACAATCCTACAAAAATATTTGTCCGGACAAAAATCTCCACGGTTCATATTGACTTGCTCCCTCTCTGTCGTGTACAATTTATGCACAAAAAAGAACGGGGTTTTCGACAAAAAGGAGAGTGTGTCATGGAGAATTTCCTGTCCGTTTTAACCTTTCTGGGCGCCGCCGCGGCGCTGCTGTTTGCCCTTTTCACCGCCCGCCGCGTACTGTCCTATGACGAGGGCACCGAACGTATGCGCCGCATCTCCGCCTCGATCCGCGAGGGCGCAAACGCCTATCTGAAGCGGCAGTACCGTATCGTCGCCGTATTTTTCGGCGTGCTGTTTCTGATTCTGGGCGTGATGGCGCTGTGCGGACTGTTAAACCCGTTTGTCCCGTTCGCCTTTCTGTCCGGCGGCTTTTTCTCCGCCCTGTCCGGCTTTATCGGCATGCGGATCGCCACCCGCTCCAATGCGCGGACAGCCAACGCCTGCCGCACCGGACTGGACCGCGGTCTGCGCGTGGCGTTTTCCGCCGGATCGGTCATGGGCTTCACGGTGGTCGGTCTGGGACTTCTGGACATTTCCCTCTGGTTTACCCTGCTCAAATACGCCTTTCGCCTGTCCCCCTCCGAAATCTGCAGCGCGATGATCACCTTCGGCATGGGAGCTTCCTCCATGGCGCTGTTTGCCCGTGTCGGCGGCGGTATTTTCACCAAAGCGGCGGATGTCGGCGCTGACCTTGTGGGCAAGGTCGAGGCGGGCATTCCGGAGGACGACCCCCGCAACCCCGCCGTGATTGCCGATAACGTCGGCGACAATGTCGGCGACGTGGCGGGCATGGGCGCGGACCTCTACGAATCCTATGTCGGCTCGCTCGTTTCCGCCTGTGCGCTCGGCGTGTCCGCATTCGGCGGCGAGCTGCGCGCCATGGCGCTTCCGCTGCTGATGGCGGTCACCGGCATCCTCTGCTCGATCATCGGCACGCTGCCGGTGCGGACAAAGGAGGGCGCGACACAAAAGGGGCTGCTCTCCGCCCTTGGCCGCGGCACGAATCTGGCTGCCGCTCTGGTCGCCGTGCTATTTTTCCCGCTTGTTTGGTTCATTCTCGGCAGGGAGCACTGGATGATATATTTTGCCGTTCTGGCGGGACTTGCCGCCGGTGTGCTGATCGGGCGCGCGACCGAATATTTCACCTCGGACTCCTACCGGCCGACAAAACGGCTGGCCGCCTCGTCGGAGACCGGCTCTGCTACGCTTTTGATCAGCGGTTTGTCGCTCGGCATGCTGTCCACCGTCTTCCCGATCGTGATCGTCGCGATATGCCTGCTGGTGGCGTATTTTGTCTCCGGCGGCGCGGCATCACCCGCCATGGGACTATACGGCATTGCTCTTTCCGCTGTCGGTATGCTTTCAACGCTCGGCATCACGCTTGCCACCGATGCCTACGGCCCGGTCGCGGATAATGCGGGCGGCATCGCCGAGATGGCGGGGCTGGACGCCTCTGTGCGCGCCCGGACGGACGCGCTCGACTCGCTCGGCAACACGACAGCCGCCACCGGAAAAGGCTTTGCCATCGGTTCCGCCGCCCTGACGGCGCTGGCGCTGATGGCGTCCTACATGGATAAGGTAAAAAGCATTGAGGGCGGCGCGGAAAAGCTCGCCGATCTGACGCTGACCAACCCCACCGTACTGGTCGGTCTGTTTATCGGCGCCTGTCTCCCCTTTGTGTTTGCGGCGCTGACGATGGAATCCGTCGGGCGCGCGGCACAGAGCATTGTCAAAGAGGTGCGGCGGCAGTTTCACGAGATCACCGGGCTGATGGCGGGGCAAGCCGATCCCGACTATGCCCGCTGTGTGGATCTGTGCACCCGCGCCAGCCTGCGGGAAATGGTTCTGCCGACCGCCGTGACCATTCTTGTTCCGGTTGCGGTCGGGCTTATCCTCGGCTGCGCGGGCGTGGTCGGCATGCTCGCCGGCGCAACAGTCTCCGGCTTTTTGCTGGCGGTGTTTATGTCCAATTCCGGCGGCGCATGGGATAACGCCAAAAAGTATATCGAAAGCGGTCATCTGGGCGGAAAAGGCTCCAAGCCCCATAAAGCCTCCGTGGTCGGCGATACGGTCGGCGACCCGTTTAAAGATACTGCCGGCCCCTCCATCAACATCCTGATCAAGCTCCTGTCGATGGTCTCGATCGTCTTTGCCGCCCTGGTGGTGCGGTGCGGTCTGCTGTAAGCCTCACGATTACCGGTAAACGGGTACTAAAAGGGACACAGAGG
>CAKUMQ010000032.1 GCA_934667845.1 uncultured Eubacteriales bacterium | reverse complement strand
TGCTGAATGAGCACCATCTTGATCAGCACGACCGGGTCGGTCCCCGGCCGGCCGTTGTCATGGCAGTAATACGGTGCCAGCCGTTCATACAGCCATTCGTAGTCCATGACCCTCTCGATTTTCCGCAGCAGATGGTTTTCCGGCACCAATGCATCCAGATCAACAATGATCAGCTCTCGCCGTGCGTCTTTTCTCCAGTCTTCCATGAAATCACCCCCGTCTCCTCTATTATACCAGAAACAGAGCCGTTTGGGTAGTTCTTTGACAGGCTGAGACCGCTCTCCCGAAACGGGAGAGCGGTCTTTCCTGTTTTACCCCTTTTCCGTCGGCTTCGGCGGCCGCATGGTCAGTCCGATGCGCTTTTTCGCGACATCCACCTGCAGCACCCACACCCGCACGACATCGCCGACCTTCAGCACCTCAGACGGATGCTTCACAAAGCGCTTTCCCAGCTGGGATATGTGCAGAAGACCGTCCTGATGCACGCCGATGTCCACAAACGCGCCGAAGTCGATGACATTGCGCACCGTGCCGGTCAGCTCCATCCCGGGCTTTAGATCCTCCATGCTCATAACGTCCATCCGCAGAAGCGGGGGCGGCAGCTCGTCGCGCGGGTCGCGCCCGGGCTTTTTCAGCTCATCGAGCATATCCCTCAGCGTCGGCTCGCCGACGCCGATACGCTCCGCCAATGCCGCCAGCCCGAGCTGCTCCGCGCGCTTTTCCAGCACCGCCGCGCCGCCTGCGGCCAGCTCCGCCTCGGTCAGTCCGCAGACCGCCAGACATTTCCGCGCCGCCTCATAGCTCTCGGGGTGGACGGCGGTGCGGTCGAGCAGCTCCGCGCTCTCCGGCACCCGCAAAAAGCCCGCGCACTGCTCAAACGCCTTCGGCCCGAGCTTCGGCACCTTTTTCAGCTGCGCCCGCGAGGAAAATGCGCCGTTTTCCTGTCGGTAGGTCACGATATTGCGCGCCACGGCGGCGCTGATGCCCGCGACGCGGGCGAGCAGCGGCGCAGAGGCGGTGTTCAGATCGACGCCCACCTCATTGACGCAGCTCTCCACCACGCCGGAAAGCGCCTCGGAAAGCTGCTTTTCGGGCATATCGTGCTGATACTGCCCGACGCCGATGGCTTTCGGGTCGATCTTGACCAACTCCGCGAGCGGATCCTGCAGCCGGCGGGCAATGGACACTGCCGAGCGAAGCGACACGTCATATTCGGGGAATTCCTCCGCCGCCAGCTTGGAGGCGGAATAGACCGACGCGCCCGCCTCGCTGACTACCATATACGACAGCCCGTTTTGCAGCTCGCGGATCACCTCGGCGGCAAACACCTCGGTCTCGTGCGACGCCGTGCCGTTGCCGATGGCGAACACCTGCACGCCGTGCTTGCGGATCAGCTTGGTCAGCAGCGCCTTTGCCTCCGTCTTTTTGTTGTGCGGCGGCACGGCGTAGATCACGCCGGTATCCAGCACCTTTCCGGTGCCGTCCACGACCGCCACCTTGCAGCCCGTGCGATAGCCGGGGTCAAGCCCCATCACCACACGCCCCTTCAGCGGCGGCTGCATCAGCAGCTGGCGCAGGTTGACGGAAAACACCTTGATCGCCGCCTCGTCCGCCCGCTCGGTCAGCTCGGCGCGCAGCTCGCGCTCCAGCGACGGGAACAGCAGCCGGTCATAGGCGTCCTCCACCGCCGCCCGCACCTCGTCGGCGCAGCGGGAATCGTTCTGCACATGGATACCGCACAGAATGGTCATCGCGCGCGCCCGGTCAAAGTCGACCGACACCCGCAGCATGCCCTCCCGCTCGCCGCGGTCGAGCGCCAGCACGCGGTAGCCCGCCGCCTTGGCAAGCGGCTCGGCAAAATCGCCGTAGATCTCGTATACACCGAGATCCTCCTTGACGCCCTTGGAAACGAGCTTGCCGTTCGCCATGCAGACCACGCGCAGGCGCTTTCGCGCACCGGCGTCGTCGGAGACGCGCTCTGCCAGAATATCCCGTGCACCGGCAAGCGCCTCCACCGCCGTTTCAACTCCCTTTTCGGGGTCGATAAACGGCGCGGCGAGCGTCTCCGGCTCATCCGCGGGCTGCTGCGCGTACAGCCGGTCGGCGAGCGGCTCCAGCCCCCGCTCCTTGGCGACCGATGCACGCGTCCGCCGCTTCGGGCGATAGGGGCGATAGATATCCTCGATCTCGGTCAGCGTCGCCGCGCGGTCAAGCGCTGCCGCCAGCTCCTCGGTCAGCGCCCCCTGCTCCTCCACAGCGGCGCGCACCTTTTCCCGCATCTCATCCAGATTCCGCAGATACAACAGCCGCTCGTACAGCTCCCGCAGCAGCTGATCATCGAGTGAGCCGGTCATCTCCTTGCGGTAGCGCGCGATAAACGGGATCGTGTTGCCGTCGTCGATCAGCCGCACCGTGTTTTCCACCTGCGACGCACGCAGGTGGAACTCCTGCTGCAGCACCTGATTGATGTCCATTCGTTTTTCCTCCCAAAGCCGACTGACGCCGCCAAAATCGGCGACGCAAATCTATACATTTCGTATTTTTCGAACCGATTATACATTAAGTTGACTGATTTCGGCAGTTTTCGACGCAGTTTTTGCCCATTCCCCCGCAGGAAAACGACACGCCGCGCCGGAATCTGCGCCGCATTTCCGTGCGAAACCGCAAGCCTCCGCCATTATGCGCACTGCGCTTGTAAAGGTTATTAACTTTACGCAGCAAGCTGCACCGCAGCCGAAAAGCCGCCCTGTCGGTCACTTTTTGCCGCCGCCTCCCGGCGTAAGGCGGCAAAGCAGGAGGTATACGGCTCGTATTATCTCGACAGATTATACGACAAGTTGACCGTTTTCCCCTTAAATCTCCCCTTTTTGCCGCAGCAAAGCGACACGCAGCACCAGGGCCTGCGTCTTGGCGTCGGGCAGCTCGCCCGCCTCCGCCATGCGCACCGCCTCCGTCAAGGGGATACGCTTTACATCCAAAAACTCCCCTTCGTCCGGGTGCGTCTCGCCGAACGTCAGGTCAGTCGCCGCATACAGGTGCAGCACCTCGTCGGTGTAGCCGACGCTGGGGTAGAGCGCGCCGAGCGAGCGCCATTTTGCCGCCGAAGCGCCCGTCTCCTCCGACAGCTCCCGCGCCGCACAGAGGGCGGGATCCTCGCCGGGCGACAGCTTGCCCGCCGGAAGCTCCCAAAGCACCCGTCCGTAGGGATAGCGGAACTGCCGGACAAACAGCAGCTCGTCCTTGTCGGTCAGCGCCGCCACGCAGGCGCCGCCCGGGTGGCGGATGACCTCGCGGGTGGACTGCCGCCCGCCCGGCAGCTCGACACGGTCGACCTCCAGCGTGAGGATGCGTCCGGCATAGATCGTCTCGCCCGACAAGCGTTTTTCATTCAGATTCATAGAGTGCGGCCCCTTTCGCATAGATATGGTAGTGTCCGCCCCATACGTTTACGGGAGCGGAACGCTGAAACATAAAGGACTGAGCGATCATGATGCCTGTCACTGCCCCCGTTCCCGCCGACCACGGTGCTGTGCGGGGTATGCTCTGCGCGCTGCGGGCGCGCTACCGTTTTTTGGACAGCTGGCCGATCGGCGAAAGCGTGTGCGGCCGGGAGCTGTACTGCCTGCGGATCGGCACCGGGCGGGACGCCATTCTCTACGCCGCGGCGTTTCACGGGCAGGAATGGATCACCTCGCTTGTGCTGCTGCGCTTTTGCGAGGAGCTTTGCGCCGCTCTGGACGGCGACGGCCGCTTCGCCGACATGGACTTTGCCAAAGCTATGGCGGGACGCAGTCTCTACCTTGTGCCGCAGGTCAATCCCGACGGCGTGGAGATCGCGCTCCACGGCTCCGCCTCCGCGGGCGGCTATGCCGGCGCTGTCGCAGCGCTTTCGGGCGATACGCCGGGACTGTGGCAAGCCAACGCCTGCGGCGTGGATCTCAACCACAACTACCCCGCGGGCTGGGAGACGCTTGCCGCCGCCGAGGAAGCGGCGGGCATCACGGGTCCCTCTCCGCGGCAGTGGCGCGGACCCGCACCCGAAAGCGAGCCGGAAACACGCGCCATGACCGCGCTCTGCCGCCGCCACCGCTTCCGCCATGTGCTGGCGCTGCACGCGCAGGGCGAGGAGATCTACTGGCGCTACGGCGACCGCACGCCGCCGCAGTCCCACCTGATGGCGGAGGTCATGGCGGTATCGAGTGGCTACACCGCCGCCGAGCCGACCGGACTCGCCTCCCACGGCGGGTTTAAGGACTGGTTCATTGAGGAGACCGGCCGTCCCGGCTTCACGGTCGAATGCGGGCGCGGGCAAAACCCGCTCCCGCTCGGCGATTTTGAGCCGCTGTATGAGCGGCTGCGCGAAATGCTCGCCATTCTGCTGCTGATGTAGCGGCGCCCCCTGTCGATACCGCCCTGCGAAAAATCCCGCCGCACCGGAAATCGGTGCGGCGGGATTCTGTTTTTGCACCTTATTTGTTGCGGAAATCCTTGATCGTCGCCATCCGGATCGCACGCTTGTTCTCTTTCACATTGAGCTTCGCGATCACTTCTTCAACCTCTTTGTTGAACTCCTCAAAGGCGATGCCGTAGATCACGTTCTCGCGCTCGTCCTCGAATTTGTACGCGCCGGTGCCCTTTTCGGGATCCATGCGCAGCACCAGCGCTGCCGTCAGCGTGGTCGAGCCTTTTTTGTAGGTGATGACCTGTGCTTCGCCGATCTTGACCTTTTTCAGCGCATTGGTGAAATCCTCGTCGCCCGCAGCATCCACCGTCGTATTTTTACGGTTTTCGTCCTTCTCTTCCTCTTTGTCCTTGCTGCTGTCGTCCGACTTGTCATTGTTTGACGTATCGTCCGCCGCCGTCGCCTTTGTGGTGGCAGCCGTGGTGTCCTCCGCCGTGGTCGAAGCAGTCGTGGACGCCGCCGTGGTCGACGTCGTGCCGCCCGTCGTGGTGGTCGTGGAGGTGTCGTTGTCCTTGGTATACTGCGCGATCACCGCGTCAAAGTCGCCGGACTTCTTATACTGCTCCAGATACTTGTTCAGGTTATCCTTGATCTTTTTCTGCCCCGCCTCGTCGAGATCCGCCTTGTTGTCGTCCTGCATCGTGACCTCAATGATCTTATAGCTGAGGTAGTTGTCGTCGAAATAGCTGCGGATCTTGTCGTCCGCGACGGCACGCTCGCCGCCCTTGTCATACAGCCCGTAGAACAGCGCGTTCTCGTTGAGGCTGTAGGTCTCGCTCGCCTTGATATAGCGCTTGAGCGTGAACCCCATGTCGATCGCGGATTTACCGGTCATCGGATCGAGCTTGGAGGTGTCGGTCATGCCCTCGAAATTCTTCTCCAGCTCCTTGACCTTATCCTCGCTCACCGACAGCCCGTACTTTTTCAACAGGTCAGAGACCGCCTTTTGGCGCACCATCGTGTCCACCGTGACGCGCTTGAGATAGTCCTCGAGCTTGAGCGTCTCCTCTTTATAGGTGAACGTCTGGGACATCACGTCCGTCCCCATCTGCTCATAGTAATACAGATAGCGGTTGTAGTAAATGTTGTAATACGAAGCGTAGAGATAAGCCAGATAATCGCCCATCTCATACGTCACATCGTCCACGGTCAGCGCCACGTCCGGCGTGGAGCATCCACCCAGAAGCAGCCCGCCTGCCGCCAGCACAACACACAGCGCAAGCGCCAGTACACGTTTTGCGATACTCATAGCGGTAATCCTCCCGATAATAGCCTTGATTTGTTTATTATACACGATTCGGGAGATTTTGTCCACTGTTTTCTTTCCTATTTTTCTCCTATATTTTTGGCGCTTCTGCCCATATCCCCGTTTTCCCCCTCAGATATCGCCCTTTCTCCCGCACAGCAGCTTGCGCAGCAGGTCGGCGGGCCACACGGTCGCGGCAAGCAGAAACACGCGGAACAGCTCGCCCGCCCGCAGCGGCGCCGTACGGAACATGCTCCCGCCGAAATAGATCATCAGCAGCTGGATCACGGACACCGCCGCCATGATCCACACAAAGGCGGGATTCTTCCGCAGGTGGGCGGTCGGGTTCAGCCGGTCGGTGCGGGCGTTGAAGCTGTTGCAGATGCCGCAGAAGATGAACAGTGCAAAGAAGCCGGTCAGAAACGCCACGGGGCGGTCACAGCCGCCGAACATTCCCCGCACGGCGGGATGCGCCAGAAACACGGTACACAGTCCGACGGTATACAGCCCCATGCCGCCGATCTGGGCGAGCATGCCGCCGGTCAGCACCGGCTCCTCGCGGGATTTGGGCGGCTCCTCGAGGTATTCCGGCAGCGGCGGCTCACCCGCAAACGCCAATCCCGCCAGCGCGTCCATGATCAGGTTGATCCACAGCATCTGGATCACCGTCACCGGCGTGTCGATGCCGATAAACGGGCCGATCAGCGACACGCCGACGGCACAGAGATTCATCGTGAGCTGAAACACCAGAAATTTGCGGATGCTCTTGAAAATGGTGCGCCCGTACAGCACGGCGCGCACGATGGAGGCGATATTGTCGTCCAGAATGACGATATCGCCCGCCTCCCGCGCCACGACCGTGCCGGAGCCCATGGCAAAGCCGACATCCGCCACTTTAAGCGCGGGCGCGTCGTTTACGCCGTCGCCGGTCATGCCGACCACCAGCCCCGCCTGCTGCGACACACGGATCAGGCGGCTTTTGTCGGTCGGCACCGCCCGTGCCACGACTCGCAAAGCGGGCAGGCGGGCGCGCAGCGCGTCGTCCGACAGCCGCTCCAGCTCCGCCGCCGTGATCACGCCGGTATCCTCCTCGCCGGACAGCAGCACGCCCGCCTCGCGGGCAATGGCGCAGGCGGTCTCGCGGCTGTCGCCCGTCACCATCACCGTCTGTATGCCCGCCCGCCGCAGCGCCGCGACGGCGGGCTTTGCCTCCGGCCGCAGGTCGTCCCGCAGACCGAGCAGCGCCACCAGCGTCAGCTCGGGCAGTCCGCCGTCTGTCGGCGCTTCGCGGCAGACCGCGAGCGCCAGCACCCGCATGGCACGGGCGGTCATCTCCCGGTATGCCTGTGTCTGCGGACGGCGGTCGGCAAGCGGCTGCACATGTCCGTCGCGATCCACATACCACCGGCAGGCGGGCAGCAGCCGGTCGGGCGCGCCCTTGATCAGCCATTCTCCGCCCGCCTGCGGCTGCGCCGCCGCCCATTTGCGCGCGCTGTCAAACGGCACGGACGCCGACGGCTCCCGCCCGCTGCGTCCGCCGAAGCGCAGAAGCGCCCGGTCGGTGGCGTTGCCGCCGAGCACAAGGCCGCCGCTGCGGCGGCTGCCGTTATTGTCGCAGCAGCCGCACGCCACATAGCGCCACCACTGCGGCGCCATTTTGCGGGCGGCGTCCCGGCTGTCATATCCCTCGCCGTCGCCCTGCACCGCGCGGCAGACCTCCGGCTCGCCCCGCGTCAGCGTGCCGGTCTTATCGGTAAACAGAATATTGAGACTGCCCGAGGTCTCGACCCCGACCAGCTTGCGCACCAGCACCCGATCCCGCAGCATCCGCCGCATATTGGCGGACAGCACCACCGTGATCATCATCGGCAGCCCCTCCGGCACCGCAACCACGACCACGGTGATCGCCAGCGTGACCGCATGCAGCAAAAGTGAAAACAGCCCCGCCGGGTCGGCAATGGCTGCGGAAAATGCCGACGGGGACATCCCGTATTCCCGGATCAGCCCGTGGAGCAGGTCCGACAGACCGACTAAGACCGCCGCGGCATAGCCCAGACGGCTGAGCTGCCGCGCCAGCACGGTCAGCCGCGCCTTCAGCGGGCTTTCCCGTGTCTCCTCCTGCACCTCCTGCGCCAGCCTGCCGTACAGCGTCTGATCGCCGACGCGCTGCACAGCCATAACGCCCTCGCCCGCGCAGATAACGGCGCCGCGCGGCAGCTCCCGCTCCCCGTCCGCCGCCCGCCCGACCTCGCGGCTCTCGCCGTTGAGCGCCGACAGGCTGACCCGCACACTGCCGCGTACCAGCTCGCCGTCGGCGGGTACGCCCTCGCCCGCCGCCACGGCGACCACGTCTCCGACGACCACCTCTGCCACCGGCAGCTCACACAGCCGCCCGTCCCGCCAGACGCGGCACATCGTCCGCTCCGCCTCCTCCCGGATACGGGAAAAGGCGGCTTCGCTGCCCTGCTCGGACAGGGTGGACACCAGCGTTGCCACCAGCACCGACAGGGCGATGCCCGCCGATTCGTACCAGTCGCAGCGGCGGAACAGCAGCACCACGTTAACGCCGAGCGCGATCAACAGGATGCGGATAATGGGATCCCCGAAATTTTCGAGAAACCGGCGAAAAAAACCGCGCCCCTGCCGACGGGTCAGCGCATTGCTCCCCCGCTGCTCGCGCGATCGGTTTGCCTCTTCCGTTGTCAGCCCCATCTCCCGCATACGGCTCCCCCCTTGTCCTTGCTGCATTGTATGAGAAAAGCACCTCCGATATGCCGACGGCGCTTTTTCAAGCGGGCAATTTGCCTATTTCATCCAAAAGAATGGGGAAAGGTGAAGGAAACTTCGTAAGCGGGCGGCTGGCTGTTTTGCCGATTCTGTGCTATACTTGTGGATAACGACCGCTCCAAAGGAGGTACGCCTGTGGAACCGCGTATCCTGCTCTATGCCCTGCCGCCCGGGGAGGCCGCTGCTGTTTCAGCCGTCTGCACCGCGGAGGGCTTCTCTGTGCGCACCGTACCGCCCGCGCAGTACGGTCTGACGCTCGAACAGGCTGCCGGTCTCGTTCCCGCGCCGTCCGTCCCGTCTCCGCCGCGCCCTGCGGCACTCGCCCCGATGCTGCTCTTTGTCTGGCTATCTCCGGACGACCGCGACCGCCTGCTCGACGCCCTGCGGCAGCGGCAGCTCGCCGTCGATGCCCGCAAGGCGGTGCTGACGGCAGCCAACCGCCGCTGGGATGCCTATCGGCTCTCCCGCGCGCTGCAGGCGGAGCATACGGCACTTCATCCACGGAAAGGAGTCTCCCGCCATGAATAAGCTCAAAGCCTTCCTCGCCCGCAAGGACATCGTCTTCTCCGCCCGCCGATACGGCATCGACGCACTCGGCGCCATGGCACAGGGACTGTTTTGCTCCCTGCTCATCGGCACGATCATCCGCACGCTCGGCCAGCAGCTGCATCTGCAGTTTCTGACTGACATCGGCGTATATGCCATGGCAGTATCCGGCCCCGCCATGGCGATCGCCATCGGCTATGCGCTCAAATGCCCGCCCATGGTGCTGTTTTCGCTTGCCGCCGTCGGCTGGGCAGCCAACGCCGAGGGCGGCGCGGGCGGCCCGCTCGCGGTGCTGGTCATCGCCATTATCGCCGCGGAATGCGGCAAAGCCGTCAGCAAGGAGACGAAGATCGACATTCTGGTTACCCCCGCCGTGACCATTCTGGTCGGCGTGGCGCTGGCCAAGCTGATCGCCCCACCGATCGGCGAGTGCGCACGGCTGTTCGGTCTGGTCATCGACCAGGCCACCAAGCTGCAGCCGTTCTGGATGGGTATTGCCGTGTCGGTGCTCGTCGGCATCGCGCTGACGCTGCCGATCTCCAGCGCCGCCATCTGCGCGAGCTTCGGGCTGACCGGGCTGGCGGGCGGTGCCGCCGTCGCGGGCTGCTGCGCCCAGATGATCGGCTTTGCCGTCATGAGCTTCCGCGAGAACCGTTTCGGCGGGCTGGTCTCCCAGGGACTCGGCACCTCCATGCTGCAGATGCCGAATATCGTCCGCAACCCGCGCATCTGGATCCCGCCCATCGTCGCCTCGGCGATCACCGGCCCGATCGCGACCTGCGTGTTCCGGCTGGAGATGAACGGCGCCGCCATCAACTCCGGTATGGGCACCTGCGGCCTCTGCGGCCCCATCGGCGTGTGGACGGGCTGGCTCTCTCCCTCGGAGGAGGCTGTCGCCAAGGGAGCTGCCGCCATTGCGCCGACCGCCTTTGACTGGGTCGGACTCGTGCTGATCTCCTTTGTTCTGCCCGCCCTGCTCTGCTGGCTCGGCGGCCTGCTGCTGCGCAGGATCGGCTGGATCCGCGAAAACGACCTGAAGCTCTGATTCCCCTGAAAGGAGACAAGCGGTATGCATATTCAGGAAAAGCTCTCCATGGACTTTCAGGGGCTTTTGGATAACGGCCCCATCTGTATTGCCGCGTTCGGCGACAGCGTCACACACGGCGCTCTCGGAAACGGCGAGATGAGCTATGAGACCGTATACTGGAACCGCCTGCGGCAAAAAATCAACGCATTGCGGGACTACATTCCGGTCAACGTCATCAATGCGGGCATCGGCGGCGTGACAGCCGCCATGTCGGTCAGCCGAATGGAGCGGGACGTATTTTCCCACCACCCCGACCTCGTTATCCTCTGCTTCGGGCTGAATGACATCAACGGCACATGTGAAGAATTCACGCAGGCTCTCGCCGCCATGTTTGACGCCTGCAATGCCCACGGCGTGCAGGCGGTATACATGACTCCGAACATGCTCAACACCTATGTGACGGCTGAAACGCCGCCGGAGCTTCGCGCCTATGCCGAAAAGACCGCCGCCATCCAAAACGACGGCACCATGGATACGTTCATGCAGGCCGCGCGCCGCACGGCAAAGGAAAAGGGCATCGCCGTCTGCGACTGCTACAGTGCATGGAAAACGCTCAGCCTTACGCAGGACACCACCGCGCTTCTCGCCAACGGGATCAACCACCCCTGCGCCGAAATGCACGGGCTGTTTGCGCAGATGCTGTTCGATCTGCTGTTTCCCGACGCTGTTTCAGAGGAAAATTGCGAGACCACCCTATGGCGCGGGGCATGACCTGCCCGCCGGATAAAAATACAGCGCCGGCACACTGCCCTGTACGGCAAGTGTGTCGGCGCTTTTTCCTATCCCTTTTCTTTCCCGCCCGCTCTCACAGCAGATAGGCGGGCATGTCGTGATCCATGCCGGCGGCGGCGCGGAATTTGCCCTCCCGCACATCCGCAGTCGCGCGGCGCGTGTGAGCGATCTCTTCAAACCGCCGCGACGCCTCGTTTTCGTCCGCCGCCTCAATGACTGTCGCGGGAACGCGGGGAAGCCCGAGCGTTTTCGCCGCGTCAAGGCGACGGTAGCCGTCCAGCAGCCACAGCTTGCCGTCCGCTGTGCGGGCGAGCAGCAGCGGCGCCAAAATGCCGTGCGTCTTCACGCTGTCGAGCAGCGCTGCGGGGGCGGCATCCGCCGCCGTCGGCGCGGCGCCGACCAAAAAGCCGATCGCCGCCGTCTGCGCCGCCCAAAGCTCCGCCGCGGCAATGCCTGCCTCGGGATGCGCCGCAGGCAGCAGCGGCGCAGAGGACAGCTCCGCGGCAATTTTTGCGGGTTCCGGCTGTCCGGCGGGCGCGGCGGCGCGGGCACGGGTCTGCTTTTTTTCCTTTTCTGCCGACGTCACCTGAGCGGCGGCGCGGGCAATACTGGCTTTACCGATCGGCAAGGGAAACGACCTCCTTTGTTAACTCGCGGTATTCCTTGGCACTGCGGGTGCCGGACTTATAGGCACCCACGGGCTTGCTGTTATCCTGCGCCCACTCAATGGCGCTGTCCACGCGGATATAGCTGTCGAGCAGGTGAACCCCCTCGGTCTCGCGCAGCGCCTCGAGCGTCTGGCGGAAATAATTCTTCCGCTCGTCCACCTTGGTGACGACGACGCCCATCAGCGACAGCTCCGGATGGATCTGCCGCACGGTCTCGGTAAATTCCAGCATATTCGCCAGACCGAACAGCCCCCACGGGCTCGCCTCGACCGGGATCAGCAGATGATCCGCCGCGCACAGCAGATTCATCACCCACCCGCCGAGCGTCGGCGGCGCATCCATCAGGATGAAATCGTATACACCGCTCTGCTTCACCGGCTCCAGACACCGCCGCAGGATCAGCTCGCGCTGCCACTTCGTGAACAGCTCGTACTCAATGCCGCTCATCAGCGAGGAGGACGGCACGAGATCCAGTCCCTCATACGGCGTTTGGCGGATATAGCCGGTCAGATCGCGCTGTTCCCGCACCGCCGTGTACAGATTCTGCCCGCTGCGGGCAAACTCCAGCACCTCTTCCTCCGGGAAAAAGCAAAGGGAGAGATTCATCTGCATATCGCCGTCGATCAGCAGCACGCGATATCCCATTTTCGACAGCTCATAGCCCACATTGGCACAGGTCGTCGATTTGCCGCTTCCGCCCTTGTTGTTCGCCAAACAGATCGTTATCGGTCTTTTCATCCGGCACCACCGTCCTTTGTCCTTCATATTACCCGTTTTTTTCGCAAAAGTCAAGCCGTCCTTGCTTCGGTCGGCGCCGACGAGACCGCGCTGTTCCGGCTGACCGCCGTCGTTGCGGCGGTCGTCGGCGAACCCGCTGCCGATGTCGTGTGCTTCGGCGCCGTGCGGTAATACTCCTGTATCGCCTCGACCAGGTTATCGCAAAACGCCTGCTGGAACTTTGTATCGGTCAGCAGCTCGCGGTCCTGTGCATTGTCCAGAAATCCGCACTCGATCAGCACCGCCGGGCAGTCCGCAAGGCGCGTGACGTTGAGCGGGCTCCAGCTGGCACCGCGGTTGAACGAATAGCTGCTCCCGCTGCTTGTCGTGTACTTATCGCTGTCGGTAAACGTCTTGTAGGTCTTTGACCCGTAATCCTGCAGCAGCTTCGCGACCCGCTGGGAGTACAGGTTATAGTAAAATGTAGACATGCCGCGCGCTATGCCGTTTGCGGCGTTGGTGTGGATGCTGATGAACAGATCCGTGTCGCTGTTGCGGGCATAGTCGGCGCGGTCATACAGATCGGGCGAGATATCGTTGGTCTCGCGCGTCATCACCACCGTCGCGCCGAGCGCGGTCAGCTTATCCCGCAGACAGGTGCCAAATTGCATCGCCTGCAGATGCTCCTGCACGCCCGGCGCCAGCACCGGGCGGCCGTAGCCGCCGCCGTGTCCGGGATCCAGCACGACCTTCATGCCGGAGAGCGGCTTTTCGCTGTTTTCGCCCGCGTGGGGGTGGCGAAATGCCAGGATCAGGTTGCCTTTTTCGTCCCAGGCGACGGAGTAGCCGTAAAATGCGCCCTTGTCCCGCAGCCGCAGCCGCAGGGTATATGCGCCGTCGCCCTTGATCCACTCGGCGGAGGAAAACAGCGGGCTGTCCGACATGTCGGGCGCCGCCGGTACGTTTGTCGTGTAATACAGCTTCAGATCAATGTATTCCGCCGCCTGATCGCGGATCGTATAGCTGGGATCGTTATCCAGCTTGGTATTCGACTCGTTATAGTAGTTTTGCGGCAGCAGATGGAAGTCATACGGCACCCGCCAGGTCGTGCCGAGGTACAGCACTGTGTAGTCGCCGCCGGAATTGACCTTGGTGCCGGTCACGGCGTTTTCCGTGATCTTTCCGCTGCTTTTCAGCGTATCGACCACCGTGACGTTATATTTTTTTACATTGCCGTTTTCATATTTGTCCACGAGACGGGACACCTTCAGCAGTCTGCCGGATCTCAGCTTGTAGTATTTGCCGCTGCTGTCCGTCACCTCGCCAACAACGAGGTCGGTCGTGCCGCGCGGCAGATAGGCGTATTCCGGCCGCGACATATTCGGGCTGCCGAGCTTATAGGTCTGGGCAAAGTTGCCGGTCACGACGACAATTTTGCCCTCGCCGAGCGTTTTTCCGCCCGAGGCGGGGTCGATCGCCGTCAGCTTATCCGGCATTTTCGGCGACGAGATCAGATCGCCCGGCGTAAACTCCCCGGGCGTTACCGTGCTGTCCGACGACGGGTCGGAGGGTTCCGGTTCCGGCTCCGGCTCGGGCAGTGCCTCCACCGTTATGCTGCCGCCGGTCATCGACGCACTCAACCCCGCATAGGTCGCCGATATGCGCACATTGCCGAGCCTCTGCGCCTTGCCGATCTTGCCCTCGGGAAGCGTATACGACGCGGTAAACTGTGCATAGTCCGTCAGGCTCTCGGTCGCGTCCTCCTCGTTGCGCAGCGCTCCCTCTTTAAGCGTGAGCGTTTTCCCGTTCACGGTCGCCCTGACGGACGCGCCCTTGCGCGCCACCACGCTGATATTCAGCGTACTGCCGCCGCTGAGCGTCAGATCCTTGTCGGGATATACGCTGTTTAACACCGTCACGGCATAGGTGACGCGATAGGTCACGGTCTTGCCCTTGTGGCTGAACGTAAACCGGTTTTCGCCCGGCTTTAACGTGGTATTCCACGAGAAAAAGCCGCGCTCGGTCAGCGCGATCTCGCGCCCGTCGACAGTCAGCGGAAAGTTCGGATCGGCAGTTCCGGTGAACAGGAGCGAGGATTCCTTTGTCGTAAACGTGGTCTTTGACGGGTCGGAAATCACCAGGGTGTCGGTCAGATACTCCGACTTGACCGTTCCGGCATAGACCTTGAGAAGCGCCTCCGTGCTGCCGTTTCTGTCGGCGGCAAGCGCCGCATAGGATGAAAACGCGCTGCCGCGGTAGGTGTCCGCCCTGCGGCTGCATAAAAGCTGCTGCGCGGGCTGATCCGGCGCACTCCAGCGGCGCGCAACATCCTGCGACACATACAAGGGGACCCCCTGCGCCTTGCACAGCGCGTCCCACCAGCTGCACAGCACCGCAAAGTCCGCCTGCTTGTCCCCCACTGCGGTGGACAGGCAGGGCATGACCGCGTCAAACAGCCCCGCCGTCACCCAGCCGCGGGTGTCTGCCCCCTTGGCATACGACGCGTCAAGCCCCGTCACGGCGCAGCCGCCCTCCTGCGTATCCGACCACAGCGGCTCGGCAAGCAGCCCGACCGTGCTCTCCGGCAGCGCCCTGCGCCATGCCGAGGCAGCCGCCGAAACGGCAGCGGTCACATGCTGCCGCACAAACGCCGCGCGGTCGCCGCCGCCCGCCGCGAGATACTCACCCGTATCGCCGCTGCCCTCTGCGGTATAGCCGGTCAGCCACACGCCGTCCGGCGCGGCGGCGCGTGCCGCCGTTTCGGCAAGCCCGGCGGCTGCGGCAGCTCCTGCCGCCGTCGTCAGATCGCCCGCTGCCGACAGATCGAGCACGCCGTAGACACACATACCCTCTGCGCGCGCCAGTGACGACGCATAGGCGACCGGGTCAAACGGCACCGTCGCCGCATACAGCGCCGATGTGTCCTCCGTCCCCGTCGGCTGCGCATACAGCGGCTTGCCGTCCTTTTGCAGCGGCAGCAGCACCGCATTGAACCCCCAGGTCTTCAGCTTGCCGATCGCGGCGGACAGCTCCTTGCGGATCGCCGCCTCATCCCCCTTTCCGGAGGCATCATAGTCGATCCCGGCGCAAAGCCACGCCCCGCGCAGCTCGGTCTCCGGCATGGATACGCGGACAGGCTCGCTATCCCCGCTCTCGTCGCTGCTCCCGTCGCTTTCGCTGTCCGCAGGCGCACTGCTCTCGGGTACAGAGGATTCCGTCTCGCTCTCCGCCGACGAGCTTTCCGGCAAAAATACCGGGAGCGCCGCCGAGAGCGCCTGCAGTCCGCCGAACGCAAAAAGCCATACCGCCATCGCCAGTGCCAGCACCCCGGCGCCTGTCAGCAAAAACGGCTTCGGGGATATTTCCCTTTTCGGGCGTGACGGTTTCGGGGCAGCGTGCTTGGACATCGCCGGGTTCTCCTTTCTCACAGGCTGTCAGCACAGCACCGACAGCAGATTTTTCACTTCTTTTTCCGCATACGTCCTGTCATAATCGCTTCTGCCCGCCACTGTGGACGGGTCAAAATAACTGTAGCTGTAAAACGCCATGCCGTTTACCTTGGCACGGCTGCGCAGAAACAGCACCTCGCGCTTGAGAATATCGCCGCGCTGACACCATTCCGCGCGGCCTGTGCCCGCATACCGGTCGTCTTTGAGCCCCGCTTTATACAGACCCAGTCCGAAATACAGCTTCACATCGCTACTGCGCGAACAGGACAGCCAGGTGTCCACGACGCGGTCAAACGCCGCCGACGCGTGCTCCAGCCCGAAATACACCTGCGGGCAGAGGTAATCGACATAGCCCTTTTCCGCAAGCCAGCGGCCGCAGTCCGCGTAATACCGATCCCGGTTTTTCTCCAGAGAATGGGAGGGGCTGATCCCGAACACACAGCCCGTCCGGCTGTGGCAGACCGTATAGACCGACCGCACCAGCGCGCTGACCGCCGCACGGCGATAGTCGCCGCAGCTCTGCCCCGCGCCGGGGGTGAAGCGCTCAAAATCCGCTTTTTTCGTCTCATCGGCACAGCCCGCGGGATAAAAATAGTCGTCAAAATGGATCCCGTCCACGGCATAACCGCCGACGATCTCCCGCACCCCCTTCAGGATCAGCGCCTGCGCCTTTTCCGAGGTGGGAATGTAATAATACTTTCCGCCGTAGGAAAACACGTCGTCACAGGCGGCGTAGCTCTTGTCCTTTCCGACGCGGTACGGGTTGACCCACGCATGCAGCTTCAGCCCGCGCGCGTGCGCCGCCTCCACGGCGATGGCGAGCGGGTCGGCGCCCGCTTTCAGCGGTGCCTGCGCTTTTGCCGCCGTGCGGTAACAGGCGGAGGCATAGTAGGCGTCGCTGTTGGCGCGCGCGATCCAGTACACGTCGGTGATGCCGTTTGCTTTCATATCCGTCATCAGCTGCGCGACGGCTGTCTGCAGTCCCGCCCTGGTCGGATTCGCCTTCAGCAGTGCGTCCAGCTCGATATAGGACACCCACACGCCGCGCATCTCGCCTGACGCCGGTGCCGACGCCGTTGTGCGGGTCGTCTGACGCGCCGTTGTGCGGGCGGTCGTGCGGGAAGCGGACGATGACGTGCCCGCCGTCCCCGTCTGCCGCGAACCGGCGGCGGAAGAGGACGCGGAGGAGGACGCTGCGGAGGAGACTGCCGACGGGAACGGCTCTGTCTCCGTGCGCGGTGTCAGCACATCCTGCGCGGATTCCTCTATCTCTGTCCGTGCCGCCAAGCTGTCCTCCGGCTGCACGGGCGAGATATCGCTCCAAAATTCAGACGTCTCATCGGAATACAGCGGGCGCCAGTCGGTGTCCATCGAAAAACAGCCGCACAGCCCGCACAGCAGGGCGGCAACCAGCAGTCCGATTCCCGTTTTCCGCATAGACATGCTCCTTTCAGGGCAGGAGGATCCTGCCGATCAGCGTGTTGGACAGCAAAAAGCCCTCGCGGGTCAGGCGGATCCCCTCGCCGTCCGCCGTCACCAGCTGCGGCGGCAGGGCGGCGGCGCGCTCGCGCCATTCACGCGGGATCGCGCGGTCAAACTGCGCCGCAAACGCCGACTCGGTCAGCCCCTCCGTCAGCCGCAGCCGCAAAAGCGCAAACTCCTCCGGGCTGCCGTCGGGCAGCAGCCGGTCGTCGGGATCCTCCGGCACCGGCGGCTCGCCCCGCAAAAATGCGGGCAGTGAGCGGGGATAGGCAAACCGCCGCCCGCCGATAAACGAATGCGCCGCCGGGCCGATGCCGAGATAGGGGGCGCCCTCCCAGTATTTACGGTTGTGGCGGCTCTGCCGTCCCTCCCGCGCGAAGTTCGAAATTTCATACTGCCGGTATCCCGCCCGCTCCAGCGCATCGCAGGCGGCGAGATACAGTTCCGCCGTCTCCTCCTCGCCGGGCAGCGCGGGCGGCGCCGTATAATACGGCGTGTTCGGCTCCAGCTTCAGCAGATAGGCGGAGACATGCGCCGCCCCGAGCTGACGGCAGGTCTCCGCCGACCGCCCGACCGACTGCGCCGTTTGCCCGGCAATGCCGAGCATCATATCGAGGGATATGTTGCCGATCCCGGCTGCGGCGGCGTCCGCCATCGCGCGGTACAGGTCCTGCGGCGTATGCCGCCGCCCGAGCGCGGTCAGCTCCGTTTTGTCAGCGGTCTGCATCCCCATCGACAGGCGGTTGCCACCCGCCGCCGCAAAGGCGGTCAGTGTATCCTTAAGGTCGTCCGCCGGATTGGCCTCCAGCGTGATCTCCGCACCGTCCGTCAGCAGCGGACGCGCCGCCGAAAGCAATGTATAAAGCCGCTTTCCGCCGAGCAGGGACGGCGTGCCGCCCCCGATATACAGCGTATCCGCGCCGGAAAAGCCGCGTGCCGCCGCCTCGGCAAGCGTGCGGCAGACCGCCTGAACATAGGCGTCCATCGTTTCGCCGTCCGCGCCGGTCAGCGAATAAAAATCGCAGTAGGGGCATTTGCTCAGACAAAACGGCACATGGATATACAGCCCCGGCGGCAGGGCGCGGCGCGGCTCACTCATCCAGCTTCAGCACCGCCATGAACGCTTCCTGCGGCACCTCCACGCTGCCGAGCTTACGCATCCGCTTCTTGCCCTCTTTCTGCTTTTCCAGCAGCTTCTTCTTGCGGGTGATATCGCCGCCGTAGCACTTGGCAAGCACGTCCTTGCGCATCGCCTTCACCGTCTCGCGGGCGATGATCTTGCCGCCGATCGCCGCCTGGATCGGCACCTCAAACAGCTGGCGCGGGATGTTGTCCTTGAGCTTTTCGCACATCCTGCGGGCGCGGGCATAGGCGTTGCCCGCAAACACGATGAAGGACAGCGCGTCCACGATCTCGCCGTTTAGCAGAATATCCAACTTGACGAGGTCGGACTTCATATACCCTTTCAGCTCATAATCCAGACTCGCATAGCCGCGGGTACGGGATTTGAGCGCGTCAAAAAAGTCATAGACGATCTCGTTGAGCGGCATCTCGTAGTGGATATCCACCCGCGTCTGATCGAGGTATTTCATATCCTTAAATACGCCGCGGCGCTCCTGACAAAGCTCCATGATATTGCCGACGAAATCGGAGGGCGCCAGAATATGCGCATCCGCGACCGGCTCCTCCGCCAGCGCAATCTCGCCCGGGTCGGGATAGCTCGTCGGGTTGTCGATATAGCGCACGACGCCGTCCGTGCCGGTCAGCCGGTAGATAACGCTCGGCGCGGTAGTGATCAGGTCGAGATCGTATTCGCGCTCCAGCCGCTCCTGAATGATCTCCATGTGCAGAAGTCCGAGGAAGCCGCAGCGGAAGCCGAAGCCGAGCGCCACCGACGTCTCCGGCTCAAAGGTCAGCGACGCATCGTTGAGCTGCAGGCGCTCCAGCGCCTCGCGCAGATCGGTATAGTGCGCGCCGTCCGCCGGGAAAATGCCGCAGAACACCATCGGGTTGACCTTCTGATAGCCGGGCAGCGGGCTTTCGGCGGGGCAGTCCTTGCGGGTGACGGTATCGCCGACCCGCGCCTCGCTGACGGTCTTGATCGAGGCGGTGATATACCCGACCTCGCCCGCCGTCAGCCCCTTTGTCGGCTCCAGACGGCCGGGACGCATGATGCCCGTCTCCACGACGTCGAATTCCGCGCCGGTCGCCATCATGCGAATGGTGTCGCCGGGGCGCACCTGCCCCTCCTTCACGCGGATATACACCACGACGCCGCGGTAGCTGTCGTAGTAGCTGTCGAAGATGAGCGCCTGAAGCGGCGCGTCGTCCTTGCCCTGCGGGGGCGGGATATGGGTCACGACCGCCTCCAACACCGCATCGACGTTCAACCCGGTCTTGGCGGAGATGCAGGGGGCATCCGACGCGTCGATGCCGATGATGTCCTCGATCTCCTGCCGCACCTGCTCAGGGTTGGCGGAGGGCAGGTCGATCTTGTTGATGACCGGCACGATCTCCAGCCCGTGCTCCACCGCGAGATAGGTGTTCGCCAGCGTCTGCGCCTCGATGCCCTGCGAGGCATCCACGACGAGCAGCGCGCCCTCGCAGGCGGCAAGCGAACGGGACACCTCATAGTTGAAGTCGACGTGACCCGGCGTGTCGATCAGGTTGAAGGTATAGCTCTTTCCGTCCGCCGCGTCATAGGTCAGCGTGACGGCGTGGGCTTTGATGGTGATGCCCCGCTCCCGCTCCAGATCCATGCTGTCCAGAAGCTGATCCTCCATATCCCGGCTCGCCACCGTGTGGGTCTTTTCCAGGATCCGGTCGGCAAGCGTGGATTTTCCGTGATCTATGTGGGCAATAATGCAAAAATTGCGGGTCTGCTCTCGACTCAATCTCAACACCTCGGCATTGTACAGTTACGGATAGTATACCATAAATATGCCGAAATGAAAAGCCCCGTTTTTCCCGCTTTTTCCGACAATTTTGCCCATTTTCTCACCGGCGGACGGCAAAGGCGAACCGTCTTATCTATATTCGCCTGTCCCCGCCTTCATACCCGCACGGCAAAACAAAAATTCCCCGCTGCCTAAACACAGCGGGGAAAAGCAGCATATTTACGGCTTCGGCGGCGTTTTTCTGCTCCGGCAGCGCGCACAGTCGCGGCCGCAGCCGCACCCGCAGCCGCCGGATCTCCGCAGACCGAGCAGCGCCGCACAGAAAGCGGCGGCTATACCCGCCAACAGCGCTATACTGATTCCGTCCACAGTGCGTCCCCTCCTAAACAAGCCCGCACATAAGCCCGACCGTGCGCACGAGAAATGCCGCGAGCCACGCAATGCCGCACTGGATCAGCACCGTGCAGACAGCGGCTTTTCCGCTGCCCCACTCGCGCCTTACGGTCGCGATCGCCGCCACACAGGGGGTATACAGCAGGGTGAATACCAAAAATACCACGGCGGAAAACGGGGTGAACAGCGCCGACAGACCGGCAGGATCACCGCCGGTCAGCAGTGTCAGCGTCGATACCACGCTCTCCTTGGCGGTGAAGCCGGTGATCAGCGCGGTCGAGGCGCGCCAGTCGCCGAAGCCGAGCGGCGCAAACAGCGGAGCCACCGCGCCGCCGATCAGCGCCAGCAGGCTCTGCTCCGGCGCTGCCGCCACGTTCAGCCGCACGTCAAACGTCTGCAGCGCCCAGATGACCACCGAGGCGACAAAGATCACGGTAAATGCCTTTTGCAGAAAATCCTTGGCCTTTTCCCAGATCAGCTGGGCGACACTGCGCGCGGCGGGCAGCCGGTAATTCGGCAGTTCCATCACAAACGGCACTGGCTCGCCGCGAAACCGCGTCTTTTTCAGTATCAGCGCATACAGCATACCGCACAGGATGCCGAACAGGTACAGCCCGATCATCGTGACCGCCTGCCACGGCCGCGGAATAAACGCGCTCACAAGCACCGTGTAGATCGGCAGCTTGGCGGAACAGCTCATAAACGGCGTCAGCAATATCGTCATCCGCCGGTCGCGCTCGCTCGACAGCGTGCGGGTCGCCATGATGGCGGGCACCGAACAGCCGAAGCCGATCAGCATCGGCACAAAGCTGCGCCCGGACAGACCGAGCCTGCGCAGCGGGCGGTCCATCACGAAAGCGACCCGCGCCATATAGCCGGTGTCCTCCAGAATGGAGAGGAAGAAAAACAGGGTGACGATGGTCGGCAAAAAGCTCAGCACACTGCCGACGCCGCGGCAGATACCGTTCACCGCCAGAGAATGTACGACCGTGTTGACGTTCAGCGCGGTCAGCCCCCGGTCCAGCCCGCCGATCAACCAATCGACGCCGTATTCGAGCCAGTCGGACAGCAGCGCCCCGATAACGCCGAACGTCAGAGCAAAGACCAGCGCCATAATACCGATAAAGCAGGGGACGGCGGTATATTTTCCGGTCAGGATGCGGTCGATCGCGACGCTGCGCTTATGCTCGCGGCTCTCCCCCGGGCGCACCACCGTCTCCCGGCAGAGCGACTCGAGAAAACGGAAGCGCATATGGGCAAGCGCCGCCTCGCGGTCCATCCCCGCCTCCTGCTCCATCACCGACACCAGCCGGTCAAACGCCGCCTGCTTATCTGCCGGCAGCGCCAGCTGCTTTTCGATCAGATCGTCCTTTTCCACCAGCTTGGACACGGCAAAGCGCAGCGGCAGATCTGCCGCACAGACCGGCTCCTTGAGCAGCAGTGCCGCCGCGTGGATGCAGCGGTGCACCGCGCCCGCCGGGTCGCCCGGCTGTGCGTTTTCCGGGCAGAAATCCGGCCGCCCGGGCAGCTCGCGATACCGCGCCACATGCACGGCGTGGTCGATCAGCTCTCCGATCCCCTCATTTTTTGCGGCAGAGATCGGGATAACGGGGATCCCGAGATATTCCTCCAGCTCATTGACGCGCACCGAGCCGCCGTTTGCCCGCACCTCGTCCATCATGTTCAGCGCCAGCACCATCGGCATATCCAGCTCCATCAGCTGCATGGTCAGATAGAGGTTGCGCTCGATATTTGAGGCGTCCACAATGTTGATAATGCCGCTCGGGCGGGTGTTCAGCAGGAAATCACGTGTCACGATCTCCTCACCGGAATAGGGCGACAGCGAATAGATACCCGGCAGATCCGTCACCGTCGCCTCGGGGTGACGGCGGATCACGCCGTCCTTGCGGTCCACCGTCACGCCGGGGAAATTGCCGACGTGCTGATTTGCGCCGGTCAGCTGATTAAACAGCGTCGTCTTGCCGCAGTTCTGGTTGCCGACCAGGGCAAACGTCAGCGGTGCCCCCTCCGGCAGCACCGCCCCGCCGCGGCGCTTTGACGCGCCGCCCGAGCGCCTCCACTCCCCCATACCGGGATGCGGCACGGGCGGGCGGCGTGCGCCTGCCGCGACAGGCTGCCGCACGGGGCGGGACACGGCCTCGACCGTGATCTGTTCGGCATCGGCAAGCCGCAGCGTCAGCTCATATCCGCGCAGCGCCAGCTGAATCGGGTCGCCCATCGGCGCGACCTTCTGCAGCGTCACCTCGGTGCTCGGGGTCAGTCCCATATCCAGCAGATGCCGGCGCAGCGCCCCGCTGCCGCCCACCGTCAGGATGCGGGCACTCTCATTCGGCTGTAATTCACTCAGTGTCATGGTAAACCTCTTCGCATTTTTCTGTGTTTGACCGTCAGTTAAGGGGCGGGAAATGACAAATCCCCCTGTCCCCTCTGCCGTCAGCCCTGCCGTTTTTCGGACAGAATGTTCATGCCCGCATACACGGCGGTCAGCAGCACGATGCTGCCGATGAGGATGCCGTACATCGCGCCGACCGACACCTCATTGCCGAAAAAGTAGAGATTGCAGTCCACGCTGTCGCGGATACCCTCCACAACCTCCTGCGGGAAGCCCTCCGCCCGCATTTTTTCAAACGCGCCGCGCATGGCGTGGTTGCGGAGCAGGCTCGTGCCGTAGGTGCCGGGCAGGAAGGACAGCACCTTTTGCAGCCCGTCGCCGAAATTGCTGATCGGCATATACGCCCCGCAGATAAAGCCGTAGCCCGCACTGATAATCGTACCGACTGCCGACGCCTGTCCGTCGGTCGACAGGAAAAAGTTCACACAGGAGGACAGCGCTGTGCCGAACATGGTCAGCAGGATCACATCCAGACACAAAAGCGCCACATCCGCCGCACTCAGGCACCAGCCCACCATGCCGAGATAGCCGAGGCACGCCGCGAGCGCCGCAAACCCGATGATCAGGGTGGAGACGAGCGAGGACAGGCAATAGCTCAGTCCCAGCGTGCAATAGCGCACCGGCGTGACCGTCAGATCGTGCCGCGCGCCGCTCGTCTTGTCCCGGATCATCAGCAGGTTGGAGCAAAATGCCACGGTCACACAGCTCACCGCCAGCAGCGACGAGACCAGCTGACCGCCCACACAGCCGTTGATCACGGCATCGGACGCCGCGGCGCCCGCCGCCGCAAGCGCCGAGCGGAACGAATCGTCGTATACCTTTTTCAGAAACGTCACATACAGCACCAGCAGGATCACGGGGGTGATCAGCGAGGAGAAAAACATGCCGCGATCCTTGAAATACAGCTTCACATTGCGCCTGCACAGCGCGAACAGTCCGGTCATTTCGTTTCCCCTCCCGTAAGCACCTTTCCGGTGACCGCCAGAAACACATCGTCCATCTTGCCCTTGACGATCTCATAATCGCGAAACAGCGCGGGGTGCTGCAGGATAAGCGCCGTTGCCGCCGCGGTGTCGGGAACCGACACCCGCAGCGCATCCGCCACCCGCGTATACGGCAGGTTAAGCGGCTGTACCTCGTCCTCCGTCACGCCGTAGAGGGTGATGAAATCGCCGGTGTAGGCGTTTTTCAGCGACAGCGGCGTGCCCTCGGCGGCAATCTGCCCGTGATCCAGAATGACCACGTGATCCGCGTCCGCCGCCTCCTCCATGTAGTGTGTGGTGAGAAACACCGTGAGGTCCCGCTCGCGGCGCAGCTCGCCGATGACCCGCCAGAGCAGACTGCGCGTCTGCGGATCAAGCCCGGTCGTCGGCTCATCGAGAATCAGTATCTGCGGATCGTGCAGCAGGGCGCGGGCAATATCGATGCGCCGCCGCTGTCCGCCGGACAGCTTTCCGACCGGACGGCGCAGCAGATCGGCAAATTCCAGACGGTCGGCGAGCTGCGCAAGGCGGTGCTTGAATTCCGCCCCGCGGATACCGTAGAGCGCGGCGCGGCTCGCCAGATTGTCGTATGCCGTCAGCTCGCTGTCCAGCACAGAGCTTTGAAACACGACGCCGAGGCTGCGCTTGACCGCGTCCGGATCGGTATCAAGGTCGGTGTCCCCGATCATGACGCGCCCGCCGTCCTTTTTCAGCTGACCGCAGAGAATGTTGATCGTGGTGGATTTTCCCGCGCCGTTGACCCCCAGAAAGGCAAACAGCTCGCCGGTCTCCACCGTAAAGCTCAGATCATTCACCGCGTGGACATCCGCAAACCGTTTCTGCAGATGCTCCACGCGTATTTTTGTTTCCGCCAAGGCTTTCTCCTCCTTATAGGGCAGCCAGCATGCGGCTCCCCCGTTTTTTCAGCCAGATCCCCACGGCGGCACACAGCAGAAGCGTCACCGCCAGACAGACCGTCAGATATCCGACAGACCCGAGACGCCAGCCGATCATCAGAAACGGAACCGCCGTCAGCAGGGCATAAAACATACCGGCAAACAGCGTCACGACCACGGCGCCGCCCTGCTTGATCGGCGTCACCTCATTCGTCCACCGGAGATTGGGCATTTTCAGCCCCATCATAAGCCCGAACAGCGCCGTCAGCAGCACATAGCTGCCCGTAAATGCCGCCCCCAGCAGCGCCTCCGCGGGTGTAAAGCGGGCGCTGACCGCCGCGCAGATCAGGCAGAACAGCGCCGGCACCCCGGTCAGCAAAAGCTGCAGCGCGAGCTTGGCGCGCAGCACCTGCGCCGGGCGGACCGGCAGGGACTGCACTATCCACAGGCTCTTGCCCTCCAGCGACACGGACGGCGCAGTGATATCGTTCATCGACGCCACAAGGCAGACGGCGGCGCACAGCAAAACGGCGACCGTTCCCGGCTGATCGGCAAACAGATCGTTCATTGCCGCCGTGACCGCGCCGCCCTTGATCAGCAGCGCCGCCCCGGCGATCACCAAAAGCAGCGTGCCGAGTCCGCAGTTGAGCATATAGTTCGGGCTGGAGAGAAAGCGCCGGAATTCCTTGCCGAGCAGCGCCGCCCCCCGGCTCTTCTGCACAGCCGCCTTCTCCCGGTAGGTGCGGCGCGCCGCCGTGCCGGTGGCCGTCGCCACCCGCAGAAAGCTGCGCGAGATCAGCCGCCACATCAGGAAAAACAGCGCCGCCACGACCGCCGTCACGGCGAGCATGGCGAGCCAGTCGCCGGTGCCGACCCTGCCGAACAGATACAGCGGATAGGCGGCGCCCCGGATCTTCGACCCGTATTCCGCCGCGTTTTCCACCAGCGCCTCGATCAGCGTCTGCGCCTTGAAATAGAAGAAGTAGTACGCCGCAAAAAACGCCAGCGAGATCAGCACCGTGATCAGGCTCTTGTTTTTGAGCTTCAGGCTGATCCGCGCGACCACAAAGCCGAGCGCGCAGGACAGTGTCAGCACGAACACCGAGATTAGCAGGATCAGCAGCAGGCAGCCGATCAGCGCGCCGAAGGTCAGCGGCACGCAAAAGAGATAAACGGCGACCGCCGGTACGATCACCACGCCCGCATACATCAGCCCCATCAGATAGACGCTCAGCAGGCGGGAGACCATCAGCGTATGTACCGGGATCGGCATCGAAAGCAGCATATCGTTATCCTTGGACAGATACAGGCTCGAATAGGTGTTGAACACGCTGCCGAACACCCCGAGAAAGACCGCGAGCAATCCAATCAGGGTAAAATACAGCCACGGCACGCCCGCCGCGGCCATCGGGCCGCAGAGGGCAAAGGCCAGCACCGTGAACATGCCGCCGAGCACGCCGAGCATGATCACGGCGAACAGCACGATATAGGCGATCGTCGCCCCTTTGGAGCGCGCGGTATTTTTCTTGGCATCATAAAAGTAGCTGCGGAAGATCTCCGCCAGCTGCTTTTTGAGCAGTACCCTCAGCATGACTCTCCCTCCAGCTCCAAAAACACCTCTTCGAGGGAGTCGTCACCCTTGACCTCCTCCATCGTGCCGGAGCGGATGAGCCGTCCGCCCTTGATGATCGCCACCTTGTCGCAGAGCTTTTCCGCCACCTCCAGCACATGGGTGGAGAAGAAGATCGCGCCGCCCGCGTCGCAGTGCTCCCGCATCATGCCTTTCAGCAGATGCGCCGCCTTGGGATCCAGTCCCACAAACGGCTCATCCATCAAGATCAGCTTCGGCTGATGCAGCCATGCGGCAATGACCGCCAGCTTTTGCTTCATGCCGTGGGAATAGGCGGCAATCGGCTGTCCCAGATCCGCCGTCAGCTCGAACCGCCCGGCATAGTCGCGGATGCGCGCCTGCCGCTCCTCCGCCCCGACGCCGAAAATATCTGCGATAAAATTCAGAAAACGGATGCCGGTCATATACTCATAGAGATCGGGGTTGTCGGGAATATAGGCAAGCTCCCGCTTGCACCCGAGCGGATCGGTCCGGATGGATTTGCCGTCGATCAGGATCTCGCCCCCGTCAAAGGGCAGTATCCCCACCGACGCCTTCAGCGTGGTGGTCTTGCCCGCACCGTTATGACCGATAAAGCCGTAGATCTCCCCCGGTGCAATGTGCAGGCTCAGATCGTCGACCGCCTTTTTCTCTCCGTAGCATTTGGTCAGATGTGAAATTTTCAGCATAACCTATACCCTCTCTTTTCTGCTGTACCGGCTGCCGCCGACAGATATTACCGGCCGTTCGCGTACTTTTGCGACTGCGCCACCGCCAGACGGTCACAGCGCTCGTTTTCGGGATGTCCCTGATGCCCGCGCACCCAGCAGAGCGTCACCCGGTGCCGCTCCAGAAGCGTCAGCAGCCGCTCCCACAGATCGGCATTGAGCGCCGGGGATTTATCCGCTTTGCGCCAGCCGTTGCGCTGCCAGCTCTTCGCCCAGCCCTTTTCGATAGCGTCCACCACATACCGCGAATCGCTGCAAAGCCGCACGGCGCACGGCTCTTTAAGCGCCGACAGTCCCTCGATGACCGCCGTCAGCTCCATGCGGTTGTTCGTCGTATGCGCTTCTCCGCCCGACAGCTCACGCTCATGCCCCTGAAAGCGCAGGATCGCGCCCCAGCCGCCGGGACCGGGATTGCCCGAGCACGCCCCGTCGGTAAACAGCTCCACTTCTTTCATTCGTCCTCCCCCTTTTCGCCTATCAGTATAGCAGTCCTATGCCAAAAGCGCAAGAAAAACCTGTGTAAACCCGCGGTTTTTCCCGCATATCGTCCCGATTTGTGCGCAGAATACGAAAAAAAGGAGGTTTTGCCAATGGATATTTCTCTCCGCCGCAAGATGCTGCAGCCGCTTTTCGGAAGGAGGCGGCGCTGATGCCGGAACGCAAGGGAAATTACACCGTTTTGCTGTCCAACCGTCCGCGCATTCTGGGCTATGCCTCCGTCGTCGGCAAAAAAGAGGGCGAGGGACCGCTCGGACGCGGCTTTGACTGTGTATTCGACGACACCACCCTCGGCGAGAAAAGCTGGGAAAAGGCGGAGAGCCTGCTGCAAAAGGAGGCGCTGACCCGCGCCCTGAACAAGGCGGGCTATTCCCCCTCACAGATCAACTACCTGTTCGCGGGCGATCTGCTCAACCAGTGCATCGCCTCCACGTTCGGGCTGCGCGAATTTCAACGGCCGCTGCTCGGGCAGTTCGGCGCCTGCTCGACCATGGCACAGACGCTGGCGGTATCGGCGGTATTTGTGGACAGCGGTGCGGCGGATCTCTGCGCCGCCGTAACCTCCTCGCATTTCTGCACCGCCGAGCGGCAGTACCGCTATCCCCTCGAATACGGCGGACAGCGCCCGCCGACGGCACAGTGGACAGCCACCGCCTCGGGTGCGGCAATTGTCGGGCTGGGCGGCAAGGGCGTGCGCATTGCCGCCATGTGCGCCGGCTGCGTCACCGATCTCGGCGTCACCGACGCCAACAATATGGGGGCTGCCATGGCGCCTGCCGCCGCCGACACGCTGGCGCACTTTTTCGAGGACACCGCCACGGCGCCGGACAGCTATGACGCCGTGATCACCGGCGATCTCGGCGCGGTCGGCAGCCAGCTTCTGCACGCCCTGATGGAGAAAAAGGGACTGCCGCTCAAGGATCGGCACTTAGACTGCGGCATGCTGCTGTTTGACCGCAAGAGACAAGATGTCCACGCAGGCGGATCGGGCTGCGGCTGCGCAGCCAGCGTGCTGTGCTCCTATATCCTCGGCAGGCTGGAGCGCCGGGAATGGCGCAATGTGCTGTTCACCGCGACCGGCGCGCTGATGTCGCCCACCTCCTCGCAGCAGGGGGAGAGCATCCCCTCCATCGCGCACCTGGTGCAGCTGGTTGCCGACTGAACACGCAAACGGGCGGGAGCTTTGCTGGCGCTCCCCCGCCCGCGCCGCCTGGATCCCCGCCGCCCTGCCGGTGCTTCTCCTGCTGCTCCTCTCCGCAGCCGCCGCTCTGTGCGGCATGACGGCGCTGCTGCCCTGGCTGCCGCTGCCGCTGGTCGGTTTGGCTGCCGGGCTGTTTGTCTATGCCCGCCGCTATCTGCAAAGCTGCCGCGGCGAATGGGGGAACGGGCGGCTGCGGCTTTGCCGCGGCGTGTGGTTCCGGCGGGAGTGGGTGATCGCCCAGAGCGCCGTGCGGGAGCTGGACGTCTTTGCCCCGCCGCTCCACCGGCTGCTCTCCTGCCGGACGTTTTGCCTGCGCTACGCCGGGGGCAGCGTGTGGATCCCGCCGATCGACAACGAGCAGGCAGAGCGCCTGCTGGCGCTGTGGGAGGAGCTGTCATGAACCGTCACCCGCACCCCTACCGGCTCTGGGATCAGGCAAAGCCGCTGCGCCCGCTGCTGCTGATCCCGGTGATCCGTCTGCTTTACAGCCGGATCACTCACACCCCCGTATCCGGGCTTTGGCAGGATGTGCTGCTCGCGGCCGTGATCCTTTCGCTCGGTCTCTGGGCGCAGCTGACCGTCACCTACCGCGCGGACGACCGCGAAATCTCCCTGCGCGGGCGCATACCGTTTGACCGCACCCGCCGACTCCTGCCGTCGCAGATCGTCTCGGTCGGCATGGAACGCACCCCGTTCATGGCGCTGACCGGCGGCAGACGGGTGCGGATCCATACCGGCGGCTGCCGCCGCCCGCTCCTGCTGTATCTCGACCGCAAAAGCACCCGCCTGTTCTGGTCTGCCGCCCGCAGACCGCTGTCCGGGCGGGTACTCCCCGCCCTGATCTGGGCGCTGTCCGGCTCCGACGCCGCTGTCGGCTGGCTTTACGCTGTCGTTCCGCTGCGGCAGACGGCGCGTTTTCTCGGCAGAGAGCCGGCGGAGGAATGGCACACCCTCCGCGACCTTTTGCTGACAAGAGGGCTGCCCTCGCTGCTCACGGTGCTCGCCGTCCTTATCGCCGTCGGGTGGGGGCTGTCGTTTTTCCGCCGTCTGATCGGCGGACTCGGCTTTTTCGCCGAATGGGAACAGGCGGAGATCCAGACGCGAAGCGGCGTGTGGATGCGCCGCTGTCAGCGGCTGTTTTGCGCCCATATCCGCGGGATCGTGCTGCGGCAGACGCTGGGGCTGTCCCTCTGCCGCCGTTACAGCGCCGCCGCGGTAATTGAATCCGCGCCCGGCAGGCTCGACGGCAACCGCCCGGTCATCTGCCAGACCGCTGCGGGGCGGGAGCTGCCAAAGCTGCTCGCTCCGCTGTTTCCCGTTTTGCCGCCGCTTGAACCGACCCTGCGCCCCGACCGCCGCGGACGGCGGCGCTACCGGCTGCCGCCGCTGCTCTGGTGCCTGCCCGGGCTCTTGCTGCTGAGTCTGGGGCGCGGCACCCGCCCCGCAGGCGGGCTGTGGCTGATTCTGACCCTCTGGTGGCTTGCCGTGCGGCTGCGCGCCGGGCGGATGAGCGGGATCGCCGTCACCGCGTCGGCGATCCTGCTGCGGTTCCCGAAAAAGCTGTCACTGACCACCGTCCTCCTCCCCGTGCGGGGGGAGGAAAGTCTGATCTGGCGGCAAAGCCCGTGGCAGCGGCGCGCGGGACTGTGCGATGTCACCGTCTGCGTCGGCGGCGGGCGGTTTCGCGTGCGGGCGCTGCGCGCCGACGCGGCAAGGCGGCTGCTCACCGGTGTCTGCCCCCAATAGCTTTGCGCGCAAAAGCGCCCCTGTTCCCGCCAAAAAACGGGAACAGGGGCGCCTGACTTTACGGGGTCACGGGTCGATGCGCTCGGCATTTTCCCCATCGGTGTCTGCACGCCAGACCGACTGCTCACCCCATTGGACATAGTACATTTTACCGTCCAGAAAATGAACATTGGAGACATTCTGCGGGGGCAGCGCCTCCGTACCGCTGCCGTCCTCCCGCACGCGGAACAGATTCTGCCCGTCGGAGGTCACGGCATAGAGCCAGCCACCGAAAGCGTTCAGCTCCCCGCAGGTGCCGTTGATCAGCTTCTTCGGATTTTTGCCGTCTCTGTCCATCCGCCAGATGCCATCGGAAAATGTGCCATTGGTCAGATAGAAAACATAGTTTTCCGTGACAAGAATCTGATACGCCTTAACC
>CAKUMQ010000031.1 GCA_934667845.1 uncultured Eubacteriales bacterium | reverse complement strand
AGGGAGCATAGCTCAGCTGGGAGAGCACCTGCCTTACAAGCAGGGGGTCACAGGTTCGAGCCCTGTTGTTCCCACCATTAAATGTGGCCCGGTAGTTCAGCTGGTTAGAACGCTAGCCTGTCACGCTAGAGGTCGACGGTTCGAGCCCGTTCCGGGTCGCCACATTTGCCTCTGTAGCTCAGTCGGTAGAGCAGGGGACTGAAAATCCCCGTGTCGATGGTTCGATTCCGTCCGGAGGCACCATTTTTGCGGCTTTAGCTCATCTGGTAGAGCGCCACCTTGCCAAGGTGGAGGTAGCGAGTTCGAGCCTCGTAAGCCGCTCCACAAACACAAAAGACGTCTTTTTGGGCGTCTTTTGTTATCCGGTGCCATGGCCAAGTGGTAAGGCAAGGGTCTGCAAAACCCTGATTCCCCAGTTCAAATCTGGGTGGCACCTCCATAATGGAGAAGTCGCGTAGCTGGTCGAGCGCGCACGATTGGAAATCGTGTAACCGTTAACAGCGGTTCGAGGGTTCGAATCCCTCCTTCTCCGCCAAAAGTCCGCCGTAATTTTATCAAAATTACGGCGGACTTTTTTGTGCCGGTCCATTACATCTGAGTTTGGCAAAGCTGGAATTTGTTGAGGAATGTATCTATTATGAATAATTGGTTTACTGTGGAGCAGATCGACTCCCGGACGTTTGCGATCAGCGAATACAAACACTGGGAAGAAACGCATAGCTATCTGCTGTGTGGGCAGGAGAGTGCAATGCTGATCGATACCGGATTAGGGGTTTCCCATATTAAAAATGTTGTGGACAGTTTGACGGAACTGCCTGTCGAGGTCGTTACAACGCATGTCCATTGGGATCACATCGGAGGACACGGTTATTTTGATCATATCGCCGTACACGAAGCGGAAAAGGAATGGCTGTTCGTCAGTTTTCCGATACCGCTGCAAACCGTCAGAAAGAATTTGACGAGGCTTCCGTGCGATTTTCCGGCGGATTTTAACATTGACGCTTATCAGATCTTTCAGGGTATGCCGCAAAGAATTTTTCACGACGGTGATCATCTGGATCTTGGCGGGCGGGAAATTCAGGTCATCCACACACCGGGACATTCTCCCGGGCACTGTTGTTTTTATGAGTCGGGACGAAACTATCTGTACTCCGGGGATCTGATATACAAAGGCTGCCTTGACGCATTTTATCCAACCACTGACCCGCGGCTATTCTACCGATCTATACGGAGAATACGGGAATACAAGATCAATAAGATCTTGCCCGGACATCATCAGTTGGATATCCCCGTTTCACTGGCTGCTGATATTGAAGCCGGATTTGCACAATTAGAGAGAGCCGGAAGGCTCCAACAGGGAAGCGGATCGTTTGCGTTTCGGGATTTTCAAATCCATATATAATCGATAAACTTAGTTCTGTTGTCGGGTGGGACGCTGTTATCCCAAATGCGCCCCCAAATTAAGCAATATCCCTATAACAGCAGCCCGGTGATGCGGAGGCGCTGTATCGGCTACCGCCTGACCCGGATCTGCCCTATGGCAGATCACAGACCGAGGACTTTCTGTATCATGCGGGATTGACGAAATGAGCGGCAGGGACAGAAATGTGTCTGTAATGCGAACAGGAGTCATTGAAAAAAACGGTTTTTTTGTGCTATGATAATATCAGCAAGTTAAAGTGATCAGAATGAGATACGGGAGGCTTTTCACATGCTTCTGGTGCTGCAGATCGTATTATACTGCTTTCTGTTTTTTCTGCTCGTAAAATGCGCGGTAAGAAACGACGGGCGCAATTGCCTGTACTTTTACCCCAAGGAATACATAGACGAGGCGCAAAAACGGGGGATTGCGGATAGGAATGCCACCATGGTGAAAGGGAAACGCTTTATGATCCCGTTTTGTTTGGTTATGCTGATCGTCCCGATTTTGATCATTTCCGTTTGGAACCGTGTGACGGATTTTAAAACCGCATATTTTCAGGCGGTTCTCTTTTTGGTGGCGATGAATTGGTTTGACGGGATCGTTATGGACAGACTGTGGGTGGGTCACAGCAGGATCTGGGTCATTGAGGGAATGCAGGGCGTTCCTTATGTGAAGCCGTGGAAAAGCGTGATCATCAAACGAAGCCTAGCTACTGTATTATACCTGGTTATTGCCCTTGCGGTCGCCGGGGCCGCGGTACTGATCGGCAAAATATGGCTTTGATCAGACAACAAGAGTGATCTGCGGAGGTGCAATAATCATGACAGAGCTTGAAAAGCTGGAAGCCGGGATGGAATACTGCTATGACGATCCGGAAGTGTAGATGCGGAAAGAAAATGCCGTGCTTCAGTGCAAAAAGTATAACGTCATTGACGACACCGACTATGACGCGCAGTATGCGCAGTTAAAAGCTATGCTCGGCAGTGTCGGAGAGAAGGTCTGGATCGGCAAGACGTTCAACTGTGATAACGGGAAGAAAATTTATATCGGCAACAATTTCACCGGTAATTACAATCTGACCATTCTGGATATTCGGGAAGTCTATATCGGCGATAACGTGATGATCGGTCCGAACACCCTGATCTCCACTGTGGGGCATCCGCTTTCCCCGATGGGGCGGCGTCGACACCTTGGCATCGCAAAGCCGATCCGTATCGGCAACGATGTTTGGATCGGCGGCAATGTGACGATCCTGCCGGGAGTGACGATTGGCAGCAATGTTGTGGTGGCGGCCGGAGCTGTCGTGACAAAGGATGTGCCGGATAATACGCTTGTCGGCGGAGTTCCTGCCGGAAAGATAAAAGATATTGAAAATGACACGCTGTGAGAGGCTTTGCTTATAAAGGGAATCCCGACTTGCAAAGGTATCCGGAGTGATCGAAATACAGCATAAGGCGGATATTGATGTGAGAAATGTTTACCGCTATACAAAGCGGGAGTGCGAGGCGGACGACTGACAAGTGAATTGGGTCAAAATTTGTGTGGATCGGTTTACCGCAGAGCCGATCGGTGAACAAGCAATAGAGCAGGAGGGAGAGACATGAAATTTAACGCAATGGAAATAGAGGCATATCGACACGGCGGAAGTCCGTTTGTGTCTTATGCTGCGGGCGTAAAAACAAAGCCGATGCTGATTCGTCTTGCCGAGATCCTCGATCAGCTTGAACCGCAGGGTGAAGATGCTCTTCATACCATATGGGGTAAAGCCGATCGTCCGACGTTCAGACAATTTTATGCTTGGCATTATGAAGACGATATGCCATACAGAAAGGCTGCTGACGATGTCAAAAAATCAGCGCGAAAGGAGTATGCTGACCTATATCCCACTCCGAAAGTATGGTATCGGCTTTCAGTCAAACACTTTCCCCGCAATGCCAACGAAGAATTTTACGCTTTGTTCATTGATGACAGCTATGTATTTTCTGTCAATGATATAAACAGCACACAGGAATATGAGGATACGGAATTGCTCCGATGGGCCATTGAAGAAGCCGAGCGATTCGTTGCCGAGGTTCGGAAAGAAACTTACGAAAAAAACATACTGAGCAAAATTCCGTATGACTATCGCGAGGGGAGGATCAAAAGAGGCGATCTGTGGGAAGTGCATCCGGAAGAAAGGGAACGCTTTTATGCAGGCTATAAGATGGATGACGTCAGGAGATTCCTGGGTGAATTCAGTTACGGAGCAGTATTGAATACACCGTTTCGGGAAATGACGGCGGGGCGTTTTTATGAAGCGTGTGCCGTCGTATACACTGCGCTTGGTCTGTGCAAAGAAAAAACACCCAAGGAGATGTATTATGCGGTCGCAGACGGCAGAGACGACGGACTGAAAGATGTATCTTTGGATGATCCGGCCGCTTTTGAGGAGTGGTTCAACAAAAGCGGACCTGATTATGCGTTCAACGGATCTCATCCTTGGGAGATCATCCCCTCAATGAGTCTTACAAACAGCATGCACCTGTATCCGAGAAACGACGAAAATACAGGGTGGCATTTCCTCCTTTCCGGAGAATCGGAGTTAAGAGCACCGGATGCCGTCACAGCTGCCCTTGCGCTGCGTGATTCCGGATATCCGGTCGAAGTGTATGCCTATGATATAATAGCAGACCGTTTGGAAGGAAACGATCATCTTTCCGTTGTATCCCGGAACGAATTGGTCTGTTTTTCCGAAGCCATTCATTTGCCCGATGGAAAAGTCGGAAAAGCAGTTGCTGCGAAAATGACTTGGAAGCTGGATCGGTACAGCATGAAAAACAGTTAGATCATACTTGAAAACAGGGGAGAGTGACAGCAATGGACAACCAAGCAGAGCTATACAGTAAGATCGAAGCCGATATACGGGGAAGAAAGCCCAAAATGGCGATCTGCTATGATTTTGACAAAACGCTTTCGCCGGATGATATGCAGACCTTCACGCTCATTCCGTCCTTCGGTATCGACAAGGACCAATTTTGGGCAGACTCAAACGAGCTGGCAAAAAATAATCGGATGGACACGAATCTGGCTTGGATGTATGAGCTGGTGCGGTATTCGGAATTTAAGAGCAAATCACTTAAACGCGAGTATTTCAAGGATTCCGGCGCAAAGGTGCAGCTGTATAAGGGGGTGCGGTCCTGGTTTAAGAGAATGAATGAGTATGCCGAAAAGAAAGGCATCGAGCTTGAACATTACATCATTTCCTCCGGATTAAAGGAAATTATTGAGGGGAGCGAGATCGCGCCGTATTTTAAGCGGATATATGCCTCTACCTATTTATACTCGGCTGACGGCGTGGCAAAGTGGCCGGCTCAGGCGATAAACTACACCAACAAGACCCAGTTTATTTTCCGGATCGCCAAGGGGTGCCTTGAGGAATACGATGAGCGGGTCAACGACAGCATGCCGGACAAAGACCTGAGAATACCCTACGAGAATATCGTCTATATAGGCGACAGCGCTACCGATATTCCCTGCATGCGGCTGGTGAAAAGCCGGGGCGGGTATTCCGTCGGCGTTTTCGATCCGGATAAGGACGACAGATCGAGAGTGTATCAGCTGTTTAACGACGGGCGCCTGAGTTTTTATGCACCGGCGGATTATTCACGGGACAGTCAGATCGCCAAATACATGAAGCAGATAATGGACGAGATCTCGGCAAAGGAATCCATAAAAACCGAGCGTGAAATTTTAAAGCAGCCGGTAGATGCATTTCGGGCGAAAAAGAACCTTGAGGATATTTTAAAGGCTTTTCCCGAGAAGATCCCGGCAAAAGAAAGGCGTGAATTACAGCATCTGATAGATGGGTTGAAATCCGTGATTCCCGGAAATATTGAATAGCGCAAAAGCGCCGCATCACTGCGGCGCTTTTTTGCTTGGAAAACAAAATTCCCCTTGCCCTCTTGACAGGATCAAAGTTTTTCGTTATAATTACGCCGTAATCAATTACAATGTAATTATAGAGGGTGAAACAAACAATGGCGCTGCGAAACCATTCCCTTGACGATAAGATCGTCACAGCCGCCCGCGAGGAGTTTTTGGAAAAAGGCTTTGCGGGCGCGTCGCTCCGGAAGATCGCCGAGAAAGCTGGAGCGACTGTCGGCGCGATCCAGACGCGCTATGTATCGAAGGACGAACTGTTTGGTTTTCTGCTCAAACCGCTTCTTGACGAGATCGAAGCCCTGTTTCAGAATACCCGGGCGGACTATTACTCGGGTAAGGACACGGATATTCTGACCGGGCTGAAGATATCCATGCAGCATGAATCTGCGGCGATCCTTCACCTGATCTTCGATCACTACGGGGAGGCGGTGCTGCTCCTCTGCCGCAGCGCGGGGAGCAGCTTCGAGCACTACTTTGACGGGATTGTGCAGAGCAAGATCAAAGAAAGCATTCTGTTCTTTCACGCGGCGGGATTTGCCGGTGTGGACGAAACGCTGCTTGGCTTTTTGATCTCCGCACAGTTTGACAGCTATCGGCGGATCGTGGCGGATTGTCACGACCGCAAGACCGCCGAGAACTATATGAGTGCGCTGATGGTCTATCACTTCGGCGGCTGGGCTGCATTTTTTGATTCCGTCGATCCATCACGGGAGGCTAACTGATATGAAATACAACGGCTTTTATTTTTGGATGTTCAAAAGCCCCATGAAAAAAAGTTCTGACCGAGAAATACGGCAAAGCATATGCCGCCGAGATCATGAAAAAGAGCAAAAAGGTCTATCGGGAGCTGGTCGAGAAAGCAGACGACATCGGCGACGACAACCCTATGGCGTACAACGAGTTGTTCGCTCTCGCCTTCGTTGCACCGTATGTTGCCAGCGAAAAGAAGATCCCTCCGACAACTGTGCAGGAAATGATGCGGCGCTCGCTTTATCATATCAAGTGGTATTTTGCCAAAACCGACCTCAACACCGACAAGGGTAAGGCGGAGAACAAAAAGAGCGTTGTCAAGTATGCCAAGTGGTATACGCCGGAAAAGGAGGCGAAGTATCCGACCTCCTTCAAGGTGGATTTTGTGGGGCAGCCGTATGAGGGCGCGTGCTACTACCGCATTACCCGCTGCCCCATCTGCGCGTATACGGAAAAGCTCGGCGTTCCCGAGCTGATGCCGCTGTTCTGCGAGCTGGACGAGGTCATGATCACGCTCCAGCACGGTGTGCTGCATCGCAAGCAGACGCTGGCAGACGGCGGGAAGTACTGCGACTATTTTATCACCGGAAACAAAGAGTGAACATATCAGGACGCTAAAAGCGGTCCCCGCCGTATGCAGTTTCCGTCTGTCACGGACCAGGCTTTACAGATACGGATGCGAATCAACTGACAAGGCACTTCCCTTGTCAGTTGATTTTGCATGTGATAGGAAAAATAAAAGAAGAAAACTCTTGACATTCCCCAAAATGAGAATATAATACAAACAGGAGAACAGACCGATCCGCGACAATTGCATAGTATATAATTTGATAAAAAGCCGGACGCAGAGACGCAGAGCTGGACCTGACGGAAAGTCAGATCTGTTCTGTGTCTTTTTTATTTTCAGCAGGGAGAAAGAGGGGCAATGAGCATATCTGCTACGCCATGTCCGGCAAGCAGAGTGTTGCCAAAAAGAGTGGATGAAGCAGCGCTTTGACGAGGGGCTGGTGTTTTACCGAAGCGAGGAGCGTGGCAAGTGTTTCATCGAATATATCCCGGCGGAAAACGCGTGGGTGCCGATCGAAGCGGACGGATATCTCTATATCAACTGCCTTTGGATCGCCGGTTCGCTGAAGGGGCACGGTTATTCCAACGATCTGCTGAGCGCATGTATCCTTGACGCGGAAACACAGGGCAAAAACGGCGTTTGTATCCTCTCTTCCACGGGCAGAAAGCGGGAATTCCTCTCCGATCCGAAATATATGGCGTACAAGGGGTTTACTGTCGCTGATACTGCAGACTGCGGAATTGATCTGATGGTCCTGCCGCTCAAGCCGGATGCCGCGCCGCCGAAATTCACGGACTGCGCGAAGCATCCGCGGGCAGAGGGAAACGGCTTTGTCCTTTATTATACCAATCAATGCCCGTTTACCTGTTACTGGGTGCAGGAGACAGCAGCGGCGCATGGTATTGCGCTGCGGGTAATTCATATCACCGATAAAGAGAGCGCACAAAACGTGCCCGCACCGGTCACGACCTATGCACTGTTCCGGGACGGCGAATTTGTGACGCAGGCGATACAGTCCGACAAGAAATTTCTTGCCCTGGCAGGGGTGTAAAGATGATTTGGTTTACAAGAAAATATGACACCGTAACTTTAAGCAGAGATCTCGAGATTCGATAAAAACAGGAGGAACACCATGAAATCACTGAAAACCATTCAAACGCTTTCCGGAATCGGAAAAGTACTCAGCAGGATCGCCTTTATTTTTTCTGTTATCGGTTTTTGCGGCTGTATTGTCGGATCGCTCGGCCTGAGCCTTGGCGGCGGGAATCTGATCAGGATCGGCGGCGTGACGTTGCATGGACTGATCTCCGAAATTCCGGGCTATACCGCCAAGAGCATCAGGATAGCGCTCGCCGGATGGCTGATCGTCTGTGCAGGCGAGGCGGTGCTGGCAAAATTTGCGGAATTGTATTTTAAAAATGAGCTAAAGGCAGGGACGCCCTTTACGCTTGCCGGGGCAAAAGAGCTGCTGCGGCTTGGTATTCTGACCGCCGCCATTCCCGTCGGCTGCACGATAACCGGCCGTATCGTCGGGGAAATTCTGGCAGGGCTTATGGGATCCGCAATGGCGGAGAATGCGGCAGCCGATCTGTATTTTGACAGTTCGGCAAGCGTGGCGCTCGGGGTAATGTTTATTCTTGGTGCACTGCTGTGCCGTTACGGCGCAGAGCTGCGCGAAAGCGGGGGAGATGAGTCATAACCAAAGAGTGCAGAAAAATACAGAGGGTGGATATATATGGAAAACAAAAGCAGCATTACCGCGTTGATGAGCGCGTTCGGGCGGGCCTATCATGCGGAAAACGAAGAACATCCGGTGTTTCGGGATCATCTGGCAAAGGAACTGATGACGGCGGAGGAATATGCAGCCGTGCGGGGGTATATTCTCGGCGGCGCGCAGTTTTTTGAGCCGGAGACCGATCCTGCCGGACAGGAGCCGGAAGCGCTGCTGCGACGGATCGTGAACACGCATATCGCTCCGTCGCCGCTGTGCCGCGCGGCATATGCGGAGCAGGCGCTGAAAACCGCCATTCTGACCGGGACAAAGCAGTATGTGATCCTCGGGGCGGGACTCGATACCTTTGCCTTTCGCGAGACCGATCTTTTATCCGGGCACAGGGTATTTGAGGTCGATCACCCTTTGACACAGGCGGATAAACAGGCGCGCATCGCCCGTGCCGGATGGACGGTGCCGGAGGATCTCACGTTTATTCCCGCCGATCTCGCCGCGGACAGTCTGGAGGAGCGCCTGACAGCGGGCGGCTTTGACCGGTCAGTTAAGAGCTTTTTCTCCTGGCTCGGCGTAACCTATTACCTCACGGCGGAGGCGATCGGCAAAACGCTGGCGGCGCTTTCCGCGCTTTGTGCGAACGGCAGTACGCTGGTGTTTGACTATCCGGACGACGGCTTTTTTACCGCCGACGACAGACGCGTGCAGAATACCGTCATGATGGCAAAAGCGGGCGGCGAACCGATGCAGTCGGCGTTTTCCTATGCGGAGCTGGAAAAATTGCTGGAACGGCACGGATTCCTGATCTATGAGCTGCTGACACCGGAGGATATTCAGAAGAATATCCTCGACAGAGCCGGAGCGGATATGACCGCATTTGCGCATGTCAATTACTGCCTGGCTGTCAAAAAAGGGTAAGCTCATGGCGGATATTCCGGACGGCATACGCAGGAGGATATCCCCGCTGATTGTTGCCGTTCTTTTCAATACGTCATTTGTCTATGGTAGGCTGTATTTTGATATACGCGCCGTCCCGGAGCCGATCGTCTTTCTCTGCGGCAAAGCTGTGTTAAGGCGGCGCTCTGTAAAGACCACAGCCGTAATGCCCGGGACAGGCGTTATCGCCGTATTACCGCTTCATGCGGTCATTCCGTTTCATTTCTGACAGAGAAATGCCCCTGTTCCGGGAAACCGGAACAGGGGCATTGGCATTTGAAGAAAGTATGCTTCCGTGTGGTTGCTTCGTCAGCCTTTCAGCAACTCCTCGGCGGTCTTGCGGAGATCGGCAGCCATGGCATCGGCTTCGGCAACCGTGACGCCTGTCGCGGTGACATATGCCTTGATCTTCGGCTCGGTGCCGGAGGGGCGGACAACGATCGACGCGCCACCCTCCAGAGAGAAGGACAGTACATTGGAGGTCGGCAGATCGATCAGGGTCTGCGTGCCGTGCACGAGATCCGTCATGACCGAGCGCAGATAATCGGCGGCGGCAACGACTTTGCGTCCGCTCAGAGCCTTCGGCGGCTGCTCGCGCAGCTGATCCATGATCTTCTGCATGGTCGCCATGCCCTGCTCGCCCTCAAACTGGGCATTGACCAGAATATGGCGGTATACCCCGTGTTCGGCGTACAGGTCATTGAGCTTTTGCAGCAGATCCTTGCCCTGCTCCTTGTAATAAGCCGCCATCTCGCAGATCAGCATGGAGGCGACGACCGCATCCTTGTCCCGCACATAGGTGCCCGCAAGATAGCCGTAGCTCTCCTCAAAGCCGAGAATATACCGCTCGGGCGCCCCCTCCTTTTCCAGCCGTCCGATCTGTTCGCCGATATACTTGAATCCGGTCAGCACATTGCGCAGCTCGCAGCCGTACTTTTTCGCAATACGGGCAGCCAGATCCGATGTGACAATGGTCTTGACCACGACGGGGTCGCGGGGCAGGGTTCCCGCCGCCGCCTTGCAGGAGAGCAGGTAGTCGAGCAGCAGGCAGCCGACCTCATTTCCGGTCATCAGCGTGTAGCTGTCCCCCTCTTTGACGGCGATACCGACGCGGTCGCAGTCGGGGTCTGTCGCCAAGAGCAGATCCGGCTTCACCGTCTCGGCAAGGGCGAGCGCCCGTTCGAATGCCTGGCGGATCTCCGGATTCGGATAGGGGGCAGTGGGGAAGCGGCCGTCCGGCAGCTCCTGCTCCGGCACGACCGTCACCGAGGACACGCCGATGCGGCGCAGAATTTCGCGCACAGGCTTGTTGCCCGTGCCGTTGAGCGGCGTATAGATCACGCTGAGCGGTACACGGCGGCAGATACCGGCGTTGACCTGCTGCTTTTCCACACAGGCGAGAAACCGATCGACGACCTCGCGGCCAATCATGCGGATCTGACCCGCCGCCAGCGCCTCTTCAAAATTCGCGGTGCGCACATCGTCAAAGATGTCGAGCGGCGCGATACACGCCGTCACGGCGTCGGCATCGTGATCGGTCATCTGGCAGCCGTCCGCGCCGTAGCATTTATAGCCGTTATAGGCGGAGGGGTTGTGGCTGGCGGTGACCATAATGCCCGCGTGGCAGTGCAGATCGCGCACGGCAAAGGACAGAACGGGCGTCGGCTCAAGCTCGTCAAAGAGGTAGACCGTGATGCCGTTTGCCGCCAGCACGCAGGCGGCCTCACGAGCAAAACGGTCGGATTTGATGCGCGAGTCATACGAGATCGCCGCGGCGGAATCGGTATAATGCGCACGGAGATAGTTGGCAAGGCCCTGTGTCGCCTTGCGCACCGTGTAGATATTCATGCGGTTTTCACCGGCGCCGATCACGCCGCGCAATCCTCCCGTCCCGAAGGCGAGGGAGCGGTAAAACCGGTCACGGATCTTTTCCTCGTCGCCGGCGATATCCGCCAGCTCCCGCTGCAGGTCGGGATCCTCGACGGCGCGTTCGCACCAGCGGTCATACATCATTTTCACAGAAGACTCCATACAGGCTGCTTTCCTTTCTGAAATGGGATTGCCGTTCCTATGGCACAGGCATCATTCCGGCGGCACATCGTCGACGGAAGATATCTAGTCTTATTATACCTAATTTTTTCCGAATTTCAAGTCGTATTCTGCATTTTTCCGAAAGTCGCCGCGGGGTATTTACAAACCCCGGGCAGCGTGGTATGCTGATACAAAACAGAGTAGGCTCATATGCGTCAAGTGTCGGCGGAACGGGGAGTTGTCCGCCGAACGAAGGTGATCGCAGATCACCGCGGTATATGAGCCGCATCCCGCTGTGGTGTCGACGCTCGCCATCGGCATACCGGTCGGATGGAAAGGAGTGTCAATTGATGAAAAAATCAACCCGTTATTCTCTGGTGAAGCTGGCTGTGCTCGCTTTGCTGACCGCGCTTTCCGTCGTGCTCTCCCGCTTTTTGTCGATCCAGACGCCTGTGACGAAGATCGGCTTCAGCTTTCTGCCGATCGCCTTTGCGGGTGTGCTGTTCGGCCCGGTCGGCGGCGCACTCGCGGGAGGGCTTGCCGATCTGATCGGCGCGCTGCTGTTCCCGATCGGCGCCTATTTCCCGGGCTATACCCTCACGGCGGCGCTGACCGGCGCGATCTACGGCTTTGCGTGGTACAAAAAGCGCTCGCCGCTCCGTGTAGTCACGACGGTGGTGTTCAAGCAGACCGTTTGCTCGCTGCTGCTCAACACCCTGTGGATAACCCTGACCGCAAAGACCAGCAAGGGGTTTTTCGTGTATCTCTCCACCCGTCTGCCGCAATTTCTGATTATGACGGCGGTGGAGATCGCCGTTTTGCTCCTGCTGTTCGCCGTTTGCCTGCCGGAGCGTCTGCAAAAGCTGCTGCCTGAAACATAAGAGGTGTCATCTCCCATGAATTCCCGCGTCCGCCATACGTTGTTTCCGCTGCTCGCCGCCGCCATATGGGGCACGGCGTTTGTGGCGCAGAGCGTCAGCACGGATTTTGTCCGCCCGTTTACGTTTAATTTTCTGCGTTCCGTGGTGGCTTTTTTCGTCCTGCTGCTGATCCTGTGCCTGTTCCGCCTTGTCCGCCGCAAAACGGCGGATAAGGCGCCGCAGAAGCCGACCGACCGCAAGGCGCTGTGGCTTGGCGGCGTCTGCTGCGGTACTGCGCTTGCGGCGGCGTCGTATCTCCAGCAGGCGGGGCTTTCGGACACCTCGGCGGGCAAGGCGGGCTTTATCACGGCGCTGTATATCGTCTTGGTGCCGGTCTTGGGGCTGTTTCTGCATAAAAAGGCTTCGCTGCCGGTATGGATCGCCGTGGCTGCCGCCGTGGTCGGGCTGTATCTGCTCTGCGTGCGGGAAAATTTCACGATCGGGGTGGGGGACACCTATGTGTTCGCCTGCGCGCTGGTCTTTGCGGTGCACATTCTGCTGATCGACCGCTTTGCGGGGCGGGTGGACGGCATCGCGCTGTCCTGCGTCCAGTTTGCGGTGATGGCGTTGTTCTCCGGCGCCGGTATGCTGCTGTTTGAAAAGGTGGACTGGGCGGCGATCGGGCAGTGCATCGGTCCGATCCTGTATGTCGGCGTGTTTTCGAGCGGCGTCGCCTATACGCTGCAGATCCTGGCACAGAAGGATGCCGATCCAACGGTCGTGTCACTGCTGCTGTCACTTGAATCGGTGTTCAGCGTGCTGGCGGGCGCCGTCATCCTGCACGAGCGGCTGACCGGCCGCGAATATATCGGCTGTGCGTTTATGTTTATCGCTGTGATACTGGCGCAGCTCCCCGCCGATAAATTCAAGCGAAAAATCAACCGCTGACCCCTGTTTTCCTGCGATCTTGACCCGTTTTTCTTCCGGCTGACCGGAAGAAAAACGGGTTTCTTTTTTTGTGCTGTTCTAAACCGCAGGGTGACAAGCATAGCATGATAGCGAGGTGAGGACAAGTATGGATGCGTTTTTACAGGGAATCGAGGGAATAACCCCCGCGTGGAAGGACATATTGCAGTATCTGCCCGAAGCCGACCGGGCGCGGGTACAGGAGATCCGTATGCGGACGCAGTCGCCGCTTTTGCTCTCTCTGCCGGAGGGGGTGCGGTATCTGCGCACCGACAGCCGATTGAGCCGCGACCCGCAGGATCCGTTGGTGCTGTGCGACCGCAGAGGGGTGGAGGATACGTTTCTGCGCCTGTGCGGCTATGCGGTGCATGCGCATGAGGAGGAGCTGCGGCAGGGATTTATCCGCGCCGCCAACGGCTGCCGCTGCGGCGTGGCGGGCGAAACGGTGACGCAGGAGGGGCAGGTGCGGTCTTTCCGACGTATCACCTCGCTCTGTCTGCGGATCGCCCGCCCGCATGAGGGGTGTGCAGACGAGCTGATGCGCTCCCTGTTTTCCGACGGGCGTCCGCACAGCCTGCTTATCGTCGGTGAACCGGCGTGCGGAAAGACCAGCCTGCTGCGCGATCTGGCGCGGCAGCTTGCCGATCCGGTGAACGGCGCAGGGCTGCGGGTGGCAGTAGTTGACGAGCGCGGAGAGCTTTCGGGGCTTGATACCCTGCACGGCTGTGACGTGCTGTCCGGCTGCGGCAAGGCGGATGGCATTTTACAGGCGATACGGTGTCTTGCGCCCGATGTGGTGCTTTTGGATGAGCTCGGCAGTCCGGAGGAGATCGGCGCGATCCGCCAGAGCATGCAGTGCGGCGTGGCGGTCATCGCCTCCGTACACGCGGACAGCGCCGCCGCGCTTTGCCGCCGTCGGGCGGTGCACACGCTTTTGGAGGACGGCACCTTTTCGGCGATCGCCGTCCTGCAGGGGCGGTCACATCCATGTAAAGTAAAAAAGCTATACAGCTGCGAGGAGTGGTGGTATGCGTGCGGCGGGAACGGTGCTTTTCCTCATCGCCGGCGGGCTGTGCGGTTTTTGGGCGGCGGCACGGCTGAAAAAGCGGGTCACGGTGCTTGCGGCGATACGGCTGTGGATCCGCTGTATGGAGACAGAGTTCCGCTTTCATGCCGCGCCGCTGACCGAGATGCTTGCCGAGTGCAGGGAACAGCCGGCGCTGCGGGAGCTGACGTTTTTGAAGGCGGCGGGCGGGAGCGGTGCGCCGCCGCAGCAGTTGAGTGATGCGGTGAAAAGGGAAAAACGGGCGCTGGCTTTGAACGAGGAGGACACCGCGCTTTTGCTGCGGCTCATCGACGGGCTTGGGCGCACGGATCTTTTGGGACAGCAGGCGCATCTGGCGGATTGCGCCGAGCGGTTTGAAGAACAGGAGGCACAGGCGCGCGATGCCTATCTGCGGCAGGGAAAGGTCTGCCGTGTGGCAGGGATCTGCACGGCAGCCGCGTTGGCGCTCGTGCTTTGGTAAAAAGGGGAGGAACCCGCATTGGATGTGGATCTGATCTTTAAAATTGCGGCGATCGGCATTATCGTTGCCGTGCTGAACCAGGTGCTGATCCGCTCGGGAAGGGAGGAGCAGGCCATGCTGACGACACTGGCGGGGCTGATCGTGGTGCTGTCACTGATCGTGACAGAGATCAGCGAGCTGTTCCGCACGGTGAAGACGCTGTTCGGTCTGTGAAAAAAGGATGTCGCTGTTTGGAATCTGCGCGCTGACGGTGGCGGCGGCGTTTCTGGCGCTTTTGCTGCGGGCAAAGCAGCCGGAGCAGGCGCTGTCTGTGGAGCTTCTGGCGGGCGTGCTGGTGACGGGTCTGCTGCTGACCCGCTTTCGCGAGGTGTTCACGGCGGCGGAAAGCTGGCTCGCGGCGGCGGGACTGCCGGCGGAATACCTGCGCGTCATCTTCCGCGCGGTCGGCATATGCCTGCTGACACAGCTGGCGGCGGATACCTGCCGGGACGCCGGTGAGCAAAGTCTGGCAGCCAAGGCGGAGCTTGCCGGAAAGTGCTTCATGCTGCTTCTGGCGCTGCCCCTGTTCGAGCGGCTGCTGTCACTGGTGACCGGGCTGATCCGCGGGGAGGGGATGACGTGAAAAAGCTCGTTTGTGTTTTGCTGCTTCTGCTCCTGTGCGCCGGGTGGGCTTCGGCAGAGGAGACGCAGGAGCTTTTCCGGGAGCAGCTTGATGCCTCCGGCGGAAACGAGCTGTACGACAGGCTGCCCGAGGATACGCGCCGGTTTCTGCGCGGACTCGGGATCACTTCGATCGGCAGCCTGTACGAGGAGGAACAGGATACGGGCGCATGGCTGAAAACTGTCGGCGAATGGGCGGCGGAGGCGCTGCGCGGACCGCTGACCAAGGGCGGCATCCTGCTTGCCGCCGTCATCCTGTGCGCGCTTATGGACAGCCTGCGGCAATCGGGGGATGAGCGGGCGGTCTCGGCTGTGTTCCAGACGGTCAGCGTGCTGACCGTAGCCGTCTCCCTGATCCCGCCGCTGAGCGAAACGGTGGAAATGTGCTGTCAAACATTTCAGTCTCTGTCGGTGTTCATGCTCAGCTTCGTGCCGGTATACGGCGCCCTGCTGGCGACTTCCGGACATCCGCTGTCCGCCGCCGGGTATCAGAGCATCGTTCTGGCGGCGGCGCAGCTGTTTTCCTTTGGCGGCGACCGGATACTGCTGCCGCTCGCCACCGCCTCCTGCGGCTTGGGAATGGCGGGCAGCGTCAACCGCGATATCCGCCTTGACGCGCTGTCCGACGCGATCAACAAATTCTGCGTGTGGGCACTCGGGCTGACCTCCACGCTGTTTGTCGGCATGCTCTCGGTCAAAAATGTGATCGCCGCCGCATCAGACAGCGTCGGCAAGCGCGTTTTGCGGCTGTCGGTGGCGAACTTCATCCCGGTCGTCGGCGGCGCGTTGAGCGAAAGCGTCAATACGGTAGCCGGCTGCCTTGTGCTCACGCGCTCGACCGTCGGCGCCTTCGGGATGCTCGCGACCGCCGCGCTGATCCTGCCGCCGCTCCTGTCTCTGTGCGGCTGGACGCTTCTGTTGGGGCTTCTGTCCGCCGTCGCGCAAATGCTCGCGCTGGAGGCGCTGTCGACCATGCTGAGAGTGTCGGCGGGGCTTGTGCGCGTGCTGCTCGCCCTGCTGTGCATTGAGGGACTGTTTCTGATCGTGACCGTAACGTTGGTCACGGTCACGGGAGGCGGTGTATCGTGAATCTCGGGAATTGGACGGCGGCGCTGATCGCCCTGTCCGCTGCCGCCGCCGTTTTGCTGCCGCTTGCGCCGAAAAGCGGAACGGGGCGGCTTTTGCGGCTGATCGTCACGCTTTGCTTTATCGGCGTCCTGATCGCTCCGCTCAGCCGCCTTTTTGATGCCGCTCTGCCGGAGCTTTTGACGGCGGACGAAAGCCAAACGGCGGATCCGCTGGATGAGGCGCTCAAGAATCAGGTCGAGCGGCAGATCAATGCGGTGCTGACAGATAAAGCCAACGAGGCGCTTGCCCCGTATCGGCTGAAGCTGAAAAAAGCCGCGGCAAAGGTGGATATTGACGGAGATAACGGCATATGCATTAAACAGGTCGTTATCTACCCCGACCGCAAAAGCCGCGAAAGCCCGACGACGCTGGTCATGGTGCTCGGCAGCTATTTCGGTACAGAGGTGGTGATGGGAGATGACGGATAGCCCTGCGGCGGGCGTGCTTTCCCGCCTGAAAGAGGGATGGAAGAAAAACGGCGTGCGGCTGATCGTGCTGCTCGGTGCAGTGGGAATATTGCTGATCCTTTTGTCCGAGTGGCTTCCCGCAAGGGAAAAGCCGTCCGCGGAGGAAACGGCGATGACCACGGCGGAGTATACCCGCTATCTGGAGGAAAAGCTGGCCGGTATCGTGGAAAATATCGCCGGAGCCGGGCATTGCCGCGTCATGGTGACGCTCGAAAACGGCGTGGAATACATCTACGCCACCGAGGATAAAAACGACCAGAATTACCGGCAGGACGGTTCGGCGGTGGACAAACGGGAAAATACCGCACAAAAGGTGATCGTGGTGGATGACCGCGGTCTTTTGGTGACGGAGATCCTTCCGACGGTACAGGGGGTGGTGGTGGTCTGCGAGGGAGGCCGTGACGAAGAGGTGAAAAAGCAGGTCTCCGCCGCCGTGGCGACGGTATTGCAGATCTCCGAAAGGCGCATATGTGTACTGCAACAATCATGAGAGGATGAAGAGCAATGAAATCTCCGATCGGAAAAAAACAACTGCTGTTGGCGATTCTGGTCATCGCGCTGGGCGCTGCGGTCTATCTCAACTATTTCTTCTCCGGGGCACAGGTCACGCCGACGGGCGGCAATGCCGCCGAAACCAGCAATGCGGGAGACCGTCATCTCGGGGATTCGGTTTTTGTCAGCGGGAAGACCTCGACGCCGCCCGAAAGCGCGGATTATTTCCAAACGGCACGCCAAAACCGCGAGGCGGCGCGGGATGAGGCGGTCGAACTGATCAAGGATGTATTCAACAGTGCCAAGAGCAGCGCGGACGAGCGAAAATCGGCAGATGCACAGGTGAAGGCAATCGCCGCCGCCACCGAGCAGGAGAGCAAAATTGAAAATCTCATCATGGCCAAAGGGTTTAAGGACTGCATTGCGTATATCGACGACGGCGAGTGCCAGGTAGTCGTCAAGGGCGAGGATCTACAGACGCAGGAAATGCTGCAGATCACCGAAATTGTGACCGGCGCAGCGGGAATTCCCGCAGAAAAAATAAAGATTCTTGCGGTAAATTCGTAAAAAGGGTTGCTCATTTGCGAGAATGTGGTATAATATAATCCGTATATCTATTCACATGAATCGCAAGGAGGTACCGTAATGGAGGCAAAGGATTATCGTCTGCCCGACGGCAGCTGCATTATTTCCGAGGAAGTGATCGCCGGAATCGCCGTCAATGCGGCGCAGGAGGTTGCCGGTGTGGCAGGTATGGCGGCGAAGCCGAACGATCTGCGCGGACTGGTCGGCAGCTCGGCGGCAAAATCGGTGCGTGTACTGAATACGGACAACGAGACGGTATTGGATGTCTACGTCAACCTGAAGCAGGGAGCGCGTATCCCCGAGGTCGCCGGACGGGTACAGCACTGCGTCAAATCGGCGGTGCAGTCGATGACCGGCAAGCCGGTGACAAAGGTCAACGTGCATGTGATGGGGATCAAAGCGGAAGAGGAAAAAGATAAGCCGTGAGATGCGTCAAGCCCTCCCCGGTGAGGAGGGCTTGTTTGTTTTATCCGGATCGCTCCGCCTTTTTGGGGGCGGACCGGCAGAAAGCAGCGGCGGAAAGGTACAGAAGTCATGACGAGAAGAGAGGCCAGAGAACTGGCGGTGATCCTTATGTTCGAGCGGTCGTTCTGCGACAGCCCGATGGAGGATATTTTGGAGACGGCAGCCGAGGCGCGGGACACCGAGCCGGACGATTTTGCGCGTGATCTGGCACTTGGTGCCGATGCCTATATCGTGCAGATCGACCAGAAGATCGCCGAACACTCCCAAAACTGGAGCAAGGAGCGGATCTCCCGCATTTCCATGGCGATCATGCGGGTCGCCATTTATGAAATGTTGTATAAGGACGATATTCCGGTCAGTGTTTCGATCAACGAGGCGGTCGAGCTCGCCAAAAAATACGGCGGCGACGACGATCCCGGATTTATCAACGGTGTGCTCGGCGGTATTGCCCGCAGCATGCCGGAGACGGTCTGATCCGCGATGGAACGGTATCTGGGAATCGACACCAGCAACTATACGACGTCGCTGGCGATCTATGACGCCGAAACCGGCGCGGTCGTTTCGCAAAAGCAGCTGCTTCCCGTCCGCGAGGGCGAGATGGGGCTGCGGCAGAGCGATGCGGTATTTCACCACACGCGCCAGCTTCCCGAGCTGACCGAACGGCTCTGCGGCGAATCCCCGCTTGAGGGCATTGCCGGGATCGGTGTATCCTGCCGCCCGATGGAACGGGACGGCTCCTATATGCCCTGCTTTCTCGCGGGCGAGGGGATGGCGCGGGAGTTTTCGGCTGTGTGGCGGATCCCGCTATACCCGCTGACCCATCAGCAGGGGCATATTGCCGCCGCCTGCCTGGGCGCGGGCTGCACTGCGCTGTTGGACGAGCCGTTTCTGGCGTTTCACGTCTCCGGCGGGACGACCGACGCCCTGCTGATCCACCCACGCGAGGACGGCGGCATCCGCTGTGAGGCGGTCGGCGGCTCGCTCGACTTAAAGGCGGGGCAGCTGGTTGACCGCGTCGGCGCGATGCTCGGTCTGCCGTTCCCGGCGGGACCTGAGCTGGACAAGCTCGCCGCCGCATCGACGGCGGAATTCCGCATCCGTCCCTCGCTGGAGGGGTGTTCCTGCCATCTTTCCGGGGCAGAAAATCAGTGCCGCGCGATGGCGGAAAAGGGGGCTGCGCCCGCCGATACGGCGCGCTTTTGCCTGCTGCATATTGAGGCGGCGCTGTGCGGCATGACCGACCGGCTGCGGGAGCAGTACGGGGAGTTGCCCCTCGTTTTTGCGGGCGGCGTCATGTCGAACAGTCTGCTGCGCGCCGATCTGACCACGCGCTACAGCGCGCATTTTGCGCCGCCGTCCTATTCGGCGGATAACGCGATGGGCGTGGCTTATCTGGCGGCGCGGATCGCGAAAAGGAGGAGCACGCATGGATGAGCGCCGCGTCATTTCCGTCGGGCAGCTAAACCGCTATGTCAAGGAGCTGCTCGAAAAGGACACCCGTCTGGCCTCTGTCTACATCAGCGGAGAGATCTCCAATTTTACCAATCACTATAAATCCGGACACCTGTACATGTCGCTTAAGGACGACGGGGCGGTTGTGCGCGCCGTCATGTTCAAGGGCTATGCCTCCAAGCTGGCGTTTAAGCCGGAGGACGGCATGAAAGTGATCGTGCGGGCGCGCGCTTCGCTGTACGATAAGGACGGCTCGTTCCAGCTGTATATCGAGACAATGGAGCCGGCGGGCATGGGCGCGCTTCAGGTGGCTTACGAGCAGTTAAAAGCCAAGCTGAAGGCAGAGGGGCTGTTTGATCCCTCCCGCAAAAAGCCGATCCCCGCCTTTCCGCACCGCGTCGGCGTGATCACCTCGCCGACCGGCGCGGCGGTACGGGATATGCTCAACGTACTCGGCCGCCGCTTCCCGATGGCGGAGGTGGTCTTTCATCCCGTGTTGGTGCAGGGGGACGGTGCAAAGACGCAGATCGTCGATGCGCTGCGCCGCTTTAACGCCATTCATGCGGCGGATGTGATCCTGCTCGGGCGCGGCGGCGGCTCCATCGAGGAGCTGTGGGCGTTTAACGAGGAGGAAGTGGCGCGCGCCGTGGCGGCGTCTGATATTCCGGTGATCTCCGCCGTCGGACACGAGACGGATTTCACCATCTGCGATTTCGTTGCCGACCTGCGCGCACCGACGCCGTCGGCGGCGGCGGAGCTGGCGGTTCCCGACGGCAATCAGCTGCGGATCCGCCTGATCCAGCTCTACCGTCTGCTCAAGCAGAATGTGCGGCACACGGTCGATCAGCAGGAAAAACGCCTGTCTCTGCTCTGCGCCAAGCGCTGTCTTGCCACCCCGCTTTACTATGTGGAGGAGCAGGGGATGCGGCTCGACTACCTGACCCGCCGCTTTGTCTCCGCCCAGCAGCAATATCTGCACAGCGGCGCCCAGCGACTGACCGCCGCTGCCGCCAAGCTGGATGCGTTAAGCCCGCTGCGGGTGCTCTCCCGCGGCTATGCGATCGCGTCAACAGAGAGCGGCGTGATCAAAAGCGTCCGCGATATCCCGCCCGGCGGGACATTTACCTTGCGCGTATCGGATGGCGAGCTTCCGTGCGCTGTCAGACAGGAGGAATAACTATGGCGGCTAAATCGACCTATGAAGAGGCGATCACCCGGCTGGAGCAGATCGTAGCGCGGCTGGAGAGCGGGCAATGTACATTGGATGAATCGTTAAAGCTGTTTGAGGAGGGGACGAAGCTGACGGCTTTTTGCTCCCGGGCACTGAAAACGGCGGAGCAGACGATCGTCAAGCTGACTTCACTGGAAAATAAGGAAAACCGCGATGCAGAAAAGCCCGCGGCGCCCGCTGCCGTTGAGGAATTCCATGACATGGGCGAGGAGCTTTCGCGTGAATAACGGAGGAGTTATATGAGTGCGCTGTATACCGAGCGGTTTTCGGACTATCAGCAACAGATTGAGGAGGCGCTGAACGCCTGTCTGCCGCAGCCGGGCAAGCCGTGGGATACGGTCTCCCGGGGAATGCACTATGCCTGCGAGGGCGGCGGCAAGCGCCTGCGCCCGGTCCTTCTGCTGGAATTTTGCCGCCTGTGCGGCGGCGAACCGGAAAAAGCACTGCCGTTTGCCTGCGCTGTGGAGATGATCCACAGCTATTCACTTGTACATGACGATATGCCCTGCATGGACAACAGCCCGATGCGCCGCGGCAAACCGTCGGTTCACACCGTGTTCGGCGAGGATATGGCTCTGCTGACCGGTGACGGTCTGCTGACCTATGCCTTTGAGACGATGCTTGATCCTGCCGCCTGCCGCGTGCCCGCGTCCTGCGCTCTGGCGGCGGCGCATACCCTGGCTGTAAAAGCGGGAATCACCGGCATGGTCGGCGGACAGACCGTGGATCTGGAAACCGAGGGACGCCGCATCACGCCGGACGAGCTGTGGGAGCTGCAGGAGGGCAAGACCGCCGCCATGCTTGAGGCGGCATGCCGCATGGGCGTGCAGCTTGCGGGCGGCACCACCGCGCAGGAGCAGGCTGCCGAGCGCTTCGGGCAGCAGCTCGGACATGGGTTTCAGATCGTTGACGATATTTTAGATGCGACGGCAGATGCCGAAACGCTCGGCAAGCCGGTAGGCGAGGATGCCGAAGCGCAGAAAAACACCTATGTCACACTGCTCGGACTTGAAAAAGCGCAAAAGCTGGCGGCGGACTGCACAGCTGCCGCGTTGTCGGCTCTGGACTGCTTCGGAGACGCGGCGGATGAGTTGCGCCGCCTGACCGCGGCGCTTTTGACCCGCGACCACTGAAAAAAGGAAGTCGATTCTGTGAATTTTTTCAAAGATCTGTTCTCCAATCATGTGTTATGGACTGCCGCTGTCGGCTGGCTTCTGGCACAGACACTGAAGACCATTATCTTTCTGGCCGTTCACCGCGAATGGAACTGGGAGCGGATGTGGGGCGCTGGCGGCATGCCGAGCGCACATTCCTCGATGGTATGCGCTCTGACGGTCTCTGTGGGGCGAACCGCAGGAGCGGCGACACCGGCGTTTGCCATTGCGCTGATGTTTGCGTTTGTGACCATCTATGACGCGATGGGCGTGCGCCGTGAGACCGGCAACCATGCCAAGCTGCTGAACAAATATCTGAATATATTTCAGATTGAATCCGCCGACAAGGACGGCGACGGAAAACCGGACGAGCCTGTGCAGCCGATCGACCTGAAAGAGCTGATCGGGCATACGCCGCTTGAGGTGTATACCGGTGTGCTGCTCGGAATGGCTGTCGGTTTTCTGATGCCCATGTGATCAAGCGGGAGTGAGTCGATTTGCAGGAAATTTCCCCTGTTCTGCCCCGTATTCACGGGACGGAGGATGTGCGTAAACTAAATATGGAGGAGCTGGAGCAGCTCTGCCGCGATGTGCGCGCCCGCCTGCTGCAGACCGTCTCACAGACCGGCGGCCATCTCTCCTCCAATCTCGGCGTCGTCGAGCTGACAGTGGCACTCCACCACACATTCTGCCTGCCGCACGATCAGATCGTCTGGGATGTCGGGCACCAGTGCTATACCCATAAGCTGCTGACCGGACGCAATGACCGGTTTGACACGCTGCGGCAGGAGGGAGGGCTATCCGGCTTTCCCTGCCCGGCGGAAAGCCCCTGCGACGTGTTTGTGGCGGGTCACAGCAGCACGTCGGTGTCGGCAGCCCTCGGCATGGCGGAAGCCAAAGCGCTATCCGGCGACGACGGCTATGTGGTGGCGGTTATCGGCGACGGCGCACTGACCGGCGGGCTTGCCTATGAGGGACTGAGCAACGCGGGGCGCAGCAAGGATCGCCTGATCGTCATTCTGAACGACAACGGCATGTCGATCAATGCCAATGTCGGCTTTGTGGCGCGGCATCTCGCCGTGCTGCGTGCACGCCCGAGCTATCTGCGGCTGAAAAACGGATTTGCCCGCGCCGTGCGCCATATTCCGCTGATCGGCAAACCGCTCCACCGCGCGCTTCTGCATACGAAAATGAACCTGAAGCGCTCTCTGTATAAGGAGAGCAGCTGGTTTGAGCAGCTGGGATTTTACTATCTCGGACCGATCGACGGTCACAGTCTGCCCGCGCTGCTCAATGCGCTGCAGTCGGCGCGCGAGATCACGGGACCGGTTCTGCTGCATGTGGAGACCAAAAAGGGCAAGGGCTATACGCCCGCCGAGCGCTCTCCCGACCGGTTTCACGGCGTATCGCCGTTTGATCCCGCCACGGGGGAAACCGCTCCGCCGCCGTCGGTCAGCTTTTCCCATGTATTCGGTGAGGAGCTGACCCGTCTGGCAGAGAAGGACAGTCGTATCTGCGCGATCACCGCCGCCATGACCGACGGCACGGGATTGAGCGAATTTGCCCGCCGTTTCCGGAACCGCTGCTTTGACGTGGGTATTGCCGAGGAACACGCCGTCACCTTTTCCTCCGGCTTGGCGCGCAACGGTATGCTGCCGGTGTTTGCGGTATATTCGCCGTTTTTGCAGCGGTGCTATGACCAGCTGCTCAACGATACGGCGCTGAATCACACCCATATTGTGCTGGCGGTCGATCGCGCCGGCGCCGTGCCGGACGACGGTGAGACCCATCAGGGCATTTTTGACGTGCCGTTTTTGTTCACGATCCCCGGCGTTACCGTGTTTTCCCCGGCGACCTACGGCGAACTGCGGATCCAGCTGCACCAGGCTATCTACGATACGCCGGGAATTGCGGTCGTCCGCTATCCGAAAGGACAGGAATGGCCGATTCCCGTGCCGTTTCGCTCGGACGGCTCCCCCTATACCCTGTGGGAAAAGCCGGACGCCGATGCCGTTTTGCTGTCCTACGGCCGTTTGTTTGCCACTGCGGCGCAGGCGGCGGAGGGACAGCCCGTCTCGCTGGTCAAGCTCAACCGCCTTTTCCCGCGCGATGAACAGCTGATCTGTGCACTGCTGCGGTATAAGAAGGTGCTGATTGCCGAAGAGGGGAGCGCCGCGGGCGGTGTCGGACAGGAGATCGCTGCCGAGCTGACTCTGCAGGGCTATACCGGCCGTGTCTATGTGCGCGCCGTCACCCACATCCCCTCGGTGTCCAAGGTACCGGCGGCGCTGGTTCATGCCGGGCTGGATACAGACAGCCTCGCCGGATGGATAGGAGCGTGCTGTCATGAGTGATACCGTCCGACTCGATGCCGCTTTGGTGGAAAAGGGACTTGCCTCCGGCCGCGATAAGGCTAAGGAATTGATCGAAAACGGAAAAGTGACCGTTAACGGCAACGTAGTCCGCAAAGCCGCGGCACGCGTGGCGGATACGGACACATTGGACTGTGACAACGCCTCGCAGCGCTATGTGGGACGCGGCGGACTGAAGCTGGAAAAAATGCTGGACAAACTGCCCATTTCCGTTGAGGGAGCCATCGCCATGGATGTGGGCGCCTCGACCGGCGGCTTTACGGACTGCCTGCTCTCGCGCGGCGCCACGCATGTTTATGCGATAGATGTCGGCCACGATCAGCTGCATCCGCGTCTCCGCGGGGATGCGCGGGTCAGCTGTATGGAGGGAACGGACGCAAGGAGGCAGGACACTATCTGTAAAGCGATACCGCTTCACAGTGTTGATCTGATCTCGATCGACGTCTCTTTTATCTCGCTTTCGCAGATCATACCGGCTGTGCTGCCGTTTCTGCGCCCGGACGGGTGGATGATCTGCCTGATCAAGCCGCAGTTTGAGGTCGGGCGGGAGCACATCGGCAAGCACGGCGTTGTCCGCAGCCGCGCGGCACACCGTCAGCTGCTCGATCGCTTCCTGCAGGAATTCACTGTGTGGGGCATACCTGTAAAGCTGTTGACCTTTTCACCGATTGCCGGCGGCGACGGCAACATAGAATATCTGGCCGCAGCGAATCGCGGTGCCGGCGGGATCACGCCCGATGCCGTGCCGACGATAGTGGAAGCGGCTTACCGGGAGCTGGGGAGGAAAAACTGATGCGTATTGCGGTATTGTACAACAAAAAAGCCTCCGGCGCGGTACAGGCGTTTTCACAGATCTGCCGTATTCTTCACGAAAACGGTACCGAGCTGCTTTTGCCGCCGGATCCCGCTAATTTTTTAGACAGCGCGGATGATGTCATACAGGATGCCGATGCCGTCGTCGCCGTCGGCGGGGACGGCACGATCATCCACGTCGCCAAATATGCGGCGCGCTTCGGAAAGCCGATCCTCGGCATCAACGGCGGCCGCATGGGATTTGTGGCGGGGATGGAGGCAAATGAACTGGACGATCTGGCGCTTTTGGCTGCGGGAAATTATCGCTGTGAGCACCGTATGATGCTCTCTGTGCGGAAAAATGACAGCGATAAGGTGTATACCGCCCTGAACGAAGCCGTCCTTTCCCGTGCGTCGCTGTCCCGCCTGATCGACCTCTCGCTCTCCTGCGACGGCAAGACCGTCGCCGATTATCAGGCGGACGGTATGATCGTGGCAACCCCGACCGGCTCGACGGCATATTCGCTGTCGGCAGGGGGACCGATCGTGACCCCTGCACTGGATTGCCTGCTGATGACCCCCGTTTGTCCGCATTCTCTGTTCGCCCGCTCGTATATTTTTGAAAAAAATGCAGAGCTGTGCGTGACTGTGCGCCTGCCGCATGAAACAGCCGCTTTTCTCACCGTGGACGGGGAGGAGGGGCTGCGGCTCTATGACGGTGACCGGGTACATATCTCCCGCGCGCCGCTGACCGCCGACTGGATCGTTCTGCGCGACCGGTCTTTTTATGACCAGCTGAACCGAAAAATGATGGGCAGAAAATAAAGGAGTCGATGAAATGAAAACCAAACGGCACGCCAAGATCCTGGAAATTATCAGTGACCATGCCGTGGATACGCAGGAGGAGCTTTTGCGCCTTTTGCGTGAGGATGGGTTTTCCGTGACACAAGCCACGGTATCCCGCGATATCAAGGAGCTGCGGCTGGTGAAAACGCTGTCCTCGGATGGCTCTTACCGCTATTCCGTTCCGCAGGCAGGCAGCGAGAAAATGTCCGCCAAATTCCACTCTCTGTTCTCCCAGGCGGTGATCCACGTCGATTATGCGCAGAACATTGTCGTCGTCAAGTGCTTAGACGGCATGGCCAATGCCGTCTGTGCGGCAATGGATGCCCTGTCGTGGGATAACGTGATGGCGACGCTCGCGGGAGACGACACCTTTATCTGTATCACGAAAAATGAGGAAAAGGCCATTTCGCTGGTGGCGGATCTCCGCAAGCTCCAGTCCTCCGGCAACTGACGGAAAACCAATACGACAGGAGGCATTTTCATGCTGATCAGCCTTCATATCGAAAATGTAGCCGTGATCGAAAAGGCGGATCTCACTTTCGGCAGCGGATTTCACGTTCTGACCGGTGAGACCGGCGCGGGCAAATCCATTATCATTGATTCGCTCAACGCCGTGCTCGGCGAGCGCGTGTCGCGCGACTTGGTGCGCTCCGGAAGCCAAACGGCAACCGTGACGGCGGTATTTGATCAATTATCCGCGCCCGCGCTGCAATTTCTCTCGGAAAACGGGTATGCTCCCGATGAGGACGGTGTTCTGGTGATCGTCCGGCAGATATCGGCTGAGGGAAAAAGCACATCCCGTTTAAACGGCCGCCCTGTCAACGTGTCGATCCTGCGCCAGCTCGGGCGGATGCTGGTCAACGTGCACGGTCAGCATGAAAATCAAAATCTCCTGTCTCCGGAAATGCATATGGTCTATCTCGACCGGCTCGGCCGTCTGGACGACGTCCGCGGGACATATCTTGCTGCCTACCGACATTACTGCGCCGTTCACCGTGAGTTGAAAGCGCTGTCGCAGGATGAGGATCAGAAGACGCGGCGGGCAGAGCTTCTGCGGTTCCAGATCGACGAGATCGAGCAGGCGGCGTTGGTCCCCGGCGAGGAGGAAGCGCTGCGGCAGAAGCGCGAGTATTTCCGCCACAGCGAGAAGATCGCGGAGGCGTTCATGCGGGCAAACGCCCTGCTTTTCGGTGACGAGGGCGCCGAGACAAACGGCATTATCGCTGATGCGGAGACGGTCTCGCGTGAGCTTTCCTCGGCGGGACGGTATGATGAGTCGGTCGAATCTATGGCAGCGCGGGCAGAGGAGCTGTCGCTGTCGCTGCGCGCCCTGTCCGACGAAGTGCGCCGTTATGCGGAGCGTATGGAGACGGACGAAAGAGAGCGCGACGCCGTGGAGGAACGGCTCGAGCTGATCCGCCGCCTGTCCTCTAAATACGGCGCCGATACCGAGGCGATCCTGCAGTATGCCGAAACGGCATCAGAGGAGCTTGACCGGATCGTTCACGCGGACGAACGGCGCAGAGAACTGACCGCCGCGCTCGACAAGGCGGAGCAGGAGCTGCGCGCCGCTGCCGCCGTGCTGACCGACGCAAGGAAAAAGACGGCGGCGTTGTTTGCGGGTCAGGTGGCAGAACAGCTTCGTTTTCTTGACATGCCCCGTGTGCAGTTTGCGGTTGCCGTTGAGCCGGAAACGCTCACCTCCACCGGCGGCGACCGCGTGGAATTCATGCTCTCCGCCAACCCCGGCGAGCCGATGCGTTCCCTGTCCCGTATTGCGTCGGGCGGCGAGCTGTCCCGCATTATGCTCGCCATCAAATCGGTCATGGCGCGGGTCGACGACGTGGAGACGCTGGTCTTTGACGAGATCGACGTCGGCATCAGCGGCCGCGCCGCCCAAAAGGTCGGCATACGGCTGCGGCAGATCGCCGAGTGTCCGGGCGTGCGCCGTCAGGTACTGTGCGTCACGCACTTGGCACAGATCGCCTGCCGCGCCCACTGCCATATGCTGATCCGAAAGACTGTCAGGGATGACCGCACCTTTACCGAGATCGTCCCCTTAGACCGTGAGGGACGCGAAAAGGAGCTTGCCCGCATCATCGGCGGAGAAGTCACGCAGGCCAATTTGCTGGCTGCACGCGAAATGCTCGACCTGTCCGATAAGGAGGATACCCATGAGTGACCGTTCGTCTGACCGCACTGCCCGGCGGAAGCGCAGAAATGTGTTCCGCAGTACAGCAGTCGTTCTGATCTTTCTGCTTTTTGTTCTTTTATTGACGGCGGCATTTTGGGGACTCGGACAGCTTGCCTCCCGCGTTCCGGACGAAGATGCCGCATCCACGACCGCCACAACAGAGCAAACGACAACAACCGCCGCCACAACGGCGCGGCCTACCGTACCGGTGCTGGATGCTTCGGCACTGGACGCCAATATCAACGCCAAGCGCGTGATCGTCTACAACGTGACCTATGACACGGTGGTATACAGCAAAAATGCCGACGATATATGTGCTCCTGCCAGCACGACCAAGCTGCTGACGGCTGCCGTTGCCGTCCGTCTGGGCGATATGGCGGAACCGGTCACGATCGGCGAGGAGATCAAGCTGGTCAAGGACGGCTCCAGCCTTGCCAAGCTGCAGATCGGTCAGACGCTGACCATGTCCCAGCTGCTGGACGCCCTGCTGATTCCCTCGGGCAACGACGCCGCTTATGTGCTTGCCGCCCATATCGGCCGCAAGCTGGCGCCGGATGCCGCGGATCTGCAGGCTGCGGTCGACGCGTTCGTGGCGGAAATGAACCGCCAGGCAAAGGAGCTTGGCTGTACTTCCTCGCACTTTATGAATCCGGACGGCATGACGGCGGAGGGACACCAGACAACCGCCCGCGACATGCTGTTGATTGCCCGCCACGCCAACTCCTTTACGGCGATCCGGCAGTGTGTCATGAAATCGGCGGTATCTACCGAGATTGGCGGAAAAAGCGTATACTGGAAAAACTCGAATGAGATGATCCATCCCGCTAACCGCTATCACTATCCCTATATCATCGGCATGAAAACCGGCTTTACCACACCGGCGGGCTATTGCCTTGTCGGCGCGGCGAACCGCATCGGTGAGGAAGTGATCACAGTGGTGATGGGAGCGGACAGCTCGGATGACCGCTTCCGCGATACAAAGACCTTGTTTGAAGCCGCCTTTGCCCACAACGGCTGAGGTTCTCCTTGAAAGTGAGGTTTTGCGTTATGTCCAAAAAGCTGCTGCTTATCGTCAACCCCAATGCCGGAAAGAAGCGCTCACAGCGCGGACTGTATGACATTGTGGATACGCTTTGCCGCTGCGACTGCGAGGTAAATGTCCGCGTGACGGCAAAACGCGGCGATGCCGTTGTACTGGCGCAGACATATGCGCAGGATTACGATGAGATCGTCTGCGTCGGCGGCGACGGAACGCTGAACGAGGTCATCAACGGGGTCATGCTCAGCAAAAGCAGTGTGCCGATCGGCTATATCCCCGCCGGCTCGACCAATGACTTTGCCTCCACGATGCATATCCCGCTCAAGCTGCGGGAGGCGGCTGCCGCTGCGGCATACGGATACCCGCATCCGCACGATGTCGGACTGTTCAACGGGCGGTATTTCACCTATATCGCCTCGCTCGGTGCCTTTACAAAGGTATCCTATTCCACGCCGCAAAAGCTGAAAAACGCCCTCGGTCATGCAGCATATATTCTGGAGGGCGCCAAGGACATCGGCGGGATCACGCCCTTTTCGCTCAGCTTTACCGCCAAGGAACAGTCGGGCGAGGGGGAGTTCCTGTTCGGCTCCGTTTCGAACTCTACCTCTGTCGGCGGCTTTTTTCGCCTTGATCCGCTGGATGTGCGCATGGACGACGGGCAGTTTGAGGTCATGCTGATCCGCAATCCGCAAAATCCGTCCCTGTCGATCCCGTATATGCTGCGCTGCCTGCTCCGGCAGGAATACGATCCGGAGTTCTTTATCTTCTTCCACACGGCGGATATCCGCTTTTCTTCCTCCGAGCCGCTCGACTGGACATTAGACGGTGAATGCGGCGGTGCACAGACCGAGGTGCATATTCAAACCATCCCCAACGCAGTCCAGATCGTACGGCGCTGAACAAAAGCCGTTTTCTGACAGGGGTTGCTGATTCGTTTTTATTGAGGAGAGTATCATGCAGGAATACCGAACGCTTTGGAAAAAAAGGTGGGACGCCCCCTGGATGCGGGTGATCCTGTATACCACCGCCATGCTGATCTTGCCGGAATATTTTGCGCCTGCGTTGGCGCCGCTTGCGCTGGGCGCGGCCGTCAAGGATGCGCGCAGACGTGAAAGCGGTCTGTGCGGCGGTTCGTTTACGGTGCCGCTCGCGCTGTACATCGTCTACTCACTGCTGGGGCTGATCTATTCGGCGGTCAGGCTGTCCACGCTGGCTTCCGTGCTCATGTGGGCGGTATCCGCCTTTTATTACATAGCGCTAGTCACGGTGATCACCGACCGCCGCCGTCTCAGTACGGCGCTCGCCTATCTGATCTGCGGCGTCGGCGTCAACGGGCTGATGGCGACTGTGCAGTATGTATGCAAGGGCGTTTTTCGCCTGAATGTAGATATGCAGGCGTTTAAATGGCTCGACCGGCTGCTCAACAACGCGTTTGGCTATCCGCTGTATGCGGATTTCGGCAGCCGCGCCGCCGCTTCTTTCACAAACCCCAATATTCTGGGTGAGTTTTTTGTTCTGTTTCTCCCGTTTGTGTTTTACTATCTGAGCCGGCAGACCAATCTGAAACGCACCTCCGCCGTGCGCCTGAGCGCTCTGCTGATCGCATTCGGATTGCTGTTCACCTTCTGCCGCGGCGCCTATCTGGCGCTTTTGCTGATCGCTGCGCTCCACTTTGCTATCAATATCAAAAAAGCGCCGTTTCTGCTTGTGATCACGATGGCAATTTTGCTGCTGATCCCGCAGTCGGTCTATGCCCGCATCTTCTCCCTTTCCGGAGCCGGCGGCTATATCGGCGGTGTGATGGACAATGTAAAAGGGGATAAGGAGCACGGAGGCGACGGCGACCTGCTCGACAGTATTCTCGACAACGCCGATAAAGCGCCGGACAGCACGGGGGAAAAGCCGCCGAAGGCGTTTTCCGAGCGCGTGCAGGTGTGGAGCGCCTCGCTGGATGCGATCCTCAAGCGCCCGCTGTTTGGCTACGGCGCCGGAGAGCTGACGATCCGCAGGCTGCTGAAATCCTACAAGGTGGCTCCGCCGCACGCCCATAATCTGGCGCTGCAGCTGCTGCTTGAGGGCGGCATCATCAGCCTGGGAATCT
>CAKUMQ010000030.1 GCA_934667845.1 uncultured Eubacteriales bacterium | reverse complement strand
CGGAGATCTCGCTGACGCCGCAGATGATGGGGCTGTTTTTGCAGCGCTACGGCCGCCGCGTCGCGGTGCTGCACAGCGGCTTGGCCATCGGCGAGCGGATGGACGAATGGAAACGCATCCGCCGCGGCGACGCGCAGATCGTGGTGGGCACGCGCTCGGCCGTGTTCGCGCCGTGCGATCGGCTGGGACTGATCGTGATGGACGAGGAGCAGGAGCACACCTACAAGTCCGAATCCAGTCCGCGCTACCATACCCGCGATATTGCCCGTTTCCGCTGCGTGCGGCACAATGCCATGCTGCTGATGACCTCGGCGACGCCGTCGGTGGAGAGCTACTACCTTGCCAAAAGCGGGCGGTATACGCTGTATACGCTGCGATCCCGTTACGGCAGCGCCAGACTGCCCGAGGTGGACATTGCCGATATGCGTGAGGAGCTGTCGCCGGATGCGATCATCGGGCAAAAGCTGGAGACAGCCCTTGCGGATTGTCTCTCCGCCGGAAAACAGGCGGTGTTACTTTTGAACCGACGCGGGTATAATACCTTTATCTCCTGCCGCAGCTGCGGTCATGTGATGACCTGTCCGTTGTGCAGCATCTCGCTGACCTATCACCGCGCCAACCGGCAGCTGATGTGCCACTACTGCGGACACACCGAGCCGGTGGCGTCCCGTTGCCCGGAGTGCGGATCGGATAAGCTCCGCTTTTCCGGTCTCGGTACACAGCGGGTGGAGGAGGAGCTGACAGCGCGGTTCCCGGATGCCTCGGTGCTGCGTATGGACGCCGATACCACACTGTCGCGCCTTGCCTATGAAAACAGCTTTGAGGCGTTCCGGCGCGGGGAGTATGATATTCTGCTCGGTACGCAGATGGTGGCAAAGGGGCTGGATTTTCCGCGCGTGGCTTTAGTCGGCGTGCTTTCTGCCGATCAGTCGCTATTCGGCGCGGATTTCCGCTGCTTTGAAACGACGTTTTCCCTGTTGACCCAAGTTATCGGCCGCGCCGGACGGCGGGACGGCGACGGAAAAGCGGTCATTCAGACCTATTCGCCGGAGCATTATATCATTCAGTTTGCCGCAAGGCAGGATTATGACGGCTTTTTCGATACCGAGATCCAGGCGCGGCGTCTGATGAAATACCCGCCCTTTGCCGATCTGTGCCAATTCGGCTTTGTCGGTCGGGAGGAGGCGGCGGTGCGTGATGCGGCGTATACCTGCCTGAAAAAGCTGCATGGGCTTGTGACCGGCCCCTATGCCGGTCTGCCGATGATTGCGCTCGACCCCATGCCGGCTGTCGTCAGCCGTGTGGCGGGAAAATACCGCTATAAGCTATTGGTCAAGACCGTCAACTGCACGCAGCTGCGTCGGCTGCTTGCGGAGCTTTTGACGGATCTCGGGCGTGAGGCGCAAAAGCGTGACGTCCGTATATTTGCCGATATTGACCCGGCAGGGTCATTGTAAAGGAGAATGGATATGGCGATTCGGAATATTGTCAAGGTGGGCGATCCGATTCTGGGAAAGACCTGTCGTCCCGTAACGGAATTCGACGAGCGGCTGTGGCAGCTTCTCGACGACATGGCGGAAACGCTGCACCTGGCTGACGGCGTCGGATTGGCGGCGCCGCAGGTCGGCGTGCTGCGCCGCGTGTTTATCATGGATCTCGACGGCGAGCTGATCGAGGCGATCAATCCGGAGATCGTGGACAGCAAGGGCATCCAGGAGGAGATGGAGGGCTGTCTGTCCCTGCCCGGCGAGTGGTGGATCACCGAGCGCCCGAAAAAGGTCAAGCTGAAAGCACAGGACCGCAACGGAAAATACTTCTATGTGACCGGAACGGACCTCAAGGCGCGCTGCATCTGCCATGAGAACGACCATCTCAACGGTGTTCTGTTCACAAGTCACGGGATCCGCAAGGTCGATCCGGAAGAGTTGTAAAGGGGAAGGACTATGCGGATCGTATTTATGGGTACGCCCGACTTTGCCGTTTCCTCGCTGGAAAGCCTTATTGGCGCCGGGCACACAGTCAGTCTCGTGGTCACACGGGAGGATAAGCCCAAGGGGCGCGGGCAGCAGATGTCGGTTTCCGATGTAAAGGCGTGCGCCATTACACACAATATTCCGATCTACCAGCCGCGCACGCTGCGCGACGGGGAGGCGAAGGAGCGGATCGCACGGGAGGATCCCGATGTGATCGTTGTTGTCGCCTACGGGCGCATTTTGCCAAAGGATATTCTGGAGCTTCCGCCGCTCGGTTGTGTCAATGTGCACGCCTCGCTCCTGCCGCGTCACCGCGGCGCGGCACCGATCCAGTGGACGATCCTTTCCGGCGACCGCGAAGCGGGCGTGACGACGATGCAGATGGATGAAGGATTGGATACGGGGGATATCCTGATGCAGTCCTCCCGTGCGGTGCGGGAGGATGAGACGTCCGGCGAGCTGTTCGACGAGCTGGCGGCGGACGGTGCCGCGCTGCTTTTGCAGACGCTCGCGGCGCTTGAAGCGCACACGGCGGTGCGCACGCCGCAAAATTCCGCCGAGGCGACCCTCGCCCCGATGCTGGACCGCAGCTGCAGTCCGCTTGACTGGACACGCCCGGCGAAGGTTCTGCACGATCAGGTGCGCGGTCTGTCGCCGTGGCCGGGCGCGACCTGCCGCTTTGGCGGGAAAACGCTGAAGATTCATGTTAGCGCCGTCGGCGGAGAGACCGGCGCGGCAGCGGGTACGGTGGTGTCGCTTTCACCGTTTGCCGTTGCCTGCGGCGACGGGCATATGCTGCTGCTGCAGGAGGTACAGGCGGAGGGAGCGCGCCGCATGGCTGCCGCCGATTTCCTGCGCGGGCATCCCGCCGAGATCGGCAGCCGTCTGGAATAAGTTAAACGGAGGTAACGCTATGCCCCTTTTCATGATGGATTACTGGTATCTGGTGCTTGTCGTTCCGGCGATCATTCTCACGTTGATCGCACAGGTGCATGTGAAACGGGTGTTTCGCCGGTACAGCGGCGTGCGCAGCTCGATGACCGGCGCGGAGGCCTCGCGTCTGATCCAGTCTGCGCGGGGACTGAATCTGCCCATCCTGCCCGTGTCCGGTTCCATGACCGATTATTATAATCCGTCGGATCAGACGATCCACCTGTCGGAGACGGTTTTGGATACGCCGACGGTCTCCGCCGTCGGCGTGGCGGCGCATGAGACGGGTCACGCGTTGCAATACGCCGATAATTACGCGCCGGCGCGTATCCGCATGGCGATCGTCCCGGTCACCAATTTTGCCTCCACGATCTCCACTTATCTGGTCGTGCTCGGGCTGATCTTCAGCTTTTACCCGCTCGCCTATGTCGGCGTCGGGTGCTTTGGCTTTGCCGTGCTGTTTCAGCTGATCACACTCCCGGTGGAATTTAATGCCAGCCGACGTGCACTGGCGGAGCTTAGCGCCTGCGGACGCTTCACGCAGGAGGAGCTGGATGGTGTGCGCCGGGTGCTGTCCGCTGCGGCAATGACCTATGTGGCGGCGCTGTTTTTGTCGCTGATGAGCTTTCTGCGCCTGCTGCTGATCGTGGCGGGAAACAACCGAAAGGGACGGCGTTGACGCCGCGCAATGGGCGGGAGGCTGCCGTTGCGGCTGTCCGCCGGTTAAACGAGGGCGGTGCTTATTCGAATATCGTGGTGAATTCCCTGCTTGCCTCGTGCGATCTGCCGCCGCGGGAGCGCGCGCTCGCAACCGCGATTATCTACGGCACGGTCGAGCGCCGGCTGACGATCGACTATCTGCTTTCCCGCTGTGCCTCGCGCCCGCAAAACCGCTGGCATCCGGCGGTGACGGCGATCGCGCAGACCGCGGTCTGCCAGCTTTTGTATATGGACAGGATCCCGGCATCCGCCGCCGTCAATGAGGCGGTGTCGATGACCCGCCGCTTCGGTCAGCCGTCAGCCGCCGGCTTTGTCAACGGCGTGCTGCGCGGTGTGCTGCGGCGGCAGGAGGAATTGCTTTCTGCGCTGGATACCGAAACGGCGGAGGGGCTGGCGATAAAGGAGTCCTGTCCCGCAGAGTGGATCCGGTTTTGGGAAAACACCTACGGAAAGGCGGCTGCGTATGCGCTGGTGCAAAGCCTCAACGGCGCGCCGCCCGCGTATGTGCGGGTGAATACGGCACTGACGACCACCGATGCGCTGACCGAAAGGCTGGCTTTGCAGGGAATTTCTGCGGAAAAATGCGCAGATTTGGAAAATTGTTTACAACTTTTGGGGGTCTCAGAGCGAAATCCTCTTGAAAAAACGGAAGAAAACTGCTATTATTATCAGGATAAGGCGTCGCAGCTTTGCTGCGCCGCTTTGGAAGCGGCGCCGGGAATGCGCGTTGCCGATGTCTGTGCCGCGCCGGGCGGTAAATCGCTCACCCTGTCGCAGTATCTGCGCGGGGAGGGAGAGATCCTCGCCGGGGACTGCTATGCGGCAAAATGTGAGGAGCTGCGCCGTCGCGCGCAGCTTTTCGGCGCAAAGACCGTGCGGGTCGAGCAGCGCGATGCGTCGACTCCGTGTCCGCCCGAGCGGGCGGGACGGTTTGACCGCGTGCTCTGCGACGTGCCCTGCTCCGGTCTCGGCGTGATCCGGCGTAAGCCCGAGATCCGCTATAAATCGCCAGAACAGTTTGCCGATCTTCCGGCGCTGCAGTACCGCATCCTCGAAGAGTCGTCGAAAATGACGGCAAAGGGCGGGTATCTGCAGTATTCGACCTGCACGCTGAATCCGGCGGAGAACGAGCAGGTGGTCGAGCGGTTTTTGCGGGAGCACCCCGCATTTGTGCCGCGCACACTGCCGCTTTCCGCCTGCTTTGCGGCAGCGGGATCGCCGCCGTCGTGGCGGCTGACGCTGTTTCCGCATCTGCACGGGTCGGACGGCTTTTTTATCGCCGGATTTGTCCGGCAGGGTTGAGGTGAGTTCTTGGAGAAAGAGGATATCCGCTCTATGGCGCCGGAAAAGCGGGAAGCCGTGGTTACGGCGCTCGGGTGGCCGCCGTTTCGGGCGCGCCAGCTTTCCCGCTGGCTGGACAGCGGCGTAACCGATCTGTCAAAGATGACGGATCTGCCCGAAAAGCTCAGAGAACAGCTGGCGGAGCGGTATACGGCGCCGGGGGTCGAGATCAGCCGCCGGCTGGTTTCCGCGATCGACGGCACGGTTAAATACCTGTTTTCCCTGTCGGACGGCGAAACGGTCGAGGCTGTTTTGATGCAGTATCACCACGGCTGGTCGATGTGCCTGTCCACACAGGTCGGCTGCAAGATGGGCTGTGTGTTCTGTGCCACCGGCATGGGCGGCTTTGTCCGCAATCTGACCGCCTCCGAGATGCTTGCCCAGATCGAGACGGCGCAGAGTGACCGCGGGATCCGCGTGTCCTCTATCGTGCTGATGGGGATGGGCGAGCCGCTCGATAATTTTGAGCAGGTAACGCGTTTTCTCGATATGCTCGGCACCGAGGACGGCGTGCATATCGGGATGCGTCATGTGTCGCTGTCCACCTGCGGGCTTGTGGACAGAATCCGGCTTTTGCAGGAGAAAAATTATGCACTGACGCTGTCGGTTTCTCTCCACGCGCCGAATGATGCGCTGCGTGACCGGCTGATGCCCGTCAACCGGCGTTTCCCGGTGGATGAGCTTTTGGCGGCCTGCCGCGACTATGCGGCGCATACGGGACGCCGGATCTCGTTTGAATATGCGATGATCCGCGGCGTAAATGACAGCGATGCCTGCGCGTATGAGCTGGCAGAAAAGCTGAGCGGTATGCTCTGTCACGTCAACCTGATTCCCGCCAATGAGGTAAAGGGAAAATCCCACCACCGCAGCACAAGAGAGCGTCTGGCGGCTTTCCAGCGTATACTGGAAAAGCATGGCATTACCGCGACCATCCGGCGCACACTCGGGGCGGATATACAGGCGTCCTGCGGTCAGCTGCGGCGGCAGGCGGACCAAGAAGAGGGGAAGGGAGGCAAAACGGGATGAATATTCTCGGAGCGAGCGATATAGGCTCGGTACGCGAAGAAAATCAGGATGATTTTGCCTATAAACTGATCACGGAGAACGGGGGCTTTGCCCTGGTCTGTGACGGCATGGGCGGTGCCAACGGCGGCGCGGTGGCAAGCCGCATTGCCGTTTCGCTGATCGCCGAACGCATTCTTTCCTCCTTTCGGCAGGATATGACGGCGGCTTCTCTGGAAAATGTGCTGGAAAGCGCCGTGGCAGCAGCCAATATCGAAATATTTGACCGCGGAGCGGCGGATCTGTCCCTTCGCGGTATGGGCACTACTCTGGTCGGCGCCGTGATCCACGGCGGCGAAGCACATGTGGTTCATGTCGGCGACAGCCGGGCGTATCTCTATCGCGACGGCACGCTTTGTCAGCTGACATCGGATCACTCCTATGTGCAGGACATGGTGGATCAGGGGAAAATGACGCCGGAGCAGGCGCGATCCGATCCCCGCAAACATATTATCACCCGCGCGCTCGGTGTAGATGAATCCGTTCAGATGGATCTCGACACCGTGCCGTTTTCAGAGCCGGGTGAGCTTTTGCTCCTTTGTTCCGACGGCCTGACCAATATGGTCGAGACCGATGAAATACAGCATCTGATCGAAACGACCCCCTTTGTGCAGCTTCCGGAGACGCTTGTGCAAGCCGCCATTTCCCATGGCGGCGCGGACAATATCACGGTGGTTGCCGTGCTTGAGTAATGCAGACAGGAGTGATGAGTGTGGATAAGTATATCGGAAAACGCCTGGACGGAAGATATGAGATCCGCGAAATTATCGGCGTCGGCGGCATGGCTTATGTATATAAGGCCTATGACACGATCGACGACCGCATTGTTGCGGTGAAGATCCTCAAGGAGGAATTTCTCAACAATGAGGAATTTGTCCGCCGCTTCCGCAACGAATCAAAGGCGATCGCCATCCTTTCGCACCCGAACATCGTGAAGGTGTATGACGTCAGCCTCGGCGAGAATCTGCAGTATATTGTAATGGAATATATTGACGGGATCACGCTGAAGGAGTACATGGATCAGCAGAAGGATATCCGCTGGAAAGAGGCGGTGCACTTTACCGTGCAGATCCTGCGCGCGCTGCAGCATGCCCATGACAAGGGCATCGTCCACCGCGATATCAAGCCGCAGAATATCATGCTTTTGTCCGACGGCACCATCAAGGTGACGGATTTCGGCATCGCGCGGTTTTCCCGTCAGGATCTGCGCGCCACCTCGGAGGACAAAGCCATCGGCTCCGTGCACTATATCAGTCCGGAGCAGGCGCGCGGCGAGCTGACCGACGAAAAGGCGGATATCTATTCCGTCGGCGTAATGCTGTATGAGATGCTGACCGGTCGCGTGCCCTTTGACGCGGATAACGCCGTCTCCGTGGCGATCATGCAGCTCCAGTCGCAGCCGACGCGCCCGCGGGACATCAACCCCGATATTCCCGAGGGGCTTGAGGAGATCACGCTGAAGGCGATGCAGAAGGAGCCGTCCGAGCGGTATCAGTCCGCGGCGGAAATGCTCAGTGATATCGACGAATTCAAGCGGAATCCGAGCATCCATTTTGAATATAAGTATTTTGTCGACGAAACGCCGACGCGCTTTGTGGATGCGATCTCCAAGGTGCGCGGCGAGAACAAAGAGGACGAAGAAGAGGAAGAGAATGACGGGGACGAGAAAAAAAGCTCGTTTTTGCCGATCCTTGCCGCAATTGCGGGCGCAGTATTGCTCGTGTGTCTGCTGTTTGTCGGTGCCGTCTTTCTGATGAAGGTGATCAAGCCCGGTGAGAGTGCCGAGGAGTTCAGAGCGGATAATTTTGTCGGCATGAACTACGATGAGGTCATCAGCAATCCCGACTATCTGCGCCGGTATGAGTTTTTGGATTCCATCACGCAGTTTGACGATTCCGAAGCAGGGACGATCATTGATCAGGACGTCGCACCGGAACACCTGGTCAAGGTGAAATGCCGGATCAAGCTCACGGTCAGCAAGGGCCCGAATATGATCCAGGTGCCTGCGGTGTCCGAGGGTGAGGATCGCACAACGGTCTACAACCGGCTGAACAACGCCGGGTTCACGGTCAAAGAAGTGCGTCAGTCCAGCGATACGGTGAAAGAGGAATGTGTGATCCGCATTGACCCCGCCTTCCCCGAATCCTGCAAAAAGGGCACGACGATCTATATGTATGTCAGCAACGGACCGAAGCCGGTGGAGCCGGTGAAGGTGCCGGATGTGACCAATATTTCGCAGGCGGATGCTATCCGGATGCTGGCGGCGGACAACTTTGTTGTCAAAGAGGAAAATATCATCGTCGTGAACAAGGCCGGGTATGTGACCGGCACGGTGATCGAGCAGAAGCCGGCAAAAAACACGCTGCTGACGCCCGGCGAGGAGGTCGTGCTGACCGTAGCCTCCGGCTTCACCGACATTCAGAATGTGACTGTTCCGTTGCCGGATGTGTCGGTTGCCGTGGATCTCAAGGTGTATATCGACGGGCGCGAAGCCAAGCAGGCGATGTATTCCACCGATCTGCAGGGACTTCTTCCCAATCAGCTGCGCAGCATCAAGCTGAGCTTTACCGAGAGAAAGGCGAGCTATTCCGTCGTTATCCATATCCGCCGTTCGGGGACGAACGCCTCCTATCAGCCGTATCTCGAATATACAATGGACGGCATAAACGGACGTGCCGTGCTGAATAATCAGTATCCGCCGCAGTGGGGGAGTCCGAGCGAATCCACAGAGCCGTCCGCAGATCCATCCTCGCAGCCGGATACGTCGGCATCGGAGCCGGAAAATTCGGATCATACGCATGAGTGAGTCCGCTGCTGCGCGCGTGGACGCTTACGGGTTGATTTTGCAGGGCATCGGCGGCAGTTATACCGTTGAAACCGCCGATGGTCTGTACATCTGCCGTCCGCGCGGGATATTTCGCCGCGAGGGGATCACGCCGACGCCCGGCGATCATGTCGGGCTGTCTGTGCAAGGTGAGGGAATCGGAACGATCGAGACGGTCGAGCCGCGCAAAAATGTGCTGGTTCGCCCTCCGGTGGCGAATCTCGATTGCCTTGTCGTGGTGATCTCGCCGGTCGATCCGTCTCCGAATCTGCCGGTGATCGACCGCATGATCGCTCTGGCGATCTATCACGGCATTGCTCCCGCCGTGGTGGTGAATAAGACAGATCTTGCCGATACGCGGGAGCTGACGGAGATCTATCAAAGCACGGGTCTGCCGGTGTTTTCCGTTTCCGCGCTCTCCTCCGATCTGTGCGGACTGCGCCGCTTTCTGCGCGGCAAGGTCTGCGCCTTTACAGGTAATTCCGGCGTGGGAAAATCCAGCCTGCTCAACCGTCTGATGCCGGAACTGGCACTGGAAACGGGAGAGATCAGCCGGAAGCTGGGGCGCGGCCGCCATACGACCCGCGCCGTGCGGCTCTACCCGATGGAGGGCGGCGGATATCTGGCGGATACCCCCGGCTTCTCCTTTATCGACCTTGACCGCGTCGGCCGGATGGAGGCTGACGAGATCGAAAACCTGTTTCCGGAATTTTCTCCCTATCTCGGGAAATGCCGCTTTGCCGGCTGTGCGCATGTCGCCGAAAAGGACTGTGCCGTGCGGCAGGCTGCCGCGCGGGGCGAGATCGCGCCGTCGCGCTATCAAAGCTATGTGTCGCTCTACCGGGAGATCGCTGCCTGCGACCGCTATAAAAAATAATCCGCACCGACCGCCGCCTTGCCGCATAGGCTGATAACAGGCACGGAAACCGTGACCGAATCCGGTAAGGCGGTGGGATCATGTTCAGAAAATGCGGAAAAAGCGGTGCGGGGTTGACGGCGTTCGGCGCCGGTATGCTGCTGGCTCTGCTCTGCCCGACCCGATTTGTACTGATCGTTGTCGCGGCGGCTTTCGTGCTGCTTGGCATCACTTGCTCTAAATCACGGTAAGGAGGAGCTGACAGCTATGAAAGTGGTCGTTGTACGCAGTCCCCGGTTTCTGAGAGGTATTTTACGGCAGTTGTTCGGCATAAAGAAAGAATCCGATCCCTCCGGCGACTGAGGTCGCAAAAGAGAGTAAAAAAGGAACGATGACAAATGCGTTTGGATAAATATTTGAAAGTGTCCCGCCTGATCAAGCGGCGCACGGTCGCCAATGAGGCCTGCGACGCCGGACGCGTGAGCGTAAACGGCAGTCCGGCGCGCGCCTCTTATGAGGTGAAGGTCGGCGACGTGATCGCCATCACGCTCGGCGCGCGTGAAGTGCGCGTGCGTGTTGCCGATGTGCGGGAAACGGCACTCAAGGACGATGCGGCGCTGCTGTACACGATCCTGTCGGATAGATCCTGACGGGCAAACAGGGCGGGCTGACGGAAATTCCGGTCAGCCCGCCCTGCTTTTGCGTGCCGAAGATTGTTTATGCGCTTTTTACCGGTCGTCGCCGGTGAAGCGGATCAGCTGCTCCGCCGAGGCAGAAATGCCGTGCCACGTCGGGAAATTGACGATGCCGTTGATCGGCAGCCGCAGGATCTGCTGCATGCGGGAAACCGCGCGTGTCGTGTCCGCGCCGAATTCGTCGCCGGGCAGTACGACGGGGACGTTGTCAAAGGCGTGGGACAAATGGTGCAGCCATTCGTTGAGCTGGGCGACGCCCGCCCCCTTGTCGGCGTAGGCAAGCGGCAAAAAGGCAGGCGGAAACGGGTCGGTGCTCGGGTCTGATGCCTCCAGCCGCCGCAGCTCCGTAAACAGGCTTTCCCATGTCGCGGCATCCGCCTCTTTGGTGATCGGCAGACCGAACCGCCTCTGGTACTGCCCGACCGCGTGCGCAGTTTCGTTGCCGTAAATGCCGTCTGGGTTCAGCGTCGGGATGGCGGTGTGACTGCGGGACAGTCGGCGTATGGCGGACTGCAGCTCGCGGATATACAGTTTTTGGTCATGCTGAATATCGTTGTTCGGATACATTATCCGCTCCTCCTTTATTCTTCCGAGGCGCCGAGCACATAACCCGGATATTGCCCCTCCTGCTTGCGGTAGCCGTTTTGCAGGTCGTCATACACGCCCGCGATGCTGTTCCACGTCAGCGGACTAACACGACCGTCCGGCGTCAGGCCGAACAGCTCCTGAAAGGCGCGAACGGCACGGTCGGTCTGAGTGCCGAACACGCCGGTGACCGGCACCTTCGAAATTTCGGAAAAGGTGTCGGCGATATAGGAGAGGTATTCCTGCAGGACGGAGACATACTCGCCGCGGGAGCCCTGCACCAAAAGCGTGCCGGGAAACAGCTTGACCGGAAGAGAAAGGTTGTCGATGCTGTCAAGTATGCCGTAATAGGCGTCGAGAATGGCGTTCCACGTCCGGTCGCCAACGATGCCGTCAACGGTCAGCCCGCTGGCTGCCTGAAATGCGCGCACGGCGTCCTGGGTAGCCTCGTCAAAGGTGCCGTTGATGGCAGGGGAGTTGACGGTGTCGTAAAATTGCCCGATCACCGCAAGATAGTATTGCACGATGCGCACCGGCGTGCCGGTATCGCCGTAGCGGAGCGGGCCGGGGAACTGCTGCCCCAGCTCGTCAAAGGTCAGCCCCTCGGAATTAAGCTCGGCAAGCCGTTTGACCGCGGTATAAATGGCGTTGATCCGATACCATGTTGCCGGACCCACAATGCCGTCCTCGCTCAAATTGAAAATACGCTGAAATTCCCGTACAGCGGCATCGGTCTCTGTGCCGAATACCCCGTCAAGCGGATAAATTTTCGGAATGGCGGGATAGTCGGCGGAAATGCGGTTCAGTCGGATCTGAAGCAGCAGCACATCGCGCCCGCTCGAGCCGATGCGAAACGGCGTGCCGGGATAGGACTGGTCTAACGGTCGCACCGGTGCGTCCCGCACCAGATCAATATCGTCGCCGTAATAGTTGGTGAGGATCTCATAGGGCGTGGCGCCGCTCTCCGCGAGCGCAACCGTACCCCATTGCGACAGCCCGTTACAGGTGACGGTGGTGCCGTTGCAGTACTGGGTAAAATACGGCTCAACCGTGCCTTGCTTGCGTACATAGGTGTTGAACAGCTCATCCGCAAGGGCGGAAATATTGTTGTAGATATCGCGGTTTGGCACATACGCCTGATCATAGGCGGTGGAATTGGTGATATCAAAATCGTAACCGCGGCTGCGGTACCACTCGGTATAGATGCGGTTTAAGGCAAACGTAATCTGGGCGTACATATTGGCGCGCAGCGCATTTTCCGGCCAGGTGGGATAGATCTCACTCGAAGCAACGTTTTTAATATAGTCGATAAACGGGACGGTCACATTGCGGGCGCTGCTGTTCGGCGGTCCGAGATGGACCGTGATAGTCTCCGGGATATACGGCAATCCGCTCAAGGGCATATACAGTCATCTCCTTTTTTGCTCATAGATCAGCCGGTCCGCTTTCGGAAAAGATCTGCGGCTCTCCCTCGCGCTGGTTTTCGGGAAGCGGCACCAGATTGACCGGCTGACGGGCAACGATGCCCTCGTAGATCGGTACTCTGGTGTTTTCCACCGGATAATAACCGGCTTTCTGCACCCGCACGGTATAGACGGTGTACGGCTGATACGCGCCCGGCTTCATTGAGAGCTGGGCGCTGACAGCGGGCAGCGACATCAGCGGGGACAGACCGCTGCGGTCGGTAAAGACCGTGTGATAAAGTACCGTCTTGTCATTTTCCGTTCCGCTGACCGTAACGGTCGCTCCCTCGACCGGCAGCACACCGCGTGCGGAAAAGGCCTGTACGATCAAAAAACCGACGGCATTGCGCGGGTACGGCTCGGCAGGCTTTTCCGGCTTATCGCTGTCATCCCGCGTTTGGATCAGCGGCGCAATGTCCTCGGTAGACGGGTAGGGGATCTCCCGGCTGCGGGTGATCATGGCATCCTCCGGCGAAGAGGGGGAGGTGGCAGCTAAAGAAGCCGTATCCGTATCTGTTTCCGCATTTATCGGCTCCGTTCCCGCAGCCGCCGCTTCCTCCGGCTCCGCGGCGGTCTCCGCCGCAGGAGGAGCCGGAGTCTCCGCCCGTTCTGCCTCCGCCGGCTGAACGGCAGCGGGGGCGGCTGCCGCCTGCCGCAGCTCCTCTGCCGGCTCATCGGCAAAAACCGCTTGTTCGCCCGGCGATCCGTCAGGCGGGGCAGGCTCCGGCCGCGGGTTGATGGCGACATATTGCTGCATCTCCCGATTGTACCGCTCGATCATGCGGGCGAAATCATTGGCATCCGGTGGGAGTGTTTTCACTTTGGCGTCACACCTTTCCTTTTTGATCGCTAACACTATACGCATTTGTCCGACCGTCTATGCCAAAAACGAAAAAACGGTTGTGAAGAAGAATAAAGTATGCTATACTGAAAAAGAGGTGAGCACATTGTCAGCAGCCGAGACCGTTATCCATCCGATCCCGCCGGTCTATACCCCAAAAAGCCGCGTGCTGATTCTCGGCACAATGCCGTCTCCGCGGTCAAGACAGGCGGGCTTTTACTATGCCCATCCCCAAAACCGCTTCTGGCGTGTGATGGCAGCGGTGTACGAAGAAAGCACACCGGAGACGGAGGAAGCGCGCCGCGCTTTTCTGGATCGGCATGACATAGCGCTCTGGGATGTGCTGAAAAGCTGCCGCATCGCGGGAGCGGCGGACAGCACCATTCTCGACCCCGTGCCGAATCCGATCGATATGCTGCTGAGCCAAACGGCAGTGCGGGCGATATTTACCACAGGCAGTAAAGCCTATCAGCTTTACACAAAGCTGTGCGCTCCGAAAACGCAGCAGCCAGCCATTTTGCTGCCGAGCACCAGTCCCGCCAATGCCCGCTGTTCATTTTCCCGTCTGACCGAGGCGTATCAGGTGATCAGACGATATACCGAAGGGGTATAAGCTGTATGAAAGACCATGTTTTTTCCGGCGTATGGATCACCGACGAGGAGTTTGCGGAGCTTGCGCCGCGGCAGGTGTTTCACCGCCAGCTTCAGCGGGTGGATCTGCCCTGTGACGAGCATCGCGACCGCCATATTCTGTTTCGGCGGCATTTTACGCTTGACCGTCTGCCGCAGTCGGCGCTGCTGTACATTACGGCGGACGACTACTACAAGGCCTATGTCAACGGCGGCTTTGTCTCTCAGGGACCCGCACCGGCGTATCCCGACCGGCTCGGCTATCTTGTCGTGGATATTACCGGTCAGCTGCATACCGGCGAAAATGTGCTGGCGGTACATACGCTTTATCAGGGGCTGATCAACCGCGTCTGGGTCAGCGGTGACAACCGCCACGGTCTGCTTTGTGACCTTGTGCTGGACGGTGAAACGGTGTGGGGGAGTGATGAGCGGTTTTTGACGCACCGCCATACCGCCTATGCCGAGTGCGGCACCGTCGGATATGCGACACAATTTATGGAATCCTATGATTCTGCCGCGCCGGAGGTCGGTTTTTCTGCGCCGTCCTTTGACGACAGCGGCTGGACGCCCGCTTGCCGCCGTGTGTATACCGACTACTGCGTTATGCCGCAGCCGACGGCGGCGCTGGTGTTTGACACCGTAAAACCGGTCAAAACCGAGCGGCGCGGGAATACCCTGTTTTTGGATTTCGGTAGCACCTATGTCGGTTATCTGCGGGTAAGTGCGTGCGGACAGGCGGGCAGCTGCGTGACCGTGCGGTGCGGGCAGGAGCTGAACGCTGACGGCACGGTGCGCTATCGCCTGCGTGCCAACTGCGTATATGAGGAGCCGTGGCTCCTCTCGGGAAATGCGGATACGCTTGACTGGTTTGACTATAAATCCTTCCGCTATGCCGAGCTTTTGCTGCCGGAGGGCTGCGTGATCCAAAGCGTCGAGCTGTCCGCACGCCACTACCCGTTTTCTCTTTCCGCGCATATGCTGCCAGCCTATGCCGGGGAGGAGCCGCTGCGCCGTGTCTGGGAGCTTTGCGTGCACTCGCAGCATTACGGCGTGCAGGAGGTCATTCAGGACTGCATGGAGCGGGAAAAGGGCTTCTATGTCGGGGACGGGTGCTATACGGCACTTGCCAATATGCTGCTGACCGGCGATGATTCTATCGTGCGCAAGCTGATCGACGATGCCTTTGCCTCCACATTCATTGATCCCGGCATGGTGACCTGCCTTGACTGCTCCATGATGCAGGAGATCGCCGAATACCCGCTGATGCTGATCTCGCTGATCCTGTGGCATTACCGGCTGACCGGTGACCGTGCCTATCTCGCGCAGAATTATCCCGGCGTCTGCCGCCTTTTGGACCATTATCGCGTGCAATATGAAAAGGACGGGCTGCTCTGCGAGCTGGATAAGTGGTGTGTAGTCGAGTGGCCCGAAAATTTCCGCGACGGCTATGATGTGGATATTCGCGAGGGGCAGGTCTGCCATGAGGCACATGTCGCGATCAACGCCTACTATATCGAGGGCGTGCGCTGCGCCAACCGCATGGCGCAGGCGCTGGAGCTTGCGCCCTACCGTGACGAAAAACCGCTGGTCGATGCCTTTACGGCGGCGTTTTACGATAAAGAACGCCATCTGTTCAGAGACAGCCGCAAAACAGTGCATACAAGCTATATCGGCAACGTGCTGGCGTTTGCCTTCCGGCTCTGTCCTGACGAGGCATGCGCTGACCGCATCATTGCCTGGATCGCCGAGCGGGGGATCACGGCGGTATCCATGTTCGGCTCGTTCCCGCTTTTGTGCGGATTGGTGCGGCACGGGCGTGAGGATATGGTACACGACTGCCTTTGTGACGAGGGGGCGTGGCTGCGCATTCTGCGTGAGGGCGGCACGACCACGTTTGAGGGGTGGGGAAAGGATACCAAGTGGAATACCTCGCTGTTCCATCTGACGCTGAGCGATGCCGTTGTCTTTTTGGCGGACATTGACCGCGCGGCACTGTTTGCATAACCGACAGAAAAACCGCCCCGCAGCCAGTTAAGCTGCGGGGCGGTTTTGCCGTTAAATAAAGCGAGTGAGTCTGTAAGCCGAGTTCTGTCTTGGACAACCATCTGTCTCGACCGTCTGTTGCCAGACGGCTCAAGCCGCCTTTCGGAGCACATCGGGCCAATGTATCGCTCCTGTCGGCGTTGCATCGGATAGGGTTTGCAGGGCCGCGCAGTCTCCTGCGCGCCGGTGAGCTCTTACCTCGCCTTTCCACCCTTACCGCATAAAGCGGCGGTATATCTCTGTTGCACTTTCCCTAGGGTCGCCCCCGGCGGCCGTTAGCCGTTATCCCGCCCTGTGATGCTCGGACTTTCCTCATACGCCGCAAGGGCGCACGCGGCTGTCCGGCTCACTCGCAGGGTTAGTATAGCATCTGTTCGCCGAAAAGTCAAGCACGGTCACGCTGTGTTTGTTTACCGCTCGTCCCAGATACGCTTCATGCGGGCATAGATATCTGCCTCGATTTTCGGCGTACCGCGCACGGAGGTGGGCAGCAATTGCTCTCCCGCTACATCAGGATCCGTGCAGGCGGTGTCGCTGCGATAGGCGTCGCGTACGGCTTTATCCCGCAGATCGGGGATAGCCATCGGTTTTCCGCCCGCCAGAATGGAGCGATAGGCGAAGAGGCCGGGCAGAAACATGTCAAGCGCCTCATAGACGTCGATGATATCCGCCGTTTCGTCGCCGAGCAGCCTGCGGACAAAGTGGTTCATCGTGAAATAATCCGATCCGCCGTGGCCGAAAGCATGCGCGGCTTCGAGCTTTGTCTGCTCCGGCTCATAGCTTTCCGCCCGGATATCCGCGTACTGTCCGTCAAATTCGTCCGCATAGACGTAGATGCGGGACACATCACCGAGGCCGGTATCCTCGCGCGCGGATTCCGCGCGGCCCTTTGAGCCGTAAAGCGTATACCAGATGGAATTGCGGTACAGCCCGCCGTGAATGCTCTTGACAATAGCGCCGTTTTCCAGCGTCACCATCTCGATGCCGAACTGCCCGGATTTTGACCCGACGCGCAGATTCCGCGCCGTCTGTGTTCCCTCAAAGCCGATGACGGAAACGGGGCGCAGACCGGTAATATGCCGGATCGGACCGAAGGAGTGTGTGCAGTAAAACGTTGAGTACATGGTGTTGCGCCAGTGCGTCTCCTCGCCGCGGGTCAGGCATGCCCAGCCGGGCTCGCAGTTGTGGATATACTCGCCCTCGGCGTATTCCAGCTCGCCGAGCTTTCCCTCGCGATAGAGGCGCCGCATCTCGTAGGGGGCGGGCATATAGCAGTAGTTTTCGCCGTAGGCATAGATCTTGCCGGTCTCCTCGACCGCCTCGATAAGCTCAACCGCCTCTTTCATCGTCTGCACCGGCAATACCTCGGAAAACACATGCTTGCCCGCCCGCATGGCGCGGATGGCAAACGGCGCGTGTTCGTTGGCAAAATTGGCGAGAACGACGGCATCCATATCGTGCTGCAGGAATTCTTCGTAATCGGAATAAAAGGTGATGGCTTCGTCCTTGTGTTTTTCCTTCTGCGCGGCAAGCCCCTCCGCCCAGTTGTCACAGATCGCCACCAGCTCGGCGTTGTCCGACTGTGCACAGTAGTCCATCATGCTGTTGCCGCGGCCGACGCCGACCACACCGATCCGTATTTTCTTCATATTGCCCATCCTTTCCTTGCCCGAAACGGGAGCTTTGGCAAGTGTAGTATACCACAATTTCGAAACAGGAAAAATGGAACAAATCCACAAAAATACGGATTATCGTAAGGTGGATGTTGACAGGCTTTGCCCGGTCGGGTAGAATAGGAGACAGGGAGGCGGATCATCTTGAGCAAAAATGTGTGTCGGTTTTTTACGCGCAACCAAAACAAGGGAGATCTTGAGCTGTTCAACTGTGTGCTGGAAACGCTGCCGCAGACAAACCGCGAGCTGAAAATTCCCTCCGTCTATCGGATGCATCTGGTGCTGCACGGTACGGGGCGGCTCTGCCTTACCGGACGGGAGATTCCGCTTGCCGAGGGCGATCTGTTCTTTACGCTGCCGTCCGTTCCGGCGGCGATCTGCTCCGACGACGGCTTTCAGTATATGTATATCAGCTTTTTGGGCAGCCGCGCCAACGCCGTGATGGAAACGATGCATATTACGGGAAAGGACTGCGTGTTTCCGGGGTTTTTCGGGCTGTTTGACCTGTGGTGCCGCAATCTTGAAGCGGACGGCGTGGTGGCGGGCCTGCGGGTGGAAAGCACGCTTTTATACAGCTTTTCCGTGCTGGGCGAGCGCCGCCTGCTGCCAAAGCCTGTCCGCCCGTCCGGCGACGGCGCCGCTCTGCTGATCAAGCAGCATATTGATCAGTTCTTTTTTAGACCCGAGATGTCGCTGGAATCGGTCGGACAAGCCTGCGGCTATCATCCGAAATATGTATCCACCGTGTTTAAACAGACCTATAAGATCGGCTTTTCCCGCTATCTGAACACGGCGCGGATACGCAATGCCTGTGCGCTGATGGAACAGGGAGAAACGGAGGTGCAGAGTATTGCGCTTCGGTGCGGTTACCGCGATCCTCTGTATTTTTCGCGCCTGTTTAAAGAGTATGTCGGTCACTCTCCGCGCGCCTATATGGCGTCTCTGCGTCTTGCACCGGAGACGGCGGAGTGATCCTTTTAGCATAACGCCGCCCGCAGTCCGTGACCGGACTGCGGGCAGCGGCTTTTATATGGCGATATAGGCAGAGTGGGCGTAGCCGACATTGTCGCCGTAGCGCACAACGTACCAGTTGCCCCATTGCCCCAGCACCGTGATCTCGGCGCCGTTCGGGATCGACGCGATGACCTCCGCCTGCGTATTGGGCAGCGCACGCAGATTCAGCGTGCCGGAGCGCAGCCGCACGATTCCCGGCACCGGCGTCTGCGCCTCGACAAACGGGATCTGAAAGTATTCCGTCAGTCCGATGACCAGATTTCGGGCGATCGCCTCGGGGTTATCCCGCAGCCAGGTCGCCTCCTCGACATTGTCATGATAGGCAAGCTCCGCCAAAACGGCGGGGGCGCGTGTGGTGCGCAGCTCAACGAGTGAGGTGGTGGCGATGGGGCGCGAAAGCTCGGGATAGGGATAGATCCGCTTGTAATTTTCCGCGAGTATCGTCGCCGCCTCGCGCCCTTTCGTGCTGGGGGCGTAATAGTAAAAATCAGCGCCCTTGACATTGCCGGAATTTGTCGGCGGCGCGGCATTGGAATGCAGGGCAAAATGTAAGTCGTAATTGCCGGCATTGGAATCCCGGATCGCCTGCCCGAGGCTCTCGTTGCGGTTGTTGCGGCGGAATACAATGCCGTTGGACACCAAATACGGCTCCATGGCGTCGGCGATACGGTTCATATACTCTTCCTCTGTCCCGCCGATGACGACGGGATTCCCCTCCTGTGTAGAGGGGCTGAGGTACAGTGTGGGCATAGCTATCAGCTCCTTTTACAGACAGCTTATGCCAGTCCCACCGTTTTGGTGAAGAATTGCGCGGATGACTGATCGGGCGGGCGCAGAAACCGTCCGAGCGCATACAGGCACTGAGGGTCCTCCGTCAGCTGATTTTTCTGCTCGGTACAGGTGAACAGTGCCTGAAAGCCCATTTCGCGCAAAAGCTCCGGCTCGCCCTCGCCGATGGCGCCGAACGGATAGAAAAAGGCGGTGGGGGAGAATCCCAGCTCCTGCAAAAACAACGCCTGTGCGCGCTCTACATCCTCGGTCAGCGCCGTTTTATACGCCGATGCTGTCTCATCTGCACGGCGTGCCGACCCGCGCCGCGGACGCAGCGTGTGCATGGCGTAGGTGTGGTTCTGTATCTCCCAGCATCCCGACGCCACCATGTCCCGCAGGTCGTCCCAGCGCACCTGCGCATAGGCGGGGTCGCGGTCGGGCAGCGACGAGTAGCGCACGGTCTCCGCGCAGATCGGCGAAAATACGGCGCGGCACCCAGCTTCCTTCAGCAGCGGTGTGCCGTAGACATGGTTGTTTAGATACCCGTCGTCGAAGGTGAGCATGATCGGCTTTTCGGGCAGCGCGCGGCGCTTGTGCACATAGTCGATCACGTCTGCGACCGTGACGGTTGTGTAGCCGTTTTCCCTGAGCCAGTCAAGATCCGCGGCAAAGCGTTCGGGGGCGATCACATAGCGGTTCTGGCGTGACTTTTGCGGATGCAGACCGTGATACATGATGACCGGAAGCGTAACGGAGGTATCCGGCTTGGCGGAACCGACGACTGCAGTTACGACCGGAACGGAAATGAGCAGGAGAAGCAGGGCGGCGGCAAGGATCGCTGTCCAAAAAGCAGCCCTGCGGGAAAAAAATATCAGCCTGACCATGTGATCTTCCCCCTTTTTACTGCCATCATACGGAAAAACGGGGGCGTATATGAGAGAAAATCGGAAAAACCGCGCCGAACAGTTGACTTTAAAGGGAAAATCGTGTATACTACACTGAGTACCGTATGAAACACCCTGCGCCTTGGGGCATACGGGCGGGTGGGTCCTGTGCGACGGGACGCTGTGAACCATGTCAGGCGGGGAACCGAGCAGCATTAAGCAGATGTTTCCCGTGTGCCGCAGGTGCGCCTGTCCGCCCGTATGCCCGAAGGAACAGGGTGCTTTTTTGACAGAAACAGGAGGGACGAAATGGCGTATCAGGTGTTATACCGCAAATGGCGTCCCCGCACATTTGAGGAGGTCTACGGTCAGCCGACGGTGACGGCGGCGCTGAAAAATGAGCTGAAGACCGGGCATTTGGCGCACGCCTATCTGTTTACCGGGTCGCGCGGCACGGGGAAAACGACCTGTGCGAAAATTCTGGCAAAAGCCGTCAACTGCCTGTCGCCGGTCGACGGCGAGCCGTGCAACGCCTGTGAGATGTGCCGCGCCGTGGACAGCGGCGCCGCCGTGGACGTGACCGAGATCGATGCCGCCGCCAACAACGGCGTGGACAGCATCCGTGAGCTGCGCGAGGAGGTGGGGTTTACCCCCGTTTCCGCCAAATACCGCGTGTATATCATCGACGAGGTGCACGAGTTGTCGTCAAGCGCGTTCAACGCGCTGCTGAAAACGCTTGAGGAACCGCCCGCCTATGTGATCTTTATCTTGGCGACCACCGAGGTGCACAAGCTGCCCGCAACGATCCTGTCCCGCTGCCAGCGCTTCGATTTCGGGCGGATCCCGCCCGAGGATATTGCCGCCCGCATGCAGGTCATCGCCAAGGAAGAGCAGTTTACCCTGACGGACGAGGCGGCGCTCTTGCTGGCGCGGCTTGCCGACGGCGCGCTGCGTGATGCGCTGTCGCTTTTGGATCAGTGCCTGTCCCGCTCCCGCACGGTGGACGCCGATGTGGTCTCCGAGGCGACCGGCATGGCGGGACGTGACCCGCTGTATGCGCTCGCGCAGGCGATCCGCGGGCAGAACAGCGCGGACGCACTCGAGTGGATCGACCGGCTGCACAACGCGTCTAAGGATATGGAACGGCTCTGTACTGAGCTGATTGATTTTTTCCGCAGCCTCATGATCGTGAAATGTGTTCCCAAGCCCGAGGAGCTGATCGTTGCCGCTCCGGCGGAGATCACACGGCTCACGCAGGAGGCGGCGCAGTGGGATCTGACGGCGATACTGCATACATTGACCGCGCTGCAGTCGACGCTTGACCGCATCCGCAGCGGCGTTTCTCGCCGGGTGGAGATGGAGATGGCGCTGATCCGCCTGTGTACGCCCGCTCTGGACACGGGGGCGGAGAGCCTGCTGCGCCGGGTCACGGCGCTCGAGGATGCTTTCCGTGCCGGGCTTCCCGCCGCACCGGCGGCAAAGGCAGAGGCATCTCCCCCTGCCGCTGTACCGGCTGTGCAGCCGAAGCGGGCGGAGGAGCAGGCGGGAAATGAGGCGCCGCCCCCGCAGGACGCGCCGCCCCTTCCCGTGCAGGCGGGGAGCACGGAGGAGCCGTTTGCCGCGTGGGCGGATGTGCTCGAAAAGCTCCGCGACACCTGCCCGCCGCTGTTCGGTGTGCTGGCAGGCTCCCGCGCGCTGTGCCGTCCGGCGGAAAACAAATTGCTGATCGACACGCCGAATGCGGCGCTGTTCCGTGAGCTGGTGCAGACGGCGGACAACAAGCGAGCGCTCCAGACCGCGATCCGTTCCGTGACCGGTCAGAGCTACCGCGTCGGTCTGCCGCGCAGCGGTGCGGCGGCACCGGCGGGGGACGATCCGCTCGCCGCCTTTATCCGCGACAGCAGGCAAAAGGGAATCTCTCTTGAAGTGAAATAATCAATACCGAAAGGCAGGAAGCGACAATGAAAGCCAGATTACCGCAGGGGATGGGAAAAGGTCCCGGCAATATGCAGTCCATGATCCGTCAGGCGCAGAAGATGCAGGAGGACATGGCGGCGCTGCAGGAGGATCTGAATGCCCGCGAATATACCGCCAACGCCGGCGGCGGCGCGGTCACGGCGACCGTGAACGGCACCCATGAGCTGACCAAGCTGGAAATTCGTCCGGACGTTGTGGATCCCGACGATGTGGAAATGCTCGCCGATCTGGTGCGCGCCGCCGTGAATGAGGCGATCCGCCAGGCAGCGGAGACCTCGCAGACCGAGATGAACAAGCTGACGGGCGGCATGTCCATGCCCGGCCTGTTCTGACCTATGGGGTATACCGTTGCGCCGCTGGCGCATCTGACCGAACAGCTTGAACGGCTGCCCGGCATCGGGCATAAGTCCGCACAGCGGCTGGCGTATTATCTGCTCTCCCTCCCGGATGAGGAGGCAAAGGCGCTGCCCGATGCCATTTTTGAAGCGCGGGAGAAAATTCACGAGTGTGCCGTCTGCCATAATCTGACGGACGGCGAGCTTTGCCCGGTCTGCCGCAGCGCGGACCGGGATCGCGGCGTGATCTGCGTGGTAGAGGACCCGAGCGACGTGGCGGCGTTTGAGCGTACGGGCGAGTACCGCGGTACCTATCATGTGCTGCATGGGACGCTCTCGCCGATGAAAGGGATCGGCCCGGAGCAGCTGCGGGTCAAGCAGTTGCTTGTGCGCGTGGCGGAGACTGAGGTGCGCGAGATCATCATGGCGACCAACCCCACTGTGGAGGGAGAGGCGACCGCCATGTATCTGGCGAAGCTGCTGCGTCCCTTTGAGGTGAAAATCACACGTCTGGCTTACGGGATCCCCGTAGGCGGCGATCTGGAATATACCGATGATGTGACGCTGCGCCGTTCGCTTGAGGGGCGCAGTGAGCTGTGAGCAAAGGAGGGGTCGGCGTTGGCTGAATCGCTCAAGACGATCGTTACCAATAAAAAAGCATATCACGATTATTTTGTGGAGGAATCCTTTGAAGCCGGCATTGAGCTGGTCGGCACAGAGGTCAAGTCGGTGCGCGCCGGTTCGGTCAACCTGAAGGATGCCTGGTGCTCTGTTGACGACGGCGAAATGTTTGTCAAGGGGATGCATATCAGCCCGTATGAGCAGGGGAATATTTTCAACCGTGACCCCATGCGCGTGCGCCGTCTGCTGGTGCACAAGCGCGATATCCTGCGCCTGTTCGGACAAATGAAGCAGCAGGGGTATACGCTGATCCCGCTGTCGCTTTATTTCAAGGGAAGCCGTATTAAATTGCAGGTGGGTCTGTGCCGCGGCAAAAAGCTCTATGATAAGCGGGACGATGCGGCGCGCAAGGATATGAAGCGCGAAGCCGACCGGGCGCTGAAGGAACAAAATCGCTGAGCGGCACTTAACTGCCGCCGGAGAAAAACGGAGGGAGCGGGATGTCTTTATTCCGTCGAATCGGACGAATGGGGAGACGCCTGTCTCCCTTTTCTTCATCCTGCCGGTATGCGCGGCTTTGCCTGCACACACCGCTGAAATCAAATCGCGTATTGCTCGATCGGCATTTGCCGCCTGAATATGCCGTTGCGTGGCGGCAAACGGGGGCGGACGTCCACACGGCGGCGTTTACGCCGCGTGAGCTGGCCCGGGCGGCGGTCATCTGTGCCGCCGCGCCGCTTCCCGCCTGGTATTCCGTGCGGGAGGGGCAAACGCTGCGGCTGCTGCTGACAGACGGCGGCGCGTCGTTTTCGCTGCCGCAGCTTTTGTCGGCGGCGGTGCTTGTCGTTGCAAAAACGCATCTGCCCGCGCTGCAAAAACGTGTCGGCCCGATTTTTTCCGGCAGAATCGTCGCATTGCCCGACGGCTCTGCCGAAGATATGCGCATACAGGCGCTGTGCGGATTGGCACCGGATCCCGTGCCGGAGCAGAGCGCCGCGGCGTCCCGGCGGCTGCTGATCTACGGCGGATCGCTTGCCGTGAACGGCGTGACCACCTCGCTTGTATACCGTCTGCGGTCTCTTGATCCCGCGCGGTATGACATTACGCTTTTATTGCCGGAGACCGTGCCCGCCGCCGCAAGGGATATGCTGTCCTCGCTGCCGGAATGGGTGCGCATCCTGCCCTCGTCCGGTTCCCGTGCGGCGACGCTGCGGGAATGGTTCTGTTGGTGGCGGCTGTCGCGCCGCGGCGGCGATCCCGACAACCGCGCCAATTTGCCGCTGCGGGCATTTTTGGCGAGAGAGGCGAAACGGCGGGTCGGTCTGGCGCAGTTTGATGCCCTGGTCGATTATTCCGGCTACGGTGCCTATTATCCGCTGCTTTTTCTGCAGATCCCGTGCGCCCGCCGCCTGATCTGGCAGCACAACGATATCCGGCGGGATATGACCAACCGCGATAAGGGAAAACAGCGCCGCTACCGGTATTTCTGCGCCGGTCTCTCCGTGGTGACACAGCTGTATCCGCGGTTTGACCGGGTTGTGTCGGCTTCTGCGGCGGTCTATGCGCAGAATCGCCGTAATTTTGCTTTGCCCGGGCAGGAGGAGCGCTTTGTTTTCTGCAATAATCTGATCGACGCCGATGCTGTCCGGCAAAAAGCGGCTGCCGATTGCACCCTTGTGCGGGACGGTAAGGCGTATTACGGCGACGGAGACATGAGCAGCACCTCCCTTCGCGCCCCCATGCCGGATCCCGCCTGTTTTTCCTTCGTGACGATGGGGCGGCTCTCGCCGGAAAAAAATCAGGATGCTCTGATCCGTGCCTTTGCCCGTTTGGCAGGGGAAAACGACCGTGTGCGCCTTACGCTGATCGGCAGCGGGGAGTGGGAGGACAAGCTCCGTGCATTGGCGGCGGAGTTTGCGGTCGCCGATAAGGTGACGTTTACCGGCGATCTGCAAAATCCGTTTGCCTATTTGAAGCATTTCGACGCGTTTGTGTTCGTGTCACATTATGAGGCGATGGGACTGGCGGTTATCGAGGCGCGTATTTTGGGACTGCCGATCGTTTTGTCCGATTATCCCGCCGCATCCTCTGTCTCCGTTCCCGGCGGGCAGATCACGGTCGATCAGACGCCCAACGGGATCTGTGCCGGTATGCGGGAGCTGATGGCGGCTCCCGAAAAGGCGTGGGCGCCGTTTGACGAGGAGGAAGAACGGCGGCGGTCGGCGGCGCAGTTTGACGCGTTGTTTGCCGATGGCATGTAAAGGTGCGAGACTTTATGATGTGCCGAAGCGGGTATTGTGGGGCGTTTTCGGACGAAAAACGACAAAAACCGCCTTTTGACCAAGCAGTAACCGCGGGTTTTTCTCCGCAGACCAAAAAGTTATGCGGTAAGATTTGACTTTTGGCTTCAAATGAGGTAAAATACATACCGTATAGGCAGAAATGCAGCCCGTAAAACCGGGCTTTGCGGATAAGGAGGATCGGTGACGTATGGGAACTGACCGCAAGAAGTGGTTTCACCGCCCGTCGGTTGCTGTCGTGCGGAAAACGCTCGGCGCGATCGCCAAAATCGTACTGACGCTTATGCTGGTGGGTGTGATCACCGTCAGCCTGGTTGTTTCCGTGATGGCTATTTATGTGTCCGTGAATTTTGACGGCACGAAGAATCTCCCGAACCTCAATCAGGCCAGCGCGGAGGGAAGCAGCTACATCTATATCAAGGACGAAAAGACCGGCGAGTGGGTCGAGGATCTGAAGCTGCAGGGCGCAAATCAGATCTGGACCTCGCTTGAGGATATGCCGGTCTACATGAAATACGCGATCATCGCCATTGAGGATGAGCGCTTTCTGGACCATAACGGTGTGGACTGGAAGCGCACCGTTTCGGCGTTTGTCAACGAAGTGCTGAATTATCTGAAGCTTTCGAACCGCCGGTTCGGCGGCTCGACGATCACTCAGCAGCTGATCAAGATCCTCAATGAGAATAACTCGCCCGAAAAGCGCCGCATTGAGACAAAGATCACGGAGATCTTGCAGTCCCTTGAGCTGGAAAAGGGCACCTCTTATACAAAAGACGATATCATTGAAGCCTATCTGAACGTCATGCCGATGTCGGAGAATATCGTCGGCGTCGGCTACGCGGCAAATGTGTATTTCAATAAGGATCTGCGCGACTGTACACTGGCGGAATGCGCACTGATGGCGGGCGTGACCAATAACCCGTCGCTGTATGACCCCTATGAGCGCCCGGAGGCGGCGCGCCGCCGTCAGCGGCTCGTGCTGACCAAAATGTATGACTGCGGGTTTATTACGGAGGATGAATACAAGCAGGCGCTCGGCGAGGAATATGTGCTTCGCCGCCGCACCAGTGTCGGCACGGTCTACGACTACTATACCGATATGGTGATCGAGGACGTTATCAATGACCTCATGGAGACCTACGGCTATTCCTACAATTACGCGCAGAGTCTGGTGTTTTACGGCGGTCTGAACATCTATTCCGCCGAGATCCGCTCCGAGCAGGAGGCGGTGGAAAAGATCTATGCGGATGAGAGCAACTATCCGAAAAAGATCAGCGGCGACGCGGAGGATCCGCAGACGGGTCTTGTCATCATGAATTATGACGGACGCATTGCCGTGACCATCGGCGGCCGCGGTCTCAAGACCGCAAGCCGCATCCAGAACCGTTCGACCCAGACGACCCGTCAGCCCGGCTCGGCAATTAAACCGCTGTCGGTATATGCGCTGTCGCTGCAATACAATCTTGTGCACTATTCCTCGCTGGTGCGCGACTGCTATATCACGCTGCCCAACGGCAAGCGCTGGCCGACAAACTACCGCGCCAGCCTGCGCGATAACGGCGATGTCCTGCTCAACTATGCGATCCAGGATTCGCTCAACACCGTGCCTGCGCGTCTTCTGCAGACGCTGACGCCGAAGAACAGCTTTGACTTTATGACCAGCACGCTCGGATTTTCGCATATGTATAAGACCTACCGCACCGAGGACGGGCGTGTGCTGACGGATATGGATATGGCGCCGCTGGCGCTCGGCGCGTTGACCGAGGGCGTGACCGTCAAGGAGATGTGCGCGGGCTACCAGATCTTCGGCAACGGCGGCGTGTACAATGAGCCGTGGTCGTATTATTCCGTGACCCGCGGCGATGAGACGCTGCTCGAGAAGAAGCCGAAATCTGTTCAGGCCATTTCGGCAGATTCCGCGTATATCGTCAACCGTCTGCTGCAGGAGGTCGTGACCGGCTCTGCCGGTTCAGGCCGCGATATTCGCCGTTACTGGACCGGATGGGAGATCTTCGCCAAGACCGGCACGACCTCCGGCACCGCCAACGGCGACCGCGATGTGTATTTCTGCGCCGGTACGAAATATTATGTCGGCGCCAGCTGGTTCGGGTACGACTACAACAAGAACCTGAAATCCAGCCAGAAATATGCCCGTCCGCTGATGAATAAGGCGATGGTAGCTCTGCACAAAAACAAGACCAAGGCGGCGTTTGACCGCCCCGAGGGAATCGTGGAGACAAAATACTGCCGCAAGACCGGCATGATCGCGACAAAGGGCTGCACCAGCACCTATGTCGGCGTGTATAAAGAGAACTTCATGCCGGATCCCTGCACGCTCCACGGGTCGGGAACGGCGTCCTCGGCAACGACCGGCAGTGCGCAGTCGACGACCGGCAGTGTGCTGAATACCACGTTGACGCCGTTTTCCACATTCACCTCCGGCTCGGGCACGACGGAATCGACCTCGTCTGCCGCGCCGCAGGAATAACGCAGACGCTCTGATACCGTAAAAGACTGTGCAATGACCCGGGAAACCTTGTTTGATCAAGGCTTCCCGGGTCATTATTTTTAAAAATGCGGCAGAGAGAAGAATTTTCTGCATAAAATCTCTTGACAAATCCAAATGACAAGAGTATACTGCATTATGACAATGATATTTGTCATATAGACAAAGAAAATTGTCGGACGGAGAGGTTATATGATACTGCGAAACCGATTAAAAGAGCGCAGAGCCGCGCTGAATGTCAATCAGCAGGAGATGGGACGCCTATGCGGCGTATCGCGGCAGACGATAAGTCTGATCGAACGGGGAGATTATTCGCCGTCTGTCACCCTTGCCTTGACGATCGCGCGGGTGTGCGGCGTGACAGTAGAAGAAGTTTTCTATTTGCAGGAGGAAACGTAAAATGAAAAATGATGCGATCAGGGACGCCAACCGCAAGGCGCTGCCGAAATTTTTGGCGATCATGGCGGCGCTGCTGATTGCGGGATTTGTCTTTGGCTTTCTTGCCGCCGAATACGGACTCAATACGCTGACCGGCGCGCTGAAAAGGACCGGCGCCTTTTTCGGTATGTACATTGCCCCATGGATTACCGTGGCGGTTGCCGTTATTGTGCCGGCGGTCTGTGTTCCGATCTACCGAAGCGCCAGAAGGCTGCTGGGAGTATGGGACGGGGAGGATGAAGCAATTTCCCGTGCCGTCGACAGAAGGCTGTCCGCCGTGACCTGGATCAGCGGCGCATCCCTTATTCTTTCCTGTTTTCTTTTGGCGGCGTCCTATTCGGGCGGATTTGCCATCTTTGAAAGCAGGGAGCTGACGGCGCTGTATTTTATCGCTATTGCGGCTTTTATAGTTATTGTGGTCGAGATGCTGATCATCGGGCAGAAATGTGTGGACACGGCAAAGCAGATCAGTCCCGAGAAAAAGGCATCGTTTTATGACATGAAATTTCAGAAGAAATGGGTAGGGGATTGCGATGAGGCGGAAAAAATTCTGATCGGCAAGTGTGCATTCAAAGCGTATTCCGCAACCAATAAGGTGTGTGCCGTATTGTCGGGCGTGCTGACCGTTTGTGCGCTGCTGTTTGATACCGGATTTCTGCCCTCTTTTACCGTGTGTCTCATTTGGATCGTCAACCAATCCGTGTACTGCCGGGAGGCCATGCGATATTCCCAAGCCGGTGTCAAGATCTCCTGAGACTTGAAGTATAGGGCAAAACAGACAGGAGGAGAAAATGGACAGTCTTTATATTATTTTGTTTGCCATTCTTGTCCTTGTGATCATCCCCCGGATCATACGGCAGAGAAAAATGGCGGCGATCATACATATTCTGAACCGAAAAAAACAGAACAAGGAGAGTATTCATATGAAAGAGCTGGCAAAACAGTTTATCGGAAAAGAGTGCATCATTTACACCGTGATGAGCACGGATTCGGGCATCCAGGGCACGATCAAAGAGGTGACGGACGGCGGCATCATTGTGGAAAAGAAGGAGGGCATCGAGGCGGTCAATCTGGAATACATCACCCGCATCCGCGAGTGGCCGCGCAACAAAAACGGTAAAAAGAAGCAGGTTTTCGCCTGAGTGCCGGTCGCGCTTTGAATAATCGGGGATATCCGGTCGGTGACCGTAAACGAGCGTCGGGAGTGATCCCGGCGCTCAAACTTTTTCAGCCTGCCGTTTTTTGCGGTAAACGCAGCAATACCGGCAGGGGTGACAGAAAGACAGACGGCGGATCTGCCGAATATGGCTCTTGACAAATTTCCGGCTCTGACTATAATGGTTGTAGATACAACTATGTACATACAACAAAGTGAATGACCGGAGGCGATCATATGGATATTACAGAGCGAAAGATCACGAAGATCGCGCGTGAAGCGGAAAAGCTGGTGCAGCTCTCCCTGCGCGAGGAGGGAATCGGCACGGCGGAAATTGATCTGATCCACGCATTGCGGCATAACCCGGGCTGCACGCAGGCGAGGCTTGCCGAGCTTCTGCACGCGGATAAAGCCGCGGTTGCACGGCGGACGAAAAACCTCGAGACCAAGGGCTTCCTTTTGCGCAGGGATGATCCGCACGACCGCCGCAGTCAGCTGCTGTATCCCACCGAAAAGGCGGAAAGCACGAAGTCCTCCAAAGCAGAGATAGAGGCGTCGTTTTACGAATACCTGACTACATTTCTGACCGCGGAGGAAGCGGCAGTCTTTGCCGGATCGCTGGATAAGCTGTATATCGCGTCCAAGACCGAAAGCCGTGCGGGATTTCCGCACTTTGTCCGCAGCGAAAAGGGAAATAAGTGATGGGAAAAAGCAAAGGCGCCTTTTCTCCGGACAGGATCCTGTCCTATTTTCGCGCGGAATGGCTGTCGCTGACCTTTGTGACGCTTTCCGGCGTGCTGTATAATGTGGGATTGCTGGCCACGCCGTGGTTTGAAGGGCGGCTTGCGCAATGCCTTGCCGATATTCTCGGCGGAAACGAAACTGCCGCGAAAATGGCGATGCTGGTGATCGCCTATCTTACCGTTGTGCTGATCGTGCAGGCGGCACGGTTTGTCAAGCGCTTTTATGTCCGCCGCTTTGCCAATAATATCAACCGCCGGATGAAAGGGATCCTCTACGCCAATCTGGTGCGTGAGAGCCGCCCGTCTCTGGAAAAAGAGGGTGTTGGCGAGCTGATGACCAAGGCCATCTCCGATGTGGACGACTGCGTGGAGGGGATGCGTAAATTTACCACCGAGATCTTTGACACCGGCGTGGTGATGGTCGGGTATGCGGTGATGCTTTTGATCTACGATTGGCGGCTGGCTTTGCTCAGCCTGATGTTCACCCCGATCTCTTATTTTTGCGCGGCGCGGATGAAAAAGCCGGTGCAGCGTGCGGGGGCGGCGTATAAAAAGGCGGCGGGAGTGCTGAGCGGCGCAACGCTGGACCGCACGGAAAATGCCGTGACCTATCGTATATACGGCTGTGAGGACGTCAGGGCAAAGCAGTATGAGGAAGCGCTGGGAAGCTATGAGAAAACCGCCGTGAAAAGCAATGTGTGGCAGTCGGCGCTGCCGCCGCTGTACCTTGCGGCATCGGAGGCGGGCGTGCTGTTTATCCTGTGGTTCGGCGCAAAAAATGTGCTCCATACGGGCTGGAACGCCTGGGATATTGCAGCGCTTACCACCTTTCTTTCCTGCTTTACCAAGCTGACGGTCAAATCCTCTAAGGTCGCCAAGCTGTTCAACTCCGTGCAGAAGGCGGAGGTCTCATGGAAACGGATCCGCCCGCTGATGAAGTCGCCGGAGCCGCTGCCGGCACTGGTTATACCGCCGTGCGCCGATGTGACGCTCACCAACCTTTCCTTTGCCTATGGAGAGAACCCGGTCTTTTCGGGGCTGTCGTTGACGGCACATCCCGGCGACATGATCGGCGTGACCGGTCCCGTAGCCTGCGGCAAATCCACTTTCGGTCGGGTGTTTCTCTGCGAAGCTCCCTATGGCGGTTCCGTCCGTTTCGGTGAGAGAGAGCTGTCCTCCCTTTCTCCGCGTGAGATCGCGGCGACTGTCGGGTATCTGGGACACGACCCCGAGCTTTCCGCCGACACGCTGAAAAACAACGTGCTTTGCGGCGGCACGCAGGACGTCAAGCCGTATTTTGCTGCGGTTGCGTTGGACGGCGAGGCGGCGGCAATGGAGGACGGCGCCGACACCGTGATCGGCAGCGGCGGAACGCGTCTGTCCGGCGGACAGGCGCAGCGGCTGGCATTGGCCAGGAC
>CAKUMQ010000029.1 GCA_934667845.1 uncultured Eubacteriales bacterium | reverse complement strand
AGTCTTCCATGAAATCACCCCCGTCTCCTCTATTATACCAGAAACAGGGCCGTTTGGGTAGTTCTTTGACAGGCTGAGGCTCCTCTTTCAAAAGAGGAGCCTTTTTCATCTATGCCCATTTCCCGGCCGGCACGGACCGTCCGTTTTGCCTTCTGCGGCATCCCATTAAAATAGCAGTTGCGAAAACGGACGAAATGTTGTATAATAAACTCTGTATATAAGGAGTTGACCGTGTGTGAAGGGATTCCCCTACCATTATTTAGACAACAGCGCCACCACGAATGTCTGCCGCGAAGCGGCGGACAAGGCGGCCTATATGATGACCGAATGCTTCGGCAACCCGTCCTCGCTCCACTCGCTCGGCTTCGCCGCCGAACGGGAGCTGTCCGCCGCCCGCCGCGCCGTCGCCGCCATGATCGGCGCGGAGCCGGAAACCGTCACCTTTACGTCCGGCGGCACGGAGGCGAACAATCTGGCGCTGCTCGGCTGTGCCGAGGCGATGAGCCGGCGGGGACGGCATATCGTCACGACGGCGGTGGAGCATTCCTCTGTGTCTGAGCCGCTGACAGTACTTGAAAAGCAGGGATTTACCGTCACGCGGCTTATCCCCGGTCAGAACGGGCTTGTCAGTCCCGGGCAGGTCGCCGAGGTCTGCCGCCCCGACACGATACTGGTCAGTATCATGCTGGTCAACAATGAAACGGGGGCGCGTTTTCCGATCGAGGAGATCGTCCCCGTCGTGCGCCGGCTTTCTCCGTTCGCCAAATTTCATACCGATGCCGTTCAGGCGGCGGGAAAGCTCCCGATCCGTGTGGACAAGCTGGGAGTCGATCTGCTTTCCCTGAGCGGACACAAGCTCCATGCCCCGAAGGGCAGCGGCGCATTATACCGCCGCTCCGGCTGCCGCTTGATCCCGCGCTTTTACGGCGGCGGACAGGAGCACGGGCTGCGCTCCGGCACGGAGGCGGTTCCCGCCTTTGCCGCGCTCGGCGCTGCCGTGGGCGCGCTGCCCGATCCTGCTGAGTTTGAAGCGCAGACCAAAGCGCTGTCCGACCGATTGCTCGCGGGTCTCAGCCGCATCCCCGGCATTTCGCTGCACCGTCCGGAATCCGCCGTGCCGTATATTGTCAGCCTGTCCGTCCCCGGTCTGCGCAGCGAAACGCTGCTGCACTTTTTGGCGCAGCGCGACGTCTATGTGTCCAGCGGCTCCGCCTGCTCGAAGGGCAGGCGGAGCCCGGTGCTGACCGCGATGGGAATGTCTGCCGACGAGATCGACTCGGCGCTGCGCGTCAGCCTGTCCCGCTATAACGATGAATCCGATATCGACGCCCTGCTTGAAGGGCTTTCCGAGGCGACTGCCGCATTGGCGCGCCGCAAATAACCGACAAAGGAGGCCATCGGACATGAATGAATCCCGTTCGAATGACAAAAACGCCCGTCCCGCCGACGGCGATATGCGCGATCAGCTTGAGGTGCTTCGCCTGATGGAACAGTATCGCAGTCAGGAGGAGCCGCAAGGCGAGCCGACAGTGCCGCTTGCTCCCCCCGAGAAGCCGACGCCTGCCCCTGAAAAAAAGCCGCAGAAGAAAAAACGCTCGCTGCGGCAGATACTGACCGGCGCGCTGTATGCCGCCATTCCCATCGCCGGAGATCCGCCGCGGGAGATCATCCGCAAGATCGTGTTTCTGGTCGCCCTGCTGACTTTGATCGGCTCCTGCGGCTACATTGTCAATGACATGGTCATTCAGCCGGGCATTTCCGCCAACACCTACGGCAAGCTCGACGACATCTATCACAACGGGGAGCCGCTCACGCCGGAGGAGGAAAACTACACCTATCCCGAGGGCATCCGCGACGAGTTCAAAAAGCTGTACTATGTCAATTCCGACATCAGCGGCTGGTTTACCTATGTCGCCACGACCTCGAACAAATGGCTGAATATCAGCTACCCGGTCGTCCATACCGATAACAACGATACCTATCTTGACCACGATTTCTACGGAAAAAAGAGCAAAAACGGCGCGCTGTTTACCGATTACCGCTGTCTGACCGGTCCGGACGAATACAGCAAAAATACCATTATCTACGGGCACAATATGGGCAGCGGACAGATGTTTTCGCGTCTGAATTACCTCATCAGAAATACCTATAACATGCGCTCCGCCGCGACGTTCCAGTATAACACCATCTATGAAGAGCAGACCTATAAGGTGTTTGCCGTCATGGTCACCAACACGCGCGAAAAAGAGGGGCCGATCTTCAATTATATGCGCACCGATTTCTCATCGGATGAGGATTTCCTCCAGTTTGTCGCCGAATGCCGCGCCCGCTCGATGTACAATTTTGCCGATGTGGATGTCAGAGCCGACGATGAGCTGGTCACGCTGTCGACCTGTGCGCCGTACAGCCGGACGCATGTGCATAACAGCCGCACCGTCGTGGTGGCGCGCAAGGTGCGCGAGGGCGAATCCGCCACTGTGAACACCGCCAAGATCACCGAGAACAAAAACTGCCTGTATCCGCTGAGCTACTATCAGGAGCAAAAACTCGATCCGCACCCGTATTATACCGGCGAATATGTCATTACGCCGGAGGGCGGTCAGACGGTGACCACTGTGCCGACCGCACCGACAACGCCGAATATCCCGAATACGCCGATCGGAAGCAGTTCTTCTGCGCAGACCGACCGGACGACCCCCGACACACCGTCCTCCTCCTCAGCGCTGACGCCCGGCGCGCCGTCGTCGACCGCTTCATCGGGCGGACAGTCGTCGAATACCACGAAGCCGTCGGGAACGCATCCCGCGACATCCGGCAATACCAAGCCGGACGGCACGACCGCGCCCCCGACGGCACCCTCCGGCGAGACAACGGCGCCGAGCTCTGCGCCGACAACAAAGCCGGAGGAGACGACCCCCTCCGAGACGCCGCCGACAGAGCCGGAGACACCGGAAACGACCGCTGCGCCCGCTCCCGAGGAGCCGGGCGAATAACAGAGCCCGGCACATAAACATGAAGTAAAGAGGTCATTCTATGTACATTCCCGAGGAGATCCTGCTGATCAAAAACGGTGAGCTTGCCCTGAAAGGTCTGAACCGCCACACATTTGAGGATGCGCTGATCCGCAATCTGCGGTTCCGGCTGAAGGACGCCGGGCACTTTATGATCCGCAAAGCGCAGTCCACCATTACCATTGAGCCGCAGGATGAGCATGCCGATCTTGATCTCGCGTGCGAGCGGGTCAGCAAGGTGTTCGGCATTGCCGCGTTTTCGCGTGCTCATCGCGTCGATAAGACGATGGATGCCATTTTGGACGGCGCGGTACGGTATATGAAGGAACCGCTGTCCGCCGCCGCCACATTCAAGGTGGAGGCCAAGCGCAGCGATAAGAGCTTTCCGCTGCGCTCCCCCGAGATCTGCGCCGAAACGGGCGCACGCCTGCTGGAGGCGTACCCCCATCTGCGCGTGGATGTCCACGATCCGGATGTTCTGGTCATGGTCGAAGTGCGGGATTACGGCGCGTATATCCACACGATGCAGCTTCCCGGCGCGGGCGGCATGCCGGTCGGCACGGGCGGACAGGCTGCCGTGCTGATTTCCGGCGGGATCGACTCCCCCGTTGCCGCGTATATGATGGCCAAGCGCGGCATCCGTCTCACGGCCGTCCACTTTGCCTCCCCGCCGTATACCAGCGAGCGTGCCGAGCAAAAGGTCAAGGATCTGCTCGCCCGCGTGGCACAGTATGCCGGCCGCATGAGCCTTTGCATCGTCCCCTTCACCCATATCCAGGAGGAGATCCGCGAGCATTGCCCCGAGGAGCTGTTCACGATCATCATGCGCCGCTTTATGATGCGCATCGCCTCCCTTGTCGCCCAAAGAGAGAATTGCGGCGCGCTGATCACCGGCGAGAGTGTCGGGCAGGTAGCCAGCCAGACGATCCCGGCGATCGCCTGCACCGATGCGGCGGCTTCGCTGCCGGTATTCCGCCCCCTGATCGGCATGGATAAGGAGGAGATCGTCACGATCTCGCGCAGGATCCGCACCTTTGATCTGTCGATCCTCCCGTACGAGGATTGCTGCACGGTATTTACCCCCCGCCATCCCCGTCTGCGCCCCACCGAGGAGGCGCTGCTTGAAGCCGAAAAGGCGCTCGATGTTTCCGCACTGACGGAAGAAGCGCTTGCGCAGCTTCGTTTCTGTCTGATCAGACCGGAATAGGCCCTTCCGGTCTATGCGTGTTACTGTGAGGTGATCGCTTGCTCCGTATCCTGCATATTTCCGTCGGCGGCATTTCGCCGGACACGGCCGCGGTATGGGAAAAGGTATTTTTGCCCTACGGCGAAGCCGTTCCCGCGTCCCTTTCCGCGACAGACGAATCCTCTCTGCGCAAGCTGCTGTGCACCGATGCCAAGGGGTGCGATCTGGTACTGTTGACCGGCGATGCCGCCTGTTGCCGCAAGGCGGTGCTGTCGCTGACCGGACCGGATGCCCTCTCTCCCCTTACCCTGACCCGCCGCATTGCCGGTTGGATGTTCCGACAGCCCGGAAGACTCTGGGTCTGGCTCCCCGACGGCGCCGAAAAGCAGATAGCACTGTTATTTGAGCGCGTTTTGCCGCTGCTGCCCGAAAAGCATATGATCGTGCATACCGTCGGCATCTACGGTCTTGCGCCGGAGGCAGTAAAGGAAAGGCTGTCACCCTTTTTGTCAAAGACCTGTCCGGTCTGCAGCCTGTATCGGGTAGACGCCGAGTGGCGGCTCCTCCTGACCGCTCCCTGCGGCGAGGAGGACGAGACAGAGCGTACACTCGCCGCGATCCGCAAACAGCTCGGCGCTTATCTTTACGGGACGGACTGCCCCGACCTTTTCGGGCGCGTGCAGGAATTGCTGGGACTCAGAGCGCTCACCGCTGCCGTCACCGGCGTCTCCCCCCTGTCCGGCCGCAAGAGCGACGGCATCTGCTTTATTTCCGAGGATATCCCCGTTGAACGACCGACGGAGCCTGCCGATGCCGCTGAAACCGCCGGGCAAAATGAACCGGATCCGACCCCGCTTGCGGCTTTACAGGCTAAAGAAGCCGGAAATGCCGCGCTGGGGCTTTCACTGCGGCAGGATACCTCCGCCTCCCGGCCGACTGTTCGCCTGTCTCTGACAGACGGAAAACGTCTGTGGAATAAGACCCTGACCGGCGACGACGCCGACGCCCTGACAGCCGAGGCGGAAAGCGCGCTCTGGGATCTGGCGCGCCGCTATCTGGAGGCATTTCCGCTGGTCATGGCGGGCGGCGAGCCGGTCGTGCTTCCCGAAAAGCCGACCGATATCCCCGCCTCCCCGCTGGAAAAGGAGCAGCCACTGCTTCTCCGTCCCGTAAAACGCTCCTCCGAGCGCGCCTTTCGCGTTATCCTTGTCTGCGTGGTGGCAGTCGTTCTGTGCCTTTCGGCAGGTCTGTTCACCTATTTCCGCTTTTTCAGCCGCACACCGATCAGTGCATTCCGGGATCTGGAGGCTCTGTACCGGGATAACGCCTCAGCCGCCCGCTCGGATGAATATCCGAAGGATATGCTGCCGCAGTTTTATTCGCTTTACAAGGAAAATGCGGATATTGCGGGCTGGATCCGGCTGGACAACACACAGAGCTATCCTGTCATGAATGGGCTGGGATCGGTCGACTACAGCTCCAGTGACTTCACGGGGCAGTCCTCTGCCTACGGCGTTCCCTTTTTCTTTCCCTCGGTCCCGCGGACGGATAAAAACGACTGCCTGATCATCTACGGAAATCACATGACGGACAACACCATGTTTTCCTGTCTGATGAACTATTTGGACGCCTCCTATGCCCGTTCTCATGCCCAAATAGAAATGACCACCGTATACCGTACGGGCACATGGCAGGTATTTGCCGTGCTGACCGTGGATAAAAACGAGAGCGATCTGAATTTCACCCGCACCGCATTTACCGACGAGGCAGACCGTTTGCAGTTTGTCCGCGAGTTGATGAGCCGTTCAAAGCTGACCATTTCCTCCGATGCGGAAAATGAACACGAGCTTTTGCTGCTGACCACAACGCTTTCGTCCGATCCCGGGGATTCCCGCAGGATCGTGGTGGCATTCTACCGCATCGGGAGCAGCACCCCGACCTCTGCTGCTGTATCGCAAGATACGGTATCGTATCCGGACAGCTCTGCGCTTTCCCCCTCTGAGTCCGGGGATATATCGCCGGACGGCTCCTCCGACGTTTCCTCAGAGGAAAGCCGTCCGTCCAAGCCGGATGAGGATCCGTCTGAGGACGGCGGAACGGATTTTATCGAGCCGTCTGACGACGAGGACAGCCAGCCCCTGTCCACGACCTCCAAAACTACCGTTACCACGACGTCGACCAAGGATGTAAAGCCAACTGCCTTTCCCTCCACATCGGCGACTGCAGCAACAGCAGAGTCGGATACGGCAACGTCGGCTTCTGCTTCAACTGCCGATACGCCGACCGGCACGACGCTGTCCACTACATCCGATTCCCGCAAAACAACGACTTCCACGACCGCTAAGCCGTCGGATACTTATGTGCCGATCCGCGAGGGCACGATCGACGAGAGCGAATACTATCCCCTGTTCCGGCTGAAAAACAGCGCCACCGGAAAGATCTTTACACCGACGACGCGGGAGGAGCTGACTCTCGGTCTGTTTTACATAGTGAAAATGGAGATGGGCTCCGCTTCGCTGATGAAAAGATCCACCGAAGCGCAAAAGGCGCAGGCGGTCGCTTCTTACACCTTTGTGCTGTATTACTGCCAGAACAGCGGCGGGCCGTATACATTCAAGTTCCCGACGTATGATCCAAACAATGCCAACGACCGCAAAATCTATTCCGCGGTAGCGGCTGTGGCGGGAACCAAGATGATCTATCCGGACAAATCGCTCAGATCCCAAGCCATCAACGCCATGTACTGCGCCTCCTCTGCCGGCGTCACCTCGACCTGCCATATGGTCTTTACGGCGAAGCTCCCCTATCTGGTCAGCGTGAAGAGCCAGTACGACACCGATGCCTATCTGAAATCGGTAAACGGCAGCAGTATTACCGCCGAGTTCACCGTCAAATACAGCGACCTGTTGTCGGCGATCGGTCAGTCTCTGGATCTGGCGCGGTCGGAGATCTACACCGAAAAAGGCGCGGTTCCGCTGTTCGCCAAAACATGGGACGGCGGCGAGAACGGCTACGTCTATCAGACAAATCTGTATTACTACAAAAACGGCATAAAGACCTATATCACCGGCAAGCAGATCCGCAACAGTGTCAACGCGCACACCTCTGCCTCCATGCGCTCCCATGCATTTACCGTTACCGCCTATGACAGCAAGACGGATATCATGACCATTCAGACGCGCGGACACGGACACGGACTGGGGCTTTCGCAATACGGCGCGGTTGGATATGCCAACGAAGCCGGATGGACATACGACCGGATCCTCGCCCACTACTATTCGATCACAGAAACCACGCCCTATCAGATCGTTGCCCCGAAATTTTAACGCGGCACGTCTGTAAAGCTGTACATCTTTACGCAAGAAAAGCCACCCGAGAAAATCGGGTGGCTTTTCGGATGGACGATACCAAAGGAGGAAAACCGCATGTACCGCTTGCTGATCGTTGAGGATGACCGCGGAATTGCCGAAGCCATCGCCGCACAGGCAGGGCTTTGGGAGCTTGAGACCCGCTGTGTCGAGGATTTTCGCCATGTCATGACGGAATTTGCGGAATTTTCCCCGCATATCGTCGCGCTGGACATTTCCCTGCCGTTCTTCGACGGCTATCACTGGTGCAGCGAGATCCGCAAGGTGTCCAAGGTGCCCATCCTGTTCATCTCCTCCGCCGCCGACAATATGAATATGGTCATGGCAATGAATCTCGGCGCAGATGATTTCATCGCCAAGCCCTTTGATCAGAGCGTATTGATGGCAAAAATACAGGCCATGCTCCGCCGCACCTACGATTTTGCCGCCGCCGTACCGGTGATCGGGCACCGCGGTGCCCTGCTGAACACGGCTGACTACACGTTGACCTACGGTGACGAAAAAATACCGCTCTCTAAAAATGAATACCGCATTCTGCTGCTTCTGATGCAGAATAAAGGCAGTGTGGTGAGCCGCGAGCGCCTGATGCAGCAGCTTTGGGAGAGTGACAGCTTTGTGGATGAAAACACGCTGTCGGTCAATGTCAACCGGCTGCGCAAGCGGCTGGACAGCATCGGGCTTCACGATCTGATCACCACTAAATTCGGCGTCGGCTATCTTATCGAGGACTAAAGCGGGGATAAACCTATGAAACAGTTTGCGGTCTATATCAGGCAAAAGCGGTGTGTTCTTGCGGCATTTCTGCTGTTTTTTCTGATTTTCCGGCTCTCCTTTACCCTGTATCACCTGCCTGCCGAGGCCGTGCTCTACCCTGTGCTGCTCTGTCTCGTGTTGGGCTGCATTTTTTTGACCGGCGGGTATCTCCGCGCGCGGAAACGGCACGCGCTGCTTTGCCGCATCGGCACACTGGCTGATGCCGGGGAAGCGGAATTCCCCTCGGCAGATACAGCGGCAGAAGCGGATTATCAGCAGATCATCCGTCTGCTCTGTGAGGAGCAGCGCGTCTATCGCACCGAGCAGAGCAGGCGCTATGCCGACATGATCGACTACTATACTGTCTGGGCGCATCAGATCAAAACGCCGATCGCCTCCATGCGGCTGCATCTGCAAAATGAGGATTCCGCCCTGTCGCGCACACTCTCTGCCGACCTGTTCCGTGTGGAGCAATATGCGGAGATGGTATTGACCTTTCTGCGCCTCGACAGCGCGAGCACCGACTATGTGTTCCGCGAATACGATCTGGATGCCATCGTCCGTCAGGCGGTAAAAAAATATGCCGGCGAGTTTATCCGGCGCAAGCTGACGCTTGTCTATGAACCGCTGCACGACACCGTGATCACCGATGAAAAATGGCTCTCTTTTGTAATCGAACAGGTTCTGTCCAATGCGCTCAAATATACGAAAAGCGGTACCATCACGATCACAGAGGAACCGGAAAAGCGGCTGTGTATCCGTGACACGGGAATCGGGATCGCGCCGGAGGATCTGCCGCGCATTTTTGAAAACGGGTTTACAGGCTATAACGGCCGTGCCGACCGGAGAGCGAGCGGCATCGGTCTGTATCTGTGCAAGCGCATCTGCACGCGGCTTGGGCATACCATTACCGCCGAATCCGCCGTGGATGTCGGCACGAAAATTACCATAGACCTGTTCAAATACCGCAGCGAGACGTGAGCTTCTTACAAAACTGTTAGATTTTCCGGGGGATTTGTAAGCCGATCCTATGGCGATACAGATCCCCTTTTGGTATACTAAGCGCAAGATCCACAAGGAGGTCATTTGAACATGAGCATGCTATCGGTAAACGGTGTACAGAAAATTTACACCACCCGTTTCGGCGGGAACCGCGTGGAGGCGCTGAAAAATGTGTCGTTTGACGTGGAGGCGGGAGAATACGTCGCCATCATGGGCGAGTCCGGTTCGGGCAAAACAACGCTTCTGAATATTTTGGCCGCGCTGGATAAGCCCACATCCGGCTCTGTTCTGTTGGACGGCAGCGATCTGTCCAAAATCAAGGAGGCGCAGGCTGCCGCTTTCCGGCGGGATAATTTAGGCTTTGTCTTTCAGGATTTTAACCTTTTGGACACCTTTACGCTGGAGGACAATATCTACCTGCCGCTCGTGCTGGCGGGAAAGCCGTATGCGGAAATGCACCGGCGATTAGTTCCCATCGCCGATCAGCTCGGTATCCGCTCGCTGCTGAAAAAATACCCCTACGAGGTCTCTGGCGGTCAAAAACAGCGTGCGGCGGTCGCCCGGGCATTGATCACCGGTCCGAAGCTGATCTTGGCGGACGAGCCGACCGGCGCGCTGGATTCCCGCTCTACCGATGAGCTTTTGCGCCTGTTTTCGGAAATCCACAAAACCGGTCAGACGATTCTGATGGTCACGCACTCCGTCAAAGCCGCAAGCCATGCGTCGCGCGTACTGTTTATCAAGGACGGCGAGGTATTTCACCAGATCTATCGCGGTGACAGCACCGATTCGCAGTTGTATCAGAAGATCACCGACACCCTGACCATGCTGACGACAGGCGGTGATACCGAATGAAGCTGAGTTTTTTCCCGAAGCTCGCGCTTGACGGCATCCGCAAAAACCGACGGCTGTTCCTCCCCTATATCCTCAGCGGCGCCGTGTTGGTCACCATGACCTATATTCTGTTTTTCCTCGCCTCTTCGGAGATGCTCGAGCATATGAAGGGCGGCGGCGTGCTCGGCTACATGCTGCCGATCGGCATTGTGGTCGTCAGCGTGTTTGCCGTGATCTTTATGTTTTACACCAACTCGTTCATTATCCGTCAGCGGTACCGCGAATTCGGTCTGTATAACGTGCTCGGCATGGATAAGCACAACCTCGGTCGTCTGATGCTGTGGGAAAACCTGATCGCCGCCTGCCTTGCTATCGGACCGGGGCTGATCGCCGGCATTCTCCTCTCCAAATTTGCCGAGCTTGGCATGGTAAACCTGCTGAAAGAAACGGTCAACTATACGCTGTATATTGATTTCGGCTCGGTCGGTAAAACGGCGCTGCTGTTTCTCGGTATTTTTGCCCTTCTGCTGATCAATTCCGTGATCAAGGTCAGAAAAAGCGATCCGCTTGAGCTGCTCCGCAGTGAAAATGTGGGCGAAAAGGCGCCGAAGGCGAATTGGATCACGACCGGCCTCGGCATTATCCTGCTCGGCGTCGCCTATTCTATCGCCCTGTCGATCAAGCACCCCTTAGAGGCACTTTTCTGGTTTATGATTGCGGTGATCCTGGTCATCATCGCCACCTATCTGCTGTTTATATCCGGGTCTGTCGCACTTTGCCGTCTGCTGCAGAAAAACAAGGCGTATTACTATAAGCCCAACCACTTTGTCTCCGTTTCGTCGATGACCTACCGCATGAAACGCAACGGCGCGGGACTTGCCTCCATCTGCGTGCTGATCACGATTGTTCTGGTCATGCTGTCCTCGACCATCAGCCTGTATTCCGGTGCCGAGGTAACGCTGAGGGAAAATTATCCGCAGGACATAGCGCTCGGCGTCACGCTTCCGGACATGGAGCATTTTAATGAAGGATCCTTTTCCGCCATGCGCCGCACCGTTTCCGATCTGGTCGACGACCAGATCGATGTCCACGAGTCGCATGCCATAGAGCTGGCGGGATTGCTGACCGGCGATCAGTTTTTGGCTGATCAGCAGGCGCATTCCACTCTGGATCTCTCCGTTTTGCAAAACCTGTGCTATCTGCATATCCTGTCACAGGATGACTATACCCGTCTGACCGGGGAAACGCTCACGCTCGCCGGCGATGAGTGTCTGATCTCCTGCTACCGCACTTCATTTTCAGCCGACCGCATAGAGATAGAGGGATGTGCGGCGCTGAAAGTGAAGGGCGAAGCAGTGAAAATCCAGCTGCCGACTTATCTGATGCAGCAGATCGTTCCCTGCGTCACCTTAGTTGTGCGGGACGCCGTCGCCCTGACAAAGCCGCTGCAAAACATGCAGAATAACGTCGGTGATTCGGTCTTAGAGCCGAAATGGTATTATAGCTTTGATGTATCCGGCGGAGCCGAGGCGGAAATGGCGGCGTATACGGCGATCAAGAAAAATATGGATAAGATCGTTATTCCCAACGAGAACGGCGGATATTCCTATCAATTAGGCTGCCGTGAAAGCGACCGACAGGGATTTTACGCGCTGTACGGTGCGCTGTTCTTCATCGGTATTCTTCTCAGCGTGGTTTTCATTTTTGCCGCCGTGCTGATCATCTACTATAAACAAATTTCAGAGGGGTATGAGGATCAGAAGCGTTTTTCTGTCATGCAGAAGGTCGGCATGACCAAGGCGGAGATCCGCCGTTCCGTCAATTCTCAGGTGCTGACGGTGTTTTTCCTCCCCCTTCTCCTTTCCGGCGTTCATCTCGCCTTTGCTTTCCCGATCATCTGGAAGTTGCTTCAGCTGTTCATGTTCCGCAATGTCCACTTTATGATCGGCGTCACCGCCGCCATCTTTGCGGTATTTGCGCTGATCTATGCGCTGGTGTATAAGGTGACGTCAAACACCTACTGCGCCATTGTCGGCGGAAAAAAAGAATGACCACAAAAAACGGAGGGCAACTGCCCTCCGTTTTTTTACACTGTAGTTATTCTCCGCCGAATGCACGCTTGATCTTATCGCGGAACGAACGGCGCTTCTGATAGTTCCGGTCCTCTGTCGCCCCTTCAAACGCAGACAGCAGCTGCTTTTGCTCGGCGGACAAATTTTTCGGCACCTCGACCACCACGCGCACCAGCTCATCACCGCAGCCGCGGCTGTTGAGGTACGGAAAGCCTTTGCCCTTGAGCGTCAGAATATCTCCGGGCTGTGTGCCCTCCTTGATTGTAAACTTCACATTGCCGTCCAGTGTCGGAATGGACACCTCGTCACCGAGTGCCACCTGGGCGAAGGTCAGCGGCAGATCAAACCAGATGTTGAAGCCGTCCCGCTCAAACAGCGGGTGCGGACGCACCGACACCTGCACCTGCAGATCACCCGCGGGACCGCCGTTGCTGCCCGCATTGCCGCGTCCGCGGATGGACAGCACCTGTCCGTCGTCGATGCCAGCCGGAATATTGATGCCGACCTGCACGCTCCTGCGGACGTGCCCCGTGCCGCCGCAGCCCTTACAGGGCGTCTCGATGATCTTCCCGCGTCCGCGGCAGCGGGAACAGACCACCTGAGTCTGTATCACACCAAATGGCGTTCTCTGCTGGCGGCGTTCCTGTCCCGTGCCGTTGCAGACCGGGCAGATCTTGGGCGCCGTTCCCTTGGCGGCGCCACTGCCGCCGCAATCGGGACAGCGGTCGACCAGCGTGACCGACACCTGTTTTTTACACCCCTTGGCGGACTCCTCAAAGGAAATGACCACCGAGGCGGTCGCATCGCTTCCGCGGCGGGGAGCGTTCGGGTCGGAGCGGCGTCCGCCGCCGCCGAAAAACGAGGAGAAAATATCGCCGAGGTCGATATCCTCAAAGCCGCCGCCACCGCCGTAACCACCCGCACCGAAGTTCGGATCAACACCGGCATGACCGTATTGGTCATAGCGCGCCTTCTTTTCGGGATTGGAAAGCACCTCATAGGCCTCGTTGACCTCTTTGAAGTGCATTTCCGCATCCTTATCGCCCGGATTCAGATCCGGGTGATACTTTTTCGCCATCTGACGGTATGCTTTTTTGATCTCATCCTCAGACGCTCCCTTTGAAACGCCCAGAACCTCATAAAAATCTCGTTTATCTGCCATACTGTGAGCCTCTCCACGCCAAACCCGGCTTGACGGGAACAGACCGTCTGCCTGTTCCCGTCAAACATCGGATGCTTTATTTTACGTCGCCGTCGTAGTAGCCGTCAGGTCCCGCCTGACCGGCATCTCCCTGCGGAGGAACAGCGCCGTCCTGCTGCGGTGCATTGGCTTGATAGATCTTCGCCGAGATATCATAGAAAGCCTTCATCAGCTCTTCCTGCTGCGCCTTCATCGTGTCATAATCCTCGCCCTTGAGGGTTTCCTTCAAGGCGTCGATCTTACTCTGGAGCGCTGCCTTGTCGCCGGCATCCAGCTTGTCGCCCAGCTCCTCGATGGACTTCTCGCACTGATAGACCGCCTGATCCGCCGCATTGCGCGTGTCCACATTTTCGCGTTTCTTCTTATCCTCAGCGGCATACTGCTCGGCATCGTGGACAGCCTTCTCCACATCCTCCTTGCTCATATTGCTGCTGGAGGTGATGGTGATATGCTGCTCGTGACCGGTACCGAGATCCTTGGCGCTGACGTTGACGATACCGTTGGCATCGATATCAAAGGTCACCTCGATCTGCGGCACACCGCGGCGCGCCGGGGCGATGCCGTCCAGACGGAACAGCCCGAGCTCCTTATTGTCGCGGGCAAACTCACGCTCACCCTGCAGAACATGCACATCCACGGACGGCTGATTGTCCGCCGCGGTGGAGAACACCTGGCTCTTTTTGGTCGGGATGGTCGTGTTGCGCTCGATGACCTTGGTCATGATACCGCCCATGGTCTCCACGCCGAGCGACAGCGGCGTAACATCCAGCAGCAGCAGGCCCTTGACCTCGCCGCCGAGCACACCGCCCTGCAGCGCCGCGCCCATGGCGACGCACTCATCGGGGTTAATGCCCTTAAACGGCTCCTTGCCGAGGATCTTCTGCACAGCCTCCTGCACGGCGGGAATACGGGACGAGCCGCCGACCATCAGCACCTTGTCGATCTGGGAGATGGACAGACCGCTGTCGGACAGCGCCTGACGCACAGGCCCCATGGTCGCCTCGACCAGATCGGCGGTCAGCTCATTAAATTTGGCACGGGTCAGCGTCATATCGAGGTGCTTAGGGCCGGTCGCATCCGCCGTGATAAACGGCAGGTTGATATTGCTGGTCGTCATGCCGGACAGCTCGATCTTGGCCTTTTCCGCCGCCTCGCGCAGACGCTGCAGCGCCATTTTGTCGGCAGAAAGATCAACGCCGGTTTCCGCCTTGAATCCCGCGATCATCCAGTCAACGATCTTCTGATCGAAGTCATCGCCGCCGAGCCGGTTGTTGCCCGCCGTCGCCAGAACCTCCTGCACGCCGTCGCCCATCTCAATGATGGACACATCGAACGTACCGCCGCCGAGGTCATACACCATGATCTTCTGGTCGGCTTCCTTATCGATGCCGTAAGCCAGAGCAGCCGCCGTCGGCTCATTGATGATACGCTTGACATCCAGACCGGCGATCTTGCCCGCGTCCTTGGTCGCCTGCCGCTGCGCATCGGTAAAATACGCCGGAACCGTAATGACCGCTTCCGTGACCGGCTCGCCCAGATAGGCCTCGGCATCCTGCTTCAGCTTCGCCAGGATCATGGCGGAAATCTCCTGCGGCGTATAGGATTTACCGTCGATCGTCACCTTGTGCGCCGTACCCATCTGACGCTTGATAGACGAAATGGTGCGGTCGGGGTTGGAGACCGCCTGCTGTTTTGCCACGCGTCCGACGATACGCTCGCCGTCCTTTTTAAACGCCACAACGGACGGCGTTGTGCGCGCCCCCTCCGCATTGGGGATAACGACGGCTTCGCCGCCCTCAATAACCGACACGCAGGAATTTGTGGTACCCAAGTCAATACCGATGATCTTTGCCATATCTATTACCTCCTATTGATTATCAACCTTTATTTCCAAAAAGTGATCGTCACTTTAATTGGCTACCTTTACCATGGCGGGGCGGAGGATCCGGTCGCCCATGCGGTATCCCTTCTGGAATACCGCCGTCACGGTCTCGGGATCGACACCGTCGGCGTCCTCCCGCATCACGGCGTTGTGCACCTCGGGGTCAAACGGTGCGCCGTCCGCCTCGATCTCCTCAAGCCCCAGCTTTTGCAGTGCCTCACGGAGCTGGCGGATCGTCATATCAACGCCGGTCTTGTATTCCTCACCCGCCGGCGCATCCACGGCACGCTCTAAGTTATCGAGCGCGGGCAGCAGCGCCTTGACCGTCTCCGCACGGGTAAACGCGCCGATATCCTCTTTTTCCTTTTCGGTGCGGCGCTTATAGTTGGCATATTCCGCCAGAACACGCTTATAGGCGTCCTGCTCTGCCTCAAGCTCTTTTTTCAGCTTTTCCAGCTTAGCAGCGTCCGCCGTGCGGCTGCGGGAGGCTTTTTTCTCCTTCGCCGCAGGGGCTGCCGGTTCGGATTCCACCGCGGCCGGCTCGGCAGTCACTTCTTCCGCTGTCGCTTCTTTCTTTTTGTCCTCCATCAGGGGTTCCTCCTGTTTTGTTTATTCCGTCAACTCTTCCAGAATCCTGCCCAGTGCCCCGGCAAAATATTCCACGCGCGGGATCAGCCGCGCATAGTCCATCCGCAGCGGCCCGATCAGCCCGATCGACCCGACGCTTCCGCCGCCGCGATAGCGGGTCACGATGATCCCGGAGCCTGTCAGTTCAGGACGCGGACTTTCTTCACCCAACACCACACGCAGCCCGCCGGAATGGGCGGAAAGCATGCGGGAAAGCGACTCGCGCTGCGCCAAAAACTGCAGTATGCCGTAGGCGTTTTCCTGCGTCAGATCATCCCGCCGCAGCAGATTGAACTGACCGGCGAGGAGCAGCTCAAAATGTGCCGCCTCCGCGGCAAGCTCCACAAAGGCGGAGACGAGCGGCAGACAGGCAAAGCCATATTCTCCCATGACCGCCATCACGCCCTGCGCGTCGGCGGCGCCGATCTGCGCAAGCGGCACGCCGCAAAACCGGCGCTGGAGCTCGTCAGAGAGACGAGCCATCCATTCCGCAGGCACTTCGCGGTCGGAGCGGGCGACACGGCTGCGGACAATGCCCGAGCCGGTCATCAGAATGATCGTGGTCACCTGCGGCGAAAGAGCCAGCAGCTCGATCCGCTGCACCGTAGCGTTCTGCTCCCACGGCGTTGTCGATACGGCAGCGCAGCGCGTTTCCTCCGCCAAGGCTTTAGACGCGGTGTCCACCAGTTTTTCCGGATCACGGGAACACCCTTCCAGCATACCGTCGATCTCGCGGCGGCTCTTTTCGTCCAGCCTGCGGCGCGGCATCAGATGGTCAATGTACACCCGAAACGCCGCCGCAGTCGGAACACGACCCGCCGAAGTGTGCGGCTGAAACAGATAGCCCCGCGCGGAAAGTTCCGCCATATCGTTGCGGATGGTCGCCGAGGACACGGCGTTGTCCAGCTGATCGACCACCGCCTTGGAGCCGATCGGCTCACCGGTGCGGATGTACGTTTCGATCACCGCGCGCAGAACCTGCTGCCTGCGTTCCCCCAGCTCCATTGTTGTCACCTCTTTGTCATTTACGTTCGGATTAGCACTCAAATTGCCCGAGTGCTAACGATGTATACTCTACCATTCCACGCGGGTTTTGTCAAGGGGTAAGTGTAAACACTTTGTGAATTCGACAGACCGCCCGCCGACCGCGCACATCATCCCGCCACGGCGGCACCGTAACATATGCGCGTATAAGGAAAAAGCGGCACAGCGCCCGTGCGCCGTACCGCTTCGACAACAAGTACACTTGTCGGTATTGGGGGTGGATCTTACTTCGCAACAGCGTCCTTAAACGCACGGCCGGCTTTGAAAGCAGGCTGAACAGAAGCGGGGATCTCAATGGAAGCACCGGTGGAAGGATTGCGGCCCTGACGAGCCTCACGGCGGCGGGTCTCAAAGGTACCGAAGCCAACGAGCGACACCTTGTCTCCGTCGGCCAGAGCGGCGACGACCGTATCCAGGACGGCGGAAAGCGCTTTCTCGGCATCCTTCTTGGAAAGACCGGACTTTTCGGCAACAGCAGCAACGAGTTCAACTTTGTTCATGATCAGATAACCTCCATCATTTTATAACCGACAGGCATATTGCCCGGGTTTGAAACGGTCATTTGTACGCGATCACGCATACAACGACCTTATTTTACCCTATACTGCCGAATATTGCAAGAGTTTTTTTCAAAAAAGAAAAAAGAACGGAGAAAAAACGGAGGAAATCGGGTATTTCCCTGCCATTGTCACCGATCATCAGGCACAGCGGTACGCGGCCGGACGTTCGCACGAAACCGCGGAGCATGCAGCCGCACGCTTTCCGGCACGGCGGCGCGCAGCGCGGCGATCCAGCCGCAGCTTGCGGATACAGCAGAACGCCAACAGCAGGCGGGACAGCCACAGCAGTGCCGCAACAAGCGGAAACACCGTCTGGATCAGTCCGAATGTGAATACCTCGATCGCACAGACCGTCAGCGGCAGCAGAGCCATACGGTGCGTGGAGGCCAGACAGCCCTTATTCCACATCCAAAGAAAAAGACCGCCCATACCGAGAATCGTCACTACACTGCCAACCATTCTTCACACCTCCGCATTTTCGAACGCATGTTCCGAACAAACGTTTTACGATCATAGTATACCATACAATTTAAAAAATGCAAGAGGTTTTTCAAAAAAATTCGAACAAATTTTCGATTTTTATCCTTTTACCGCTCCGCCGGTCACGCCTTCGACATAAAACTTCTGCAATTGCAGGAAAAGCAGCGTGATCGGGATCGACACCAGCACCGCACCGGCGCAGAAAACAGTAAAGTACCGGTAAATATTTTCGCGGGTGAGCATCTGATACAGACCGAGCGCCACCGTGTAGTGTCGATAATTGTCTTTCATGATCACGCTGACAAAAATAAAGTCGATCCACGGGGAGATAAATCCCGTCAGCGCCGTGTACACCACGATAGGCTTGGACAGCGGGAGCAGTATCTTCCAGAATATCTGATTTTTGCTTGCGCCGTCTATAGTGGCAGCCTCGTCAAGCGAGCGGCTGACCGTATCGAAATATCCTTTTGCCACAAGGTACTGCAGGGAATTGGAGGCGGAATACACCAGAACAAGCCCCAGAAGCGACTGATTCAGCCCCAGCGCATTCAGCAGATGATACACGGCGATCATGGTCATAAAGCCCGGGAACATGCCGATCACCATGCCCGCCTTCATCAGCCCGCACCGCGCGGGAAAGCGCAGGCGGCTGAACGTATAGCTGATACACAGCACGGAAAATGTGGACAGCAGGCAGGTCAGCACCGCCACAAACAGCGTATTGCCGAACCAGCGCGGATAGTCAAACAGACTGCGGTCGGTAAACAGCCGCCGGTAATTGTCAAGTGTCCAGCTCTGCGGCAGCAGATACGGCGTATAAGCGCCCGGCTCCGCGCGAAACGAGGTCATCAAAAGCCACAGAAGCGGAAGGATCCAGATGATCCCCAGTGCCGCCAGCAGGATATACACGCCCGTATCGGCAAGACGGCGGCGGGTGCGGTACTTCACTGGAACTCCTCCTCTCTCTGTGCGGACGACGAACGGGCATAAACCGTCAGCGACATGACCGCCGACAGCAGAAATACCAGTATGCCGATGGCGGAAGCCAGATTGTAGTTCTGCTCGTTGACGGTCTGTTTGTACAGCCATGTCACCAGAAGATCCGTTTTTCCCGCCTGATAATAATCGAGCGACAGCGGTCCTCCGCCGGTCAGCAGATAGATCAGGTTAAAGTTATTGATATTGCCGACAAACTGCGTGATCAGATAGGGCGCCGTGACAAACAGCATATACGGCATCGTAATGCGGAAAAACACGGCGGCGGGACCTGCGCCGTCAATGCGGGCGCTTTCGTAGAGATCCTCCGGAATATTTATCAGTATACCGGTACAGATCAGCAGCGTATACGGAATTCCCACCCACATATTCACAACGATCACGGTCACGCGCGCCCATGCGGCATCCGTCAGAAACGGCAGCGCCTCCCCGATCAGCCCGAGGTTTTTCAGCAGCACATTGACCGCGCCCTGCTCGCTGAGCAGCTGCGACATGAGCAGCAGACTGACAAACTGCGGAACGGCAATCGTCATGACAAACACCGTGCGCCACATTCCCTTAAAGCGGATGCTTTTACGGTTGATCAGCATGGCGAGAAGGATTCCGAAAAAGTAGTTGGTGAACGTGGCGAAAAACGCCCAGACCAGCGTCCAGCCGAGCAGGCGGACAAAGGTTGTGGAGATCAGCGCATTTCCGCCGAACAGGTCGATAAACGTGTCCAGTCCCGTCCAGGTGAACAGATTGCCCGGCGGCTGATGGTCCTTGTCGAAATTGGTAAACGCCATCAGAACCATAAAGATCAGCGGCAGGATCGTGAACACGGTCAGCAGCGCCGTCGGCACCGCCAGCGTCAGCCGCTGAAAGTGGCTGTCCGTCAGCTCATTCAGCTGCCCGCGGACGGTCGGGATCGCCTCTCCCCGCTCCCGCTTCTGCTGATTTACATATGCGGTACGCACATTGGCGGCATACAGCCACAGCATAAACAGGGTCAGCAGGACCGTCACGGTGCCGAACAGCAGAATGCGCAGGGAATTATCCGGCTGGGTGTACACCCAGATCTGCTGCTCCTCGTCCCACACCTCGCCGCGCAGCGTTTCGCCGAGCGTCAGATACTGCCGCAGGAGCGTTCCTCCGGTCGTCACCATATAGGTAATATACCCGATCTCCGCCGCCGCATATAAGAGTCCCGTCAGCCACTGTCCGCGAAACAGGCACCCCGCGCCCATCAGAACAAACGACAGCCGCGTCAGCGTATCGCCGCGACGGAGCGCGTCAAAAAGCAGTCGGAACCATCTGCCGATGCTGCGCACCGCGGCGGCAATTCCTCGGCAAAATGCGCGGATCCCGCCCCACAGGCTGCCGGGAATTCCGGCAAGACCGGCGCCGATCCGTCTGAACACGGGAACGCGGGAAATTTCACTCACGGAAAGCGCCTCCTTCTACTCAGCGGGTGATCTGCTCTACCATGGCATCGAGCTGCACCTGCAGGCTCTTGGAATAATCCTTTGTCTCCATCGCCAGGCCGAACGCCTCGACCGGGCTCCAGAACGTGGACAGCACATCCTTCTGCGAGCTGGCAAATTCGCCCTGTGCCGTCAGCGCGGCGAGCGCGGCGTTGGCCTTCACCTTTTCATTTTCCGCCGCCTTGCGGTTCGAGGGACCCATTGCGCGCTTTTCAAAGCGCAGCAGCTGATTCTGCTCATTGGTCAGCCACTCCGCCAGCTCCATGGCATCCGCCGGATGCGCTGTCAGCGCGTTGACTCCCAGCAGCTTAAAGCCGCCGAAGCTCCCCATCTGCACCTGCTCATCCCCCAGTGTAAAGGTAGGCAGCTTTGCAGCTGTATAACCGTCGCCGAGCTTCTCCTTCAGCGCATCGGCGTTCCATGTGCCGGAAACGGCGGCGCAGGCGGTGCTCCCCGTCGAGCCGGTCACGATGTCGTTGCCGCCGGTCATAAAGGCGGGGTGTGCCGTAAACTGCTGCACGGCTTTGGCCGCCTGCACACCGCGGGCGTTGTTGAAATCACAGGTCTGCTTGCCGTTTGCATCCAGACCGACCTTGCAGCCCGCACCGAGGAAAAACGACGAGCAGTACCAGCCGTCGGATACGTCCATGATCACCTTGCGGCCCGCCTTCTGTGCCGCCGCCATCAGGCCGTCCAGCGTCTCCACGTCCTTAGCGCTCAGCACGCGGCTGTCATAATAGAGGAAATAGCCGTTGTCGGACGTCATCGGATAGGCATACAGCTTGTCGTCCACCGTCGCCGCCTCCACCGAAGCGGCGGTGTTTTCATTCTGCACGGTTTCCCGGTTGCGGGTGATCTCATACAGCGCCTTGGCATTGACAAAGGTGCGGATCTGATCGTTCGGGAAGGAGAAGATATCCGCGGCTGCATTCGGGTCCTCAAGCACCCGCTTTTGCGCGTTATCTTCGCCGACCACGCCGAGCGTGATCTCGTATTTCTTATCTGCGTGCGCTTTTTCAAAGCTGTCGATCATCTCGCCCAAAAGCGCCTGATCCTCCTGCGCGCCCCAGACGCGCAGCGAGATCACATCCTTTTTCGCGTCATCGGAGCAGGCGGTCAGTCCCGCCATCGCCAGTGTCATTGCCGATGCCAGAGCAGCGGTCAACCATCGTTTCATTGTCATTGTCTCCTTTTCTGTTATAAAATAGGGGGAATTCACCCTAGCGGCAGATGCCAGATATTTTCCGCATATTCCCGCACGGTGCGGTCACTCGAAAAGCGCCCCGCATGAGCGAGATTGAGAATACATTTGCGGGCAAATGCGCTGCGGTCGCCGTATTCGCGGTTGGCGCGCAGCCGCGTCTGCACAAGGTCCGCAAAATCGCCCAGCACATAGTAGGCGTCCGGCCTGTGCCAGGAGGCCCCCTTGAGCAGTGCGTCGTGCAGCTCGGCAAATATGCCGGTACCGCCGTCCGAAAATGTGCCGTCGATCAGGCTGTCCACCACCCGTCGGATCCGCGGCTCCGCCTTGTACAGCGCAGCGGGGTCGTAGTCTACCTGTCGGTGCAGCTCCTCCACCGTCGCCCCGAAGCGGTAGTTGTTCTCCTCGCCTGCCTCCTCGAATATCTCCACATTCGCGCCGTCCAGTGTACCGATCGTCAGCGCGCCGTTGAGCATCATTTTCATATTGCCCGTTCCGGACGCCTCCGTTCCCGCCGTAGAGATCTGCACAGAGAAATCGGCGGCAGGAAACAGCTTTTCAGCATAGGATACGTCGTAATTGGTGACGAACCGCACCTGCATTTTCTGACTGACAGCCGCATCACGCCGGATAAGCTCGGAAAGCTCGTGGATATATTTGATGATGCCCTTTGCCCGCGCATAGCCGGGGGCGGCTTTGCCGCCGAACAGGAAAACCGTCGGTGTAAAGTCATTCAGCTTGCCATCGCGCAGGGCATAGTACAGATCCAGAATGGAAAAAGCATTGAGCAGCTGGCGCTTGTATTCGTGCAGGCGTTTGGCCTGTACGTCGCAGATCCAGTCTTTTGGGATCGTTACGCCCTCGCGCCGCTCCATATAGGCGGACAGCCGCTCCTTGCAGCGCTGCTTTGCCGCCAGAAACTCCTGCTGAAAGCCGGCGTCATCCGCAAGAGGGATCAGCTTTTCGAGTTCAGAGAGGTCGGTGATCCACTCCTCGCCGATCCGCGAGGTGATCAGCGCAGACAGGTCGGGATTGGCAAGCCGCAGCCAGCGTCTTTGCGTGACGCCGTTGGTCATATTGTAAAACCGCTCCGGCCACAGCGCATACCATTGCGGGAAAAGCCGCTTTTTCAGCAGCTCGGAGTGCAGCCGCGCCACGCCGTTGACCGCATGGCTGCCAAACAGCGCCAGGCGTGCCATATGCACTTTTCCGCTGTCCAGCACGGCAAAAGCCGCCTGTTCCTTTTTCGGCACGCCGTGCGCCGTCAGCTCACGCTCAAGCTCCGCCTGAATGGCGGTCATCGTCTTTTTCAGACAGGGCAAAAGCCGGAAAAACAGCGTTTCGTCCCATACCTCCATCGCCTCGGGCAAAACCGTGTGATTGGTATAGGCAAATACGCGGCGCGCCGTGTCGAGCGCATCCTCAAAACGCATATGCCCCTCTTCCGTCAAAAGGCGGATCAGCTCGGGAATCGCCGCTGCGGGGTGGGTGTCGTTAAGCTGGATCGCCAGCCAGTCGGACAGATCGCCATCCGGCTTATGCCGTCTGAAACGGCGCAGAAGATCCTGAAGCGAGGCGGAGCAGAAAAAATACTGCTGTTTGAGCCGCAGCTCGCGTCCCCGGTCGGTGCTGTCATTCGGATACAGCACCGCGCTGATGCACGCCGCCTCGTCTTGTGCCCTAAACGCCTCATCGTACTGCTGCTTATCATATTGGGCGAGATCAAACGGCACGGTCGCTTCCGCCTGCCAGAGCCGGAGACGGTTGACGGTCTTTCCGCCGTAGCCGATCACCGGCATGTCGTAGGGTACCGCATATACCGTCTGTCCGCCGAACCGCACGGTTACGCGATCCTCCTCCCGCCGCCGTGACCACGGGTCGCCCGCGGTCATCCAGTCGTCCGGCGTCTCACGCTGAAAGCCGTCCGTAAAATGCTGGCGAAACAGCCCATAGCGATAGCGGATACCGTAGCCGTGCAGCGGGATCCCAAGCGTGGCAGCAGAATCCAAAAAGCACGCCGCAAGCCGTCCGAGACCGCCGTTGCCCAGTCCGTAGTCGCTCAATTCCTCCGCTTCGTTCAGTGAGCGCCCCTCCCGGGCGAGCCACTCCTCTGCCTCCTCCAAAAGCCCCATGTTGAGCAAATTGGCGTGCAGCAGACGACCGATCAGAAATTCGGCGGACAGATAGACGGCGCAGCGTTCCTCCGGCTCCTCGGATTCGGGCGGGAGACGGGATAAAAGTGCCGTGCTCAGCGCATTGCTCCAATCGACCGTGCCGGTTTCCGGCGGCGTTTTATGCGTTTGCTCCCAAAGCAGACGCGGCACCTGCTCCCAGAGTTCTTTCATATCGTTTCCTCCTGCGTTTCAAACTGGCTTTATCTTTTCCGCGGGATTGCTTTTTATGCAAAAATACGGTATACTGTCTGCAAACGCCGCGATAAGGAGGGAGCGTATTGACGAAAGCTGTCGTTTTTTTCGGAAAAGCCCCGCTGTCCCCGGCGGATGAACAGGCACTTTGGCACCGTTTGCCGCCCGCCATCTGCGGACACATCGCCGCCAAGCCGGTGCAGGATCGCCGCGGCTCTCTCCTGGCCTATACGGCGCTCTCGCTTCTTTTGCCGGAGCCGCAACGGCTTTCTGCCGTCCGGTTTCCTGACGGCGGAAAGCCGCACTTTGCCGACTTACGCGGGGAGTTTAGTCTTTCCCACACCGACGGCGCTATAGCGGCAGCGATCAGCAACAGCGCCGTCGGCATAGATGTGCAGGCGCTCTCCCCGCCGCGTTTCGGTGTCGTTCGGCGCTTTTTTGACGCCGATGAACAGGCAGCTCTGCAAAATGCCGCGCCGACAGAACAGCCGAGCCTGTTCACGCGGCTGTGGACAAAAAAGGAAGCCGCCGTCAAGCGAACGGGGCGCGGCATCGGCGGGCTGAACGATCCCCTAGACCCGCACGCCGTGTTCTCCTTTGCCGAGGGAGACGGATTTTCCGCCTGCGTCTGTGCCGCCGAGGCAATCGAAATCGCGATTTTCCCCGTCGGGCAGCTTATCGACCGCGCCCTGGCAAAAAAGCATTGAATAATCGGTAAAGACAGAGTATAATAGAAAACAACAGTTTACGATCAAGGAGCCTGCGGCTTTATGCAATCTTTTTTGAAACGCACCTGGGCGGAGATCGACCTCGATGCCCTGAAGCACAATTATCATGTGATCGCCGATCATGTCACCCCCGGCTGCCGTATTATGGCGGTCGTCAAGGCGGACGGCTACGGTCACGGCGCCGTCGCGGCTGCCAAGCTGCTGCGCAGCGAGGGCGCCTCGTGGTTTGCCGTTTCCAATCTCGAGGAAGCGGCGCAGCTGCGTCTGGCGGGGATCACGGAGCCGATCCTGATCCTCTCCTACACGCCGCCCGCCGAGGCCGCACGGCTTGCCGCGCTCTCGGTCACACAGGCGGTCATCGGGCGCGAATACGGCGAACTTTTAAACGCCGAAGCCGAAAAAGCAGGCGTAAACCTGTCGGTGCACATCAAGGTGGATACCGGCATGGCGCGCGTCGGCTTTTTCTGCCGCAAGGGCAGCGAAGCGCACGCCGCCGAGGATATTGCCGCCGTCTGTGCGCTGCCGCATCTCACTGCCGAAGGGATCTTCACCCACTTTGCCTCTGCGGACGAGCCGGACGGCGAAGCCTACACCGAAGAACAGTATGCCCTGTTTTGCACCGTCATCCGTCTGCTCAAACAGCGCGGGATCACATTCGCCCTGCGGCACTGCTGCAACAGCGCCGCGCTGATGCGGTTTCCGCACATGCATCTCGACATGGTGCGCCCCGGTATTATCCTCTACGGACTCTCCCCCGACGTGAGCATGAACGGCATGTGGCCGCTGCGTCCGGTCATGGCGGTCAGATCGGTGCTGTCCATGATCAAGACCGTTCCCGCCGGTACGGCGGTCAGCTACGGCCGCACGTTCACGGCGCAGGACAGCTGCACGGTAGCCACTGTGCCGATCGGCTATGCCGACGGGCTGCCCCGCTGCTTTTCGGGGCATTGGCAAATGGAGATCGGCGGCGCATTCGCCCCGATCATCGGGCGGATCTGCATGGATCAGTGCATGCTGGATATCAGCCGTCTGCCGAAGGCGCAGGTCGGCGATGAGGTCACGGTGCTCGGCGGCACAGGCGCCTGCTCTGCCGACCGTTTTGCCTCCGCCTCGCAGACCATTTCCTATGAGATCGTCTGCGACATCGGCAAGCGCGTACCGCGTCTGTTTCTGCAAAACGGACGTATCGTCGATCAGCTCAACTACCTGATCCCCGACAAGGAGATGACACGATGAATTTGTACATCAAGCAGCGCGTATTTGCGCTGGCGGATACCTTTTCGGTCTGCGATGAGGTACAGCGCGTCCTCTATACGGTCCGCGGAGAGTTTCTGTCCTTCGGCAAGAAGCTGCATATTTACGACAGCGACGGGCAGGAGCGCGGCTTTGTCTGTCAAAAGGTCTTTTCCTTTTTGCCTCGCTATCAGATCTTTCTGGGCGGCACGCTTGTGGCAGAGATGCGCAAGGAGTTTACTTTTTTCCGTCAGGAATACACGGTGGACGGACCGGGGTTTGTGGTAGACGGCGATTTTCTCGCCCATGATTACACCGTAAGCCGCGGCAGCGAAACCGTCGCGCGCGTATCCAAGGCATGGCTCACCTGGGGCGACACCTATGAGCTTGCCGTTTCCGATACAGTCGACCCGGTTTTGGCGCTCGCCGTTATGCTGGTGATCGACGCCTGCAACGAACCGGCAAATACCTAAACGCCGCCCGCAGGATCGGTAGGCGGCGCAGAAAAACAGGCAGTGGACCGTACGGTTCACTGCCTGTTTTTACAGTCTGTTCTGTTTTTGGGGGCTATGCCTGACCGGCTCAGCCTTCCTCCCTCTCCCCGGTCAGGCGGCGATGCGCCATATAATTTTCCAAAATCACCGTCGCCGCAACCGCGTCGATGACCGCCTTGCGTTTTTTGCCGCGCACGCCGGTCTCGTTCAGATAGCCGATCGCCGATACCGTTGTCAGCCGCTCGTCCCAAAGCTCCACGGGAACCGCTGTGACCTCCCGCAGGCAGTCGGCAAATTCCTCTGCCCGCCGGGCGCTCTCTCCGCAGCTGCCGTCCATATTCCGCGGATGGCCAACGATGATCCGTTCAGCCTTTGCCCGCCCGGCTTCCTCCGCCACCCGTTTGGCCATTCGCTCCAGCTGATAATACTGCTCGATCGTGCAGACGGGAGAAGCCAACTGTTCTAAGGGGTCGGAAATCGCCACGCCTGTGCGCGCCAGCCCCAGATCTATCGCCATGATCCGCATAATTTTCTCCTTTTGTTTATATCCTAATATGAGATACTCCCAGTATACCAAAAAATAAGCGCACCGTCATCTGACAGTATGCCCAAAAAGCTATATATATTCTTGTGCACGTTGTCTATTGACGGTCATATGACCATGTGATATAATACTCGTGAACTTCGACGAGGTTCTTATGATTGGAGGAATGAGAATGAAGGTTATCCCCGGCACAAACCTGTCCCTGCCCGACGACAAGCGCTGGGAGGCATTTTCCGTATTGGAGCCGGTCTTTTCCCTGTCCGGCGGCGGTCTGCTGCTCTCCCAGATCACGGAGATGACCGGACTTTCCGCCTCTACGATCCAAAACTGGGTCAAGCGCGGCTGGGTGGAAAATCCCGTCAACAAGCGGTATGATGAACACCGCGTGGCGCGGATCCTGATCATTCACCTGCTGCGCCCGACCATGCAGCTCGAAAAGATCGTCTGTCTGATGACCTACATCAACGGGCGCGTAGACGACCGCTCCGACGACATCATCCCCGACCCCGAGCTGTTTGATATGCTCTGCGGTGCGATCCTTGCCCTGTCCGATGACGACAGCATTTCCGCCGCGGGCATCCGCCAGCTCGTGGAACAGACGGTGTCCGGCTATGTCGAGCCGTTTCCCGGCGCGCGCCCCCGGTTGATGAAAGCCATTACACTGATGCTGATGAACGTTGCCGCCGCTGAACTGATGCAAAGAGCAGGACAGATGTACGATGAGCTTATCAGCACGAAAGGAGAGGAGAATTCATGAGCGAATGGTGGAATGCTCTGCCGGTATTGCAGCAGTTTTTCTATGTGCTTGCCATTCCCGCCACGGTTTTGCTGGTCATCCAGACCGTTATGCTGCTGATCGGGCTGGGACACGGCGACAGCGACATGGATCACGACGGCGATACCGACCTTGACCACGATCTCGATCATGACCTTGACCACGATCTCGATCATGACCTTGATCACGATATAGATCATGATCTTGACGGCGGTCACGATGCCGGCGCCTGTGATGCGGATCACGATTTTGACCACGGCGACACCGACGGCGCCGCTGTGCATGACACGGGTCTGCGCCCGTTTTCCGTGCGCAGCATCGTGGCGTTCTTCGCCATCTGCGGCTGGACCGGTGTCGGCATGCTGGATCTCGGACTGCCGCCGCTGATCGCCTGCCCGATCGCCTTTGTCGCCGGCGTGGCTGCCATGCTGCTGGTTGCCGGTGTGATGGCGCTGCTGACCCGGCTGCAGCAAAGCGGCAATCTCAATATGCAGAATGCCGTCGGTCTGTCCGGTGAGGTGTACATTCCCATTCCCGAGGGCGGAAAAGGCAAGATCACCCTAATCCTGCAGGAACGCTTCACGGAAGCCGACGCCGTCTGCCCGTCCGGTGCACTGCCGACCGGTCAGGCTGTGACCGTGATCGGCATTGCCGAAAATAATACCCTTGTCGTTCAACCGAAATCAATATAAAAAGTTCAACCGAAATCAATATAAAAATCAATATAAAGGAGTGTTTTGTATGTCTATCCATCCCCTGATCGCAGCCGGTATTCCGGAGAGCGTACTGATCGGCGTCATTGTTGTCGTCGTCCTGCTGTTCAGTCTGCTGCTGGTCGCCCTCTCCCGCTACCGCCGCTGCCCGTCCGACAAGATCATGGTCATCTACGGTAAGGTCGGTCAGAACAAGGACGGCTCCGCCCGTTCCGCCCGCTGCATCCACGGCGGCGCAGCAATGGTCTGGCCGGTCATCCAAGCGTATGAGTACCTCGATCTGACGCCGCTTTCCATCAGCGTCGATCTGAAGAGCGCCCTTTCCCGCCAGAACATCCGTATCGACGTGCCTGCCCGTTTCACGGTCGGTATCTCCACCGAGCCGGGCACCATGCAGAACGCCGCCGAGCGTCTGCTCGGGCTGAAGCTCTCGGAGATCCAGGAGCTGTCTAAGGATATCATCTTCGGTCAGATGCGTCTGATCATCGCCACGATGGACATCGAGGAGATCAACACCGACCGCGATAAATTCCTTGCCGCCGTCTCCGCCTGCGTCGAAAGCGAGCTGCGCAAGATCGGTCTGCGGCTGATCAACGTGAACGTCACGGATATTTCCGATGAATCCGGCTATATCGAGGCGCTCGGTAAAGAGGCTGCCGCAAAAGCCATCAACGAGGCGCGTATCTCCGTGGCAGAGCAAAACCGCGAGGGTTCCATCGGTGAAGCCAACGCCGTACGTGACCAGCGTATCTCCGTGGCGGCTGCGAACGCCTCCGCCGTAGACGGTGAAAACACCTCCAAGGCCAATGTCGCCAGATCCGACGCCACCCGCCGTGAGCAGGAAGCCGAGGCGCTGCGCCGCGCCGTAACGGCAGAGAAGCTCGCCGAAGCCAAAGCACGCGAGGATTCCTATGTGGCCGAGCAGGCTGCCGAAAAGGCGCGTGCCGCCCGCGAGCTTGCCACCCAGCAAGCCGATATCATCGTCAAGGCGCAGATCGAAAAAGAGAAGCGCGTGCTGGAAGCCGAAGCCGAAGCCGAAAAGGCGCGCCGGCTGGCACAGGGTGAAGCGGACGCTATCTTCGCCAAAATGGCTGCGCAGGCACGCGGTATGCAGGAGCTGCTCAGCAAGCAGGCTGCCGGTTTCGAAAGCGTGGTCAAGGCGGCAGGCGGCAGCCCCGATGCGGCGGTGCAGTTGATGCTGACCGACAAGATCGAGGAGCTGACCCGCATCCAGGTCGACGCCATCAAGAACCTCAATATCGACAAGGTGACGGTCTGGGACAGCATGTCCGGCAAGGACGGCCGTTCCACAACGGCGGATTTTCTCTCCGGCATGATGAAGGCTGTGCCCCCGCTCAATGAAACGCTGAAAATGGCAGGCATCCAGATGCCCGCTTACCTCGGCAAAGAGATCGGGCAGGAGTCGGCTGCCGCCGCAGAGCAGCCTGCCGCAACTGAGGAAGCTGCGGGATAACTCCCGCCTGCTCTCCCCTATCCTCTCCCCGATAATTTTCCGGATACCGGAACGGCACCACACGGCTGCCGGACCGGTATCCGGTTTTCTTATGCCCAAAATCAGCTGCGCCGCAAGGGTTACTTGCACAAGAGCGCGCAAGGGGGGTGGTATATCGCTTATTTATTGCCAGCCTGAATTTCCACGGTTCTCCCGCCGAGATCTTCGTAGATCCGGTGAGAGATGGACAGCACGGTACGCCCCTTTGAGGCGCGGCGCAGGGCTTTCAGCACGCGGGCTTCGGTTTCGGCATCGAGATTGGCGGTGATCTCGTCAAGCAGCAGCACAGCCGGATCCGCCGCCGTGGCACGGGCAATGGAAAGAAGCTGCCACTCCCCCTGGGAAAACATGCCCTCTGTGCACACAGCAGCATAGCCGCCCGGAAGCGCCCGGATCGTTTCGTCCATCCCGGCGAGCTTCGCCGCGTTTTGCGCCGCTTCCGCGGATATGCTCGGGTCGGAAAGCGTGATCTGATCCATAACTGTCCCCGGCACACGGGAAAAATGCTGTTCCACACAGCCGATACAGGAGCGCCGTTGGCAGTCGGGAATATTGGCAACATCTGTGCCGCCGATGCTGACCGTACCAGATTCCGGGCGGTAAAGCCCGAGCAGAAGCCGGAACACCGTGCTTTTTCCGGCTCCGGTCCTGCCGACGAGCGTGACCTGTTCGCCCTCCTTTACCGTCAGGGAAAAGTCGCGCAGCACGGGCTTTTCACCGTATCCGAAGGTGACATGGGAAAGCACGATATCGCCGCGCGCCGCCGTCGCCTTCTCCGGCGGAATGACGCGCTCCGGCTGGGCAAGGAAAGCGTCGATCCGCCTGACGCCGGCCATGGCCGATTGAATGGTCTGTATTTCCATGCCGAGACTTTCGATCGGGGAGAAAATGCGGGAAATATAGTTGATCACCGCCACCGATGTACCGACCGACATACCGAACAGGGCGAGGATCTCCGCCCTGCCGGAGGCGGAGAGCAGCATGACGATCCCGACCACCGCAGCGTTCAGTAAAAGCACCACGGGCGAATAGATCGCATCATAAAAGTTTGTTTTTTCCACCGCGGCATAGCTTTCGTCAATGCGCTCGTCGTAGCGGCGCTCCATATAGCTCTCCGTTCCGAGCGCGTGAATGGTCCGTATGTTGTGCAGGGTCTCCGGCACCTGTCCGGACACGGCAGCCACGGCGCGGCGATTGTCGAGCTGAGCGGAGAACATTTTCTTCTGCACATGGCGCGTAAAAACAGCAAAAAGCGGGAGCACCACCAGCAAAACAAGGGCAAGCCCGGTATTCTTGACCGCAATGACCGCCAATATCGACAGAATGCGGCAGGCATCTGCGATCATGCTGATGATGCCGGAGGTAAACAGCGCCTCCACGGTATCCACATCGCCCGAAAAGCGCGCGGCAACTTCGCCGGGATTTTGGGAAACAAGCGTACCTGCGGGCAGCCGGGTGAGCTTTTGCGACATTTCGGAGCGCAGGGCGTGGGTCATTTTCTGACCGAAAAACACCAGCAGCGTCTCCTGTGCCGATGACAGCACGCCCTCCAGCACAAGGCTTCCGAAATAGAGCAGCACAGCGGCAAAGGTCAGCGGAAGTCCCCCGGTCAGGCGGTCGATCACACGCGCCAACAGCAGCGGCGGGATCAGGGACGCCACGACCGATGCCGCCACGCACAGGAGCGTCCCCGCAGTCAGAAAACGGTGCGTCCGCGCAGCCGTATAAACCGCCCCGAAAACGCCGGTCTTATTCTTCCTCATGTCCGCCGCCTCCCGTCTGACTTTCGTAAAGACTTTTATAAGCCGGAACGGACGCCATCAGCTCATCATGTGTGCCGACGGTCGTTTTGCCGTCCTCCATAAAGATCACCTTTTGCATCTGCGGGAAGTGATACAACCGGTGAGAGATCAGGAATACGATTCTGTCCCTCGCATAGTCCTGTAAATTGGCAAATACCGCATCCTCTGTTTTACGGTCCAGAGCGGAAAACGGGTCGTCCAAGATCGTGACCGGGCGCGGGTGAGCCAGCGTCCTGGCCAATGCCAGACGCTGCGCATGTCCGCCGGACTGACGCGTTCCGCCGCTGCCGATCACGGTGTCGGCGCCGTCCTCCATTGCCGCCGCCTCGCCGTCCAACGCAACCGC